>NZ_DAIESY010000133.1:0-7213 GCF_027346185.1 Halothiobacillus sp.
CGCATTGGCTTTCTTCAGCACAGCCTCGTTCTTGTAGAGCAGAACTTCATTCATCAGGTTGGTGCCTTGATAACTCACCATGGCGCCCAATGCCGCGATCAGCGCGGTGAAAATGGCGACCCACTGGTTGAGGCTATGCCCTTTTTGATGTTGCGCGCTGTGCGCGGCTTCATGAACAGCTTCTTCGTGTGGCGCGTGGGTGTGTAGGCCGTGGGACATGAACGCAGAACTCCTGAAAGAATAAAGACCAAGCCGAAATAATGAGCCGAGCTTCGATGAAATCGTCGGTATATTGGTTCCAATGAACCGGGTTCCTAATCGAAATTTTCCGCACGCAGAACAGCCCTGACGGGCGCAAAGCTGGTCCGATGTTCGGGACACGCACCGAATTCAACAAGCAGTTCACGATGTCGCGGCGTGGGATAGCCCTTGTGCTTGGCAAACTCATACTGCGGATACTGCTCATCCAGTACGAGAAGAAACCTGTCCCGAGTCACCTTCGCCAGAATCGAGGCGCTGGCAATCGCCGCGTCCCGGCCATCGCCACCCACTAGGGCATGACATTCCATGTTGCCCATTTTGGGACACTGGTTGCCATCGACATGAATACGATCCAGTTTCCAACCCTGAGATCGCATATGGGTTTCAACTTCCATCACGGCGCGGCGCATGGCCAGCAGCGATGCCTGCAGGATATTGAGCGTATCAATTTCCTGTACCGTCGCTTCGGCAATGGCGAACGCTTGCGCGCGACGGGTTATTTCATCGAACCATTTGTCGCGTTGTCGTTCGGTCAGTTTTTTCGAATCGTTCACGCCAATGATCGGATCATCCGGATACAAAACGACGGCGGCGGCCACAACGGGGCCTGCCAGCGGGCCTCGTCCGGCCTCGTCCACGCCCGCGTAGATTAATCCGGCTGGCTGCATCTCAAACAAAGGCAATTGCGGCATACTGCCCTCTTATTCAATTTTTAGACATATCCATACCCCGACCATGACCGACTCCACTACGCCATCCGTTTCGCGGCCTCTGCGTCTGTTTTTCGCTGCGGGCGAAGCTTCCGGCGACCATTATGCCGCCGAACTTTTCCAGCGGTTGAATACACTGCGTCCAGGCAGCGTTGCCCAAGGTCTGGGCGGGACGCAAAGCCGTGCTGCCGGCATCGATACGGTTGTTGATTTGAACACCGTTTCCGTCATGGGTCTGGTTGAAGTGTTCCGTCATTACGGGCAACTCAAACAGGCGTTGAACACCCTGATCGATGCCATGGTTGCATTCAAACCCGATATTGTAATCGCCATTGATTTTCAGGAATTCAATCAGCGGCTTGCCAAGGCGGCACGGGCACACGGCATCAAGGTGTTGTTTTTTGTCGCGCCGCAGGTATGGGCCTGGCGTCCGAAGCGGGCAAAAAAATTCGCCGATGTCGCGGATCATCTGGCTGTTTTATTTGATTTCGAAGTACCCTTGTTCACCCGATACGGACTGCCGACAACCCATGTCGGGCACCCGTTGCGCGACATGATCCCGCCTGAATCCTGCAAAACCGACACCACCCGAAACCTTGTGCAGGCCGCAGCTCGGCAGACACTCGAAATTGCACCCGCAGCAACGCTGATCGGCCTGCTGCCCGGCAGTCGTCGCAGCGAAATCAGCCGCTTGCTGTGCACTCAGCTTGCCACGGCGCAGCGCTTGCTGAAGGCGCATCCGGATTGGTTGTTCGCCCTGCCCATCGCCGATTCCATTGATCCGGTGTGGTTTGAGCAGGAATTGGCGAAGTGCGCCATCTCGGTGGAACTGCGTGCCAAACTTTCCTTGGTCAATGGTCACGCCAGAGAAGTCATGGCCGCAAGCGATGCACTCATCATTGCGTCGGGCACGGCCACGCTGGAAGCGGCGTTGATCGGCACACCGATGGTCATCGTGTACAAAACACACCCGATCACGTACTGGCTGGCAAAGCATCTCGTGCATATCGAACGCATCGGCCTGCCGAATATCGTCTTGAACCGGAATGCATTTCCCGAATTGATCCAGAGCGCCGCGTCGCCGGACGCCATCACAAATAAAATCGATGAGTTGATGCACGAAACTGAAAGCCGTGCGAGCCAAATCACGGCACTGGCAGAGATTCCACAACATCTGGGCGAACCCGGTGCCTTGGCGCATCTGGCTCAGTTGGTGCTGGATTTGACAAGTGAAACGCCCGCTACAGCCCTGCCAAAATAAAAATCAGCCTGCCGTACAGCAGCGGTGAATCAAACTGCGCAACATCCTGACGGTATCGTCCAAAGCCGATAACTCGATGTATTCGTCTGGCTGGTGCGCCTGATCGATTCGGCCCGGACCGAACACAACCGTATCGCAACCCAGTTCCTTGAAGAATGGCGCCTCGGTGCCAAATGCCACGGTAATCGGCGTTTTGCCACTGATTTCCGCCAATTCCCGCGCCAAGACCGAGTCATCGCCGCTGGAAAAAGGCTCGATGCCGGCCATTAGCGACGTCATTTCGAAATCGAGATCCGTGTCATCCAGCACACGGGCAATCCGCTCCCGTAGCTCCTGACGCAATTCGGGTCCACTCATACCGGGCAAGGGTCGCAAATCGAAATTCAGGACGCACTGCGGGCAAATCCGGTTCGGGTTATCCCCGCCACAAATATGTCCGAAATTCAGGGTGGCATAGGGCACGAGAAAAGCCGGGTTACTCTGCTGCTTGAGTGATTCGCGCCAATTGGACAGATCGGCAAGCACGCGCGTCATGCCGTCGATGGCGTTGCGACCCATTTGCGGGTTGCTTGAATGCCCGCTGCGGCCGGTAACGGTCAGCGACTCCATCATCACGCCCTTGTGCATATGTACCGGGGTGAGATCGGTCGGTTCGCCGATGATGCAGTACTTCGCCCTCGGTCGCCTGAGCCGAGCCAACAGCCGCGCGCCGTCCATGGTGCTCTCTTCATCGGCGGTGGCAACGATAATGAGTGGATGATGCAGATCTTCCGGTTTCAATCCGCGTGCCGCTTCAATCGCCAGAGCCAGAAAGCTTTTCATGTCGGCGCTGCCGAGACCGTAACCTCGCCCCTGATCGACCGTCCAGCGGAATGGATCATGCTGCCAACGCTTGTCATCCCACGGCACCGTATCGGTATGCCCCGCGAGGATCAGGCCGTCATCACCGGTGCCCAGCGTGGCGATCAGATTGGCTTTGTCGATATGGCCTTCCAATGGCAGGATTTCGACGCTGAATCCGGCCGATTCCAACCAACCGGCCAAACGATCGATCAACGACCGATTTCCCATATCGAACTGAGGCATCACACTGCTCACCGACGGCGTGGCGATCAACTCATCCAACATGTGCGACAGGGCGGGCGCGGCCATTTTGATTATTAGTCCTGAGCTGGGAAAAGGGCATCGACGCGCTGGAATCCGCGCGGCAGGATGCGACCACGACTGGCGCGCGCACCACCGTAGTTTTCAAAGTCGACACCACGCAGGGTCACGCTCCGCGCACCGGATTGAACCTTGAGCGATTCGCCTTCGGCCAAGGCACAGGCAGCAATTAATGTTGCCCCGGATTTCAGCCCCATCAGCTTGTTGCCGCGGCCCTTGCCCAGTTGTGGAATGTCGGCACGTTCGAGGATCAGCACGTGACCATCACTGGATGCGAAGGCAATGCGCTCGATCGTATCGTTCAAGCGAATCGGCGTACCGAGTGTGGCACCGTCTTGCAGACTCACGATCACCTTACCGGCACGCTGGCGACTGAGCAGTTCCTCAAACGGCGTGATGAAGCCGTAACCGCCACTTTGCCATAACAAAACGGCATCCTGATCATCGGCCATCACCATTTGAATAAATTGCGCGCCGGTCGGCGGACTGAGCCGCCCGGTCAATGGCTCGCCCTGCCCTCGCGCAGACGGGAGGCTATGCGCAGCCAGCGTGTAGGCGCGGCCGGTATCGTCGAACAGGATGACCGACTGCGTAGATTTGCCGTTCATGTGGGCGAGATACCCATCCCCCGCCTTGTAGGACAACGCAACCGGATCGACATCATGCCCCTTGGCGGCACGAATCCAGCCATTCTTGCTCAACACGACGGTGACCGGTTCACTGGAAATGAGGGCCGTTTCGGCCAATGCCTGTGCCGCACCGCGTGTAACCAAACGCGAACGCCGAGCATCGCCGTATTTTTGGGCATCTTCCTGTAGTTCGTCGCGCAGCAGATTGCGCAAGCGGGATTCATCGGCCAGCAAGCCGCGCAGAATCTCTGCTTCGGCCACCAATTCACCCTGCTCTTTCTTGATCGCAATTTCTTCGAGTTTGGCCAGTTGCCGCAAGCGAATTTCTAAAATCGCCTCGGCCTGACGCTCGGTGAGATCGAACCGGGCAATCAATTCGGCCTTGGGTTCGTCGGCTTCGCGAATGACGGCGATGACTTCATCGATATTGAGGAAGGCAATCAGAAGGCCGGCGAGAATCTCCAACCGGTTCTCCACCTTCGCCAGACGCCACTTGATGCGGCGGGTCAGCGTCTGGCGGCGGAACTGCAACCATTCGGTCAACAGATCCTTGAGATTCATCACTCTGGGGCGGCCATCGAGCGCGATCACGTTCATGTTCACGCGATAGCTCTTTTCAAGATCGGTGGTCGCAAAGAGATGCGCCATCAATGCTTCAGTATCCACCTGTCGGCTGCGCGGAATGATCACCAGGCGGGTGGGCGCCTCGTGGTCGGATTCGTCGCGAAGATCCGTCACCAACGGCAGTTTTTTGGCATTCATCTGGGCGGCGATCTGTTCGAGAATCTTGCTTCCCGACACCTGAAACGGCAGCGCCGTGATGATAATTTCACCCTGTTCGACTTCATAGCGCGCCCGCTGGCGAACCGAACCCGTGCCGGTGCGGTACATCTGGATGATGTCATCCGGCGGCGTGATGATTTCCGCCTCGGTGGGAAAATCCGGGCCGCGCAGATGGCGGCAAAGATCGTCCACAGTGCTCTCCGGCTCATCCAGTAACGCGATGGTGGCCGCGACGACTTCTCGCAGGTTGTGCGGCGGAATATCGGTGGACAAGCCAACGGCAATACCCATGCCGCCATTGAGCAGGACGTTCGGCAAACGCGCAGGCAGCAGCGTGGGTTCTTCCAGCGTGCCATCGAAGTTGGGTTGCCAATCGACCGTGCCCTGCTCCGCTTCGGCCAATAAGCTATGGGCGTAGGCCGTGAGCCGAGATTCGGTGTAGCGCATGGCGGCAAAGGATTTGGGGTCGTCCGGCGAACCGAAGTTGCCCTGGCCATCGATCAGCGGATAACGATACGAAAACGGTTGCGCCATCAGCACCATCGCTTCGTAACAGGCCGAATCGCCATGCGGATGGAACTTGCCGATCACATCACCGACCGTTCGCGCCGATTTCTTGTGTTTGGATGCCGCCGTCAACCCCAATTCGCTCATGGCATAGACGATGCGGCGCTGCACGGGTTTGAGGCCATCACACACACTCGGCAACGCGCGATCGAGAATCACATACATCGCATAGTTGAGATAGGCCTGTTCGGAAAATTCAGCGATCGACCGATGCTCGAAACCGTCGGTGCCGCTTTCATTATTCGCAGGGCCGTGGTCAAACTCATCTAAACTCATGACATCCTCATTATTTTATGCCGCAGAGTTAACTTATCGGCAGCGCCGTCCGACGCGCAGGGTTGAATCGCCGCAGCGCAAATACACCCAAGAGTGCAAACAGCACGGGCGGCACCGCTGCACTCAAAAACGGGACAAGCGGGTGACCCACGCCGTACACCGGCGCAAACGCCGAAACAATCTGTACCAGGGTGAGGTAAACCACGCCGAGCACAATGGCGATAAATAACCAGCGCCCGGCGCCACCGCCACGTTGCGGCGCAAATACGAATGGCAAGGCCAAAAACAGCATCACCAACACGGAAATGGGCGCAAACACCCGCGCCCAAAGTGCGGATGAATAGGCGGAGGCGTCCAACTTATTTTTATGCAGATAGTCCACATAGGAATGAAGTTGCAGAATGTTCATATGCCGTGGATTGAGCACGGCAATATTCAGTATTTTCTGCGAGAACAAGCGCACGTGCTCCTGCACGGGGGCGGTTCTCACCTTGACGCTGTTTCCAGGAACAGTCGTGTCGAGCGTGGATTCTTTCACATCGTACAGACGCCATAAATCCCCGCCTTCGCTGGTCGCATAACTCGCCGACAATAGCTGAACAGGCTGGCTTTGCGCATTGACCGTGAACACGCGCACATGATTCAAACGCCCGCCGACGATGGCCTGACCCACATTGATGAAACGGTCACCGTCGCGCAACCACAAACCGGACTTGAGATTCATGCTGACGCCGGTTCCCTGCGCTTTCGCCCGCGTTTGATTGGCTTTTTCCTGCCCCCAGGCACCGACCGTCTCTCCAATCAACATACCAATCAGTGCAAGAATCGTGGCACCGAGTAACACGGGACGCGCGAGACGGAACATCGACATCCCGGAACACCGCATCACGGTGAGTTCCGAATGTGCCGCCAGATTACCCAGACTGAGCAGGCCACCGACGAGCACCGCTGCCGGATAAAAATCGTAGAGATAGCCCGGCGTGGTCAACAGCACGAAGGATAGGGCATCTATCGCACTGTAGCTTGCATTGACCTTCGGTAATTCATCGATGGCGCCGAAAACGATAATCAGCAATGCGAACGCGGCTGTGGACGCCAAGCCGCCGACAACAATCGCTCGAATCAGATAACGATCAAGCGTACCCATGTCGTCTCCGGAACAGGCGTTGCCACAGTCGCCGCGAACCACCACTCATCCACCAGAGCAGCCAAAGCCACAAAAGAATGAATGCCCCGTGCGTCAAGATCAGCCCCTGCCACAACGTAAGCTCACCGTGCTTGATGACGTTCTCCATCAGGGCAATCAAATTGAAATACAAAGCATAGAGCAGAAATGCCCAGAAGAGTCGGCCATACCGGCCCGATCTGGGTTTGGCTTGGGCCAGAGGAACGGCAATCAAGGCAAGCACAAGTACAGTCAGCGCTTGCGAGAGGCGGTAATAGAATTCGGCCTGATCGCCGGGCAAATTCGAATGCAGCAGCTGCAGGGATGATTTCCTGTTTTCCTGAGTGTTTTCCGTGTCCGCCTGCCCCGGCACAAGAATTTCATGGGTTTGATAGTC
>NZ_DAIESY010000167.1:0-26700 GCF_027346185.1 Halothiobacillus sp.
CAAGCCTCGGATGAACCACCCGTTGCCTATCCCTGCAGGGCTTGCCGCAGCAGGTTTTCCGCCTCGGATGAACCGGCTTTCGGCGTTGGGGGCCAATGGACGATGACCTCCTTATCCCGACTGGTTTCTCCACGACGGATACCCACCCGGTTTTTGGCCACCGAAAAGGTCTTGGCAACAAAGGCGATCACCGCCTGATTGGCCTTGCCGTCGATGGGTGGCGTTGTCAGATACAGTTTGATCCGATCACCGATGACCTCGCCCCAGGCATTACGACTGGCTCTGGGCCGCACCTTGAGCCGCAGGATCAGACGGTCATCCTGCCATTGAAAAAAATCCGATTCTAGTGTGGCATTCATTTTATGTTGGCTCACGCCACACTAAATCACTCTGTCGCTCGCGCTTCCAGATCGCTCCAGCGATCCATCAACCGCGCCAGTTCGTCGTCAATTGCGGCCATACGCGATAGAACGGGCGCGGTCTTGTCGTCGGGCTGCTCATAGAATGCCGGATCACTCATTTGCGCGGTAAGCTCCGCCTGTTCATTTTCCAATGCGGCGATTTTTTCCGGCAAGGCCGCCAGTTCGTGCCGTTCCTTGAAGCTCAGGCCTTCTTTCTTTGAGGCGTTGACCAAGTTCACGCCGGCTACGGCATTGGAGGCTGGTTTCGATGTTGAGGCGCTTTGCTGAGCATTCTCCCGATCTCGAATAGCCAGCCAATCCTCGTAGGTTCCAACCACTTCACGCACACGCCCTTCGCCTTCGAACACCAGCAAGCTGGTGACGACATTGTCGAGGAATGCCCGGTCATGGCTCACGACCAATAAGGTGCCGTCGAAGTCCAGCAGCACCTGTTCCAGCACTTCCAATGTTTCAAGATCAAGATCATTGGTGGGTTCATCGAGCACCAGTAAGTTAGCCGACTGCGCGAACAGCCGCGCCAACAGCAGGCGATTGCGCTCCCCACCAGAGAGAGACTCGACCTTGGTGCGCGCACGTTCCGGCGTAAACAGGAATTTCTGCAAGTAACCGATGCCGTGCATGTTTTGGCCGTGAACATCAATGCGGTCACCACCGTCGCAAACATTCTGCAAGGCCGTCCAGTCAGGACGCAATTGCGCGCGATGCTGGTCGAAGTACGCGACCTGCAACTGGCTGCCTTGTCGGGCGGTGCCGCTATCCGGTTGAATTTCTCCGAGAATCAGCTTGATCAGCGTACTTTTACCCACGCCGTTCGGGCCGACCAGACCGATCCGATCGCCACGCAGGATGCGCAAGCTGAAGTCCTTCAGGATGGTCTTGCCATTGTAGGTTTTATTGATGTGCTCACCATCGAACACGATTTTCCCGGAAGTCCGTGCGCTGGCGACCGCGACCTCTACCTTGCCCTGCTTGTTCACGCGGGCGGCCCGTTCTTCCCGCAAGGCCTCCAGGCGTCGTACCCGGCCTTCGTTGCGCGTGCGTCGGGCTTTGACGCCCTGACGAATCCACACTTCCTCCTCGGCCAGGAATTTGTCGAATTCGGCGTTCTGTATTTGTTCGGCGTGTTCACGCTCTTCGACCCGACGCAGATAGTTCTGATAATCGCCCGGCCAGGATGTGAGCTGCCCGCGATCGAGCTCCAGGATGCGGTTGGCCAGATTTTGCAGGAAGGATCGGTCGTGGGTGATGAAGATAACCGCGCCGAAAAAGCTGCGGATCAAGCCTTCCAGCCATTCGATACTGGCGATATCCAGATGGTTGGTTGGCTCGTCGAGGAGCAGTACATCGGGCTGCACTACCAGCGCCTGCGCGAGCAGCACCCGGCGTTTCGCCCCGCCGGACAATGATTTGACCGAGGCATCGGGATCAAGATCAAGGCGCGTGATGACCTCGTCGATCCGCTGCGCCACCGACCACCCATCGACCGCCTCGATCTGCTGTTGCAGACGCGCCATTTCATCCATCACCGAATCATCGCCCGCACCGAGCTTTTCGATACAGGCATGATAGGCCGTCAGTGTGGCTTCAATGCCCCCCAAGGCTTCGGCCACCGTGGCATACACGCTCGCAGTCGAATCCATCTGCGGGTCTTGTTGCAAATACGCAATGCGCGCGCCGGGCTCAAGGCGCACCTCGCCCTCATCGGCACGGACGATACCGGCCAGAATCTTCATGAAGGTCGATTTGCCCATGCCATTGCGCCCGATCAGGGCGATGCGCTCTCCGGGTTCCACAGTCAGCCCCACATGATCGAGCAGGACGCGGGTACCCAGGGCAAAATGTAAACGCTCGACGGTAAGTAATGGCATGGAACAATCTGACTTTCAGCAAAATGGGGGCATATTGTACGGCCTTGCTGCCAAGAAGGGCGAATTCGGCCCCGTACTTGCCAAAAACCTCCGGGAGCGGATGTTCATTTCGCGTTCAATACAATCACTATTGGAATACTGAGGAAATGAATTGGCAGGAAGGGTTTAGGGAACCTCTGATTGAATCCCTCGTGAGCCGAGTTGCTGATCCAAAAGCCGCAAAACGAGGCAGAGGCCGCAGGTCGTAGTTTACGCTACGATGCCAAGGCCGATAATGAAGTGTTGCGGCTTTTGGGCGGCAACCCGCACGGGACGGGCTTTTGAGGGCGATTCGCCGTGTTGCGCCGCTCACGAATGGAATAACCATTCGTTTCGCGCCGCGCCTTGCGACTCATCCCTCAAAAGCCCGTCTCGGTCACGAAGGATTCAATCAGAGGTTCCTTAGGTCTATGCTGTGTATCTCTGCAGCTCGAGGAAGGACCATGTCCAGTTTTTGGCTTCGTTTTCAACCCCGTATTCGCGCCATTTTCCTGCCAATTTTGGCCCTGCCTTTTGTGGCACTCATGTTGTGGTTTATGCCACCTGCCGCCAAGGCCGCGGGTTATCCACCCTTCCCTGCCGACGCCAGCTGGTTCAATGTGAGTCGCCCGCTGACATCGGCTGATTTGCAAGGGCGCGTGGTTCTGCTCGATTTCTTTACGCCCGGCTGCATCAACTGCATTCACATGATCCCCATTCAACAGCAACTCAAGCAGAAGTTCGGCGACGATCTGCTGGTTGTTGGCGTCACCTCACCGAAGTTCTCGGCATCAAGGCAAGCGGATAACATGACGCCCTTCCTGCGACGCTTTCATATTGACGAGCCGGTGTTCATCGATGCAAACATGACGTGGTGGAAACACTACGGTGTGTTCGCCTGGCCGACGATGCTGCTGCTCAGCCCGAAAGGCAAGGTGCTGCACAGTTTCATCGGCGAACGGCCCTACGCAGACATGGTTCCCGTTGTCGAAGCGGCAGTCGATGGTGCCCGTAAGGCACTCGCACTCACTCATCCGAAGCTGCCTCTGAAACCATTGAATGCCGACAATCACTTTTTTGTCCTGCCGACCAAAATTGCCGTTGGAGGGCAACATATCGCCATCAGCGATACCGGCCATGACCAGATACGTATCTTCGACCGTACCGGCAAACTGATGGCCACCATCGGCAATGGCAAAACGGGTTTCGCCGATGGCAGTTTTGCTGTGGCTGAATTCGATCGTCCTCAAGGACTCGCCTGGCTGGACAACGATCTATACGTGGCCGATACCGATAACCAGCGGATTCGGCGCATCGATTTTTCCAGCCAAACCGTCAGCACCGTGGCGGGTAACGGTCAGCGTGCTTTTCTCAACGAAGTGAACTCATCCGCCTTGGATACGGCACTGAATTCACCCTGGGGGCTTGAAGCTGCGGGTGGGGATTTGTTCATTGCCATGGCAGGCGATCATGCCGTCTGGCGCTACGATCCCAAAACGCGAAAACTCGAAGTGTATGCCGGCACAGGGGACGAAGGGCTGCACGATGGCGAGCGCCTGCTGGCCCAATTCGCCCAATCGAGCGGATTGGCCTACCACGATCACAATTTATACGTGGCCGATCCCGAATCCTCTTCCATTCGGCAAATCAACATGCCGACCAGCCTGGTCATCACGCTGGTCGGCAAGGGATTGTTCAACTTCGGTGATCGCGGCGGTGCGGCCGATCAGGCGCAGTTGCAGCATCCACAAGGCCTGGCTTATCTGAATGGCGCGTTGTATATCGCCGACACATTCAATAATGCCATCCGTAAGCTCGACCTCGACACCCTACAAGTCACCACCGTTGCAAAAAATCTGGCACAACCGAATGGGCTGGCCGTGTTGAACGATCACAACCTTCTGATTGCCGACACCTACCATGATCGAATCGCCGCCTTGAACCTGGATAACGGCGCGATCACCGACTGGCCGCCAACACCAAAATGACGACAGCTTTACCCGTTGCCGATTGCCCCGGAGCCGATTGGGATATTTTTTGCCGCGTTATCGACAACTACGGCGACATTGCCGTGAGTTGGCGACTGGCGCGGATACTGACGGAAGATCACCGGCAGGTAGTCCGGCTTTGGGTCGATGACCTGAACGCACTCGTGCATCTGGTACCGGAAGTCGACCCAACCTGTTTGCAACAAAGCCACTACGGAATCACGATCATTCACTGGACCGACGCACCAGTAACCACACCACCCGCCCGATTCGTGATTGAAGCGTTCGGCTGCGCCCTACCGGAAGACTATCTACAGCACATGCCCGAACAGACCGTCGCCTGGTTCAATCTGGAATATTTCAGTGCCGAACGCTGGATCAGTGATTATCACGGCCGGTTCTCGCCACAGCCCAATGGCTTGCAAAAGCTATTCGTGTTCCCGAGTACACGCCCCGATTCCGGCGGGTTGCTCTGTGAGGCGAATCTGTTCCGGGCGCGTGATCACTTTGTTCATTCAGAGCAAACGACTTGGGCGCATGAATGGCACATCCCGCTGCCAAACGGTCTATCGCTGCTTTTATTCGGCTATGAAAACCGGGCGATTGGCGACCTGATTGACGATCTCGCTCAAACCACTACCGAGGCCGTCACCATCTATCTACCGGAAGGCCGCCTGCTTACCAGCGCACGCGAGCACCTCCGCTATCCCGAACTCATGGCAGGCGACCAGATTCAACGCGGAACGGTGACACTGCATGTGCTGCCATTCCTGCCGCAGGCGCAATTCGATCGACTGCTGTGGTTGTGCGACATTCTGTTCGTGCGCGGGGAAGATTCGCTCGTGCGCGCCCTCTGGGCAGGCAAGCCGTTCATCTGGCAGATTTACCCCACCGACGATCAGGCGCACTGGGAAAAACTGGATGCCCTGCTGGATACCTGCCGCGGTGACCTCCCTGCGCCTGCGTTCAACGCCTGGCGGACCTTGACGCATGACTGGAACCGGCAGCGACTCGCGCCCGAAAGCTGGCAGAACTTCATCGAACACCATGCCATTCTGGCCTCGGCCGCAGAAAAAAACCGGCTCACGCTCGCCGGTCAAACAGAACTCTCCAACTGGCTGGTCAAAACCGCATATGAGCGGTTACAATGCCGCACCAATTAATCTAAGGAAACTCTGCACTAAGCCATCCATGGCTTCGCGCAGAAACGCACAAGCCGGTCTTGTGCTCCGCATTTCAATGACTTACGTCATTGAGCGGCTGGGCATCCATGCCCTGCACGGTAAGGTCTGCATTTGTGCAGACCTTACCTAAGGCATGGTTTTTCAGGCCTTTTTCAATTATTTGTCAAACCTCATACAAGCACACTGGGTAGTTTCCATGAAAACCGCACAAGAATTTCGCGCCGGCAACGTCATTATGGTCGGCAAAGACCCTATGGTCATTTTGAAAGCCGAATTCAACAAATCCGGCCGTAACTCGGCTGTTGTCAAAATGAAGATGAAAAACCTGCTCACCGGCAGCAGCACCGAATCGGTGTTCAAGGCAGATGACAAGTTCGACCAGGTCATTCTCGATAAAAAGGAATGCACCTTCAGCTACTTCACCGATCCACTGTATGTCTTCATGGATTCCGAATTCAATTCGTACGAAATTGAAGCGGAAAACATGGGCGACACCATCAAATACATCGTCGATGGCATGACTGATCCCTGCGAAGTGGTGTTCTATAACGACAAGCCAATCTCCGTTGAATTGCCGACCATCATCGTCCGTGAAATCGCCTATACCGAACCGGCCGCTCGTGGCGACACCTCCGGCAAGGTCATGAAGGACGCCAAGCTGACCAATGGTCATGAAATCCAGGTCGCCTCGTTCATCGAGATCGGCGAAAACGTGGAAATCGACACACGGACCGGCGAATTCCGCCGCCGCGCTTCCGCCGCCTGATTTCCGATTCATAACCAGCCTTTTCAAGGCGGGCTAAAAGAAAAACCGCAGCCAACGTGCTGCGGTTTTTTTATGGCTTCAATTTTGCTTAGGACTAATTGGGTTTGTGGAGGAGGAACCCTCAACCATGCAAGAGCCACTTAATCTACGTGATTCCGATATCGTTCTGTTGTCCATATTGGCCCGTGAAACCAACCTGCCCCACTTTTTCCACATAGCGGCAAACGCGGCAGCAAAAATCGTCGGCGCCGATGGTGCCGGCCTTATTCTTCCTGAAGGAGAAAAATTAAAGTATCGCTTTTTCGAAGGCTTACCACCGCAATTTGTTGCATTGTCTCAACATGCGTTTGATCGTAGCACGGGTGTTGCCGGAGCCGCTCTGGCGCAAAACCACCCTCTATTTATCGAGGATTATCCCAATAGCGACTTGGCTCTACCCCATTTTGTCGAATCCGGCTTGAAGGCCAGCCTGAGTATTCCCATTCGCATTAGCGACCAAATTGAAGCAGTGCTTGCACTGTCGTGGTTCAAACCCGTCGCGCAACCACTGTCCATGCGCCAACTCAGCCTGGCGACACTCTTCGGCGATTTCATCGGGACCGCCCTGTATCGCGACAAGATCGAGCAGCATCTCAACCGGTTGGCGCACAGTGATCCACTCACCGGCTTGCCGAATCGCGCCGGTTTTTATCCGTTACTGGATCAGGCGATACTCCGTGCTCAGGATGGGGATCGGCACGTGGCATTGGCCATCATCGACATCGATCACTTCAAGACCGTCAACGACACACTGGGTCACGAATTCGGCGACCGCCTGCTGATGGAAATCAGCAGCCGGCTGGCGGAAGCCTTGCACCGCGAAGACAAGATTGCCCGTTTGGGCGGTGATGAAATCGCCATACTGATCGAGTCGGCACGACACTTAAAAGATCTTCAGGATATCGTTCGCCGTTTATCGCAGGCGCTTTATCTGCGCATTGGGCGAGATGGCGAATATGTACGCATTTCCGGCAGCATCGGCGTCTGCGAGATTCATCCGAAGGAAACACGCAATCAGAATGCCCTGATGTGCGCCGCCGACTCGGCCATGTATCAGGCCAAACGCGCAGGTGGGAACTGCGCGGTATTCTCAGCCCCGCCGCAACCGGATTTCTAAGGAATCTCTGCACGAATCCATCCATGGCTTCGTGCAGAAGCACTCGTGTCGGTGCACGCCCGGCACGAGTGCCGCAATTCAATGACTTACGTCATTGTGCGGCAGGGCATCCATGCCCTGCACGGGAAGGTCTGCATTTGTGCAGACCTTCCCTAAAACGGAATAACTCACGGACGAGGTGCGCGGCACAGACTGAGGCGACAGGTTAGAATACCCCTTTGTCGTTCACCCGCGGTATGCCATGCCCCCATCGGCCACACTCATTACGGATGAGATTACCCCCGGTTTCCTGCTGATGCAGGGCAACCGGCTGGAACTGTTGCAGCAGGTACTGATCGACTGGCTCAAAAGGCATCCGCTGGCCCCGCTGGAGAACGAAACCTTTCTGGTGCAGAGCAATGGCATGGCTCAATGGCTGCGCCTCGGCTTGGCTCGCCCACGCGCTGCTCAAGATGGCGGATTGGGCATAGCGACCGGCATCGAAATGATCCTTCCTGCCCGCTTGCAATGGCAATGTTATCGAGCGGTACTGGGTACCGACTACGTCCCAACCGAAGCGCCACTGGATAAGGACAAGCTGGTATGGCGCCTGATGCGGTTACTCCCGAATCTCATCGATACGCCCTCCTTCCTACCGTTGCGCCACTACATAGTCACCGATCAGCGGCCCGATGACCGTCGCCTGTTTCAATTGGCACTGCGCGTTGCCGATCAGTTCGACCAGTATCAGGTGTACCGTGCGGATTGGCTGCGCCACTGGCAGGAAGGCCATGATGACCTCCCCGCGCACGAAACACGCCTACCAGACGAACAACGCTGGCAGCCGCCGCTGTGGCGCGCTTTGCTGGCAGACATTCGCGAACAACAGGACGCCCGAGGCAGCATCGAATTCGCGGCAGGACGCGCAGACCTCCACGCCGCTTTCCGAAAAGCCGCATTGGAACAAAAGGCGCGCCCGGAAGGCCTGCCCCGGCGGATTGTCGTGTTTGGACTGTCGTCGATTGCGCCACAGGTTCTGGACGTTCTTGCGGTCGCATCGCGCTGGTCACAGGTGATTGTCTGCTTCCTGAATCCCTGTGAATATTATTGGAGCGACATCATCGACGGACACCAGTTGTTCGCACAACGCTACCAAGACCAGAGGCCCTGCAAACCCACACCGGATCAAACCGCACACGCGCACCCTCTGCTGGCCGCCTGGGGGCGACAGGGGCGCGATCTGATGCGCCTTTTGGATCAATTCGAGGAAAATGCTCAGCTCGCCGCCAACCCATTGACACTCACGCCCTTCGAATCACCGGTTGGCGACTCGGCAAAATCCTCACTGCTGACGCTCATTCAGGATGACATCCTCAAGCTACGCACCCCGGATGAACTCCGCGCACTGAATCGTCGCCTGGAACCTGGTCAGGATCACTCACTGCGATTTCACATCGCGCACAGCCCATTGCGTGAAGTCGAGATTCTGCACGACCAGTTACTCGCGGCATTCGAAGCCGATACGTCGCTCAAACCGACGGACATCATCGTGATGGTGCCGGACATGAGCCTGTACGCTCCGGCCATTTCCGCCATTTTCGGGCGATTCGGCCGTGATGATCCGCAACACATACCCTTCAGCATTGCGGATCAGGCGGCTTCGGGTCAGGTCGCTCTGATCAATGCACTCGAACAGATACTGAACCTGCCGACGTCACGCTTACTTCGAAGCGAACTGCTCGATCTGCTGGGCAGCCCTCTGCTGCTTGCCCGGTTCGGAATTGCAGAAACGGATTTACCCACCCTGCATGACTGGATCGATTCGGCAGGCATTCGCTGGGGGCTGGATGCCCGGCATCGTGAAGCGTTTGGCGTGCCACCGGGGATGGAGCAGAACACCTGGGCATTCGGACTGAATCGGCTCCTACTCGGCTATTTGAGTGGTGACGAAAACGCGATATGGGAAGGAATAGAACCCCACCCCGTCATGGATGGCACCGGCGCGGAGCTGGTCGGCAAACTGGCACAATTGGTCGAGCAACTCGACAAGTACACCCACCGCCTGACCGAAAAATACACGCCAACAGAATGGGTTGTGCACTTACGCCGACTGATGGCCAATTTTTTCTCTATCTCTGATACCCAAAATCATCAGGATTCACCCGAAATCCAGATTGAAATGGATACGCTGGCGCGCCTGCACAACGAGCTCGATCTATGGCTGGCCGACTGCATCGCGGCTGGATTCGAAAATGCAATCGACATCGAAACCGTTCGGCATGCTTGGCTCAATCGCCTTGAGCCACACCGCCTGCATCAACGGTTCATTGTCGGCGGCGTCAATTTCGCCACCCTGATGCCGATGCGCGCCATTCCCTATCGGCACATCTACCTTCTGGGCATGGACGACGCGAACTATCCACGGCGCCAGACACCTAACGATTTCGATCTCATGAACGGCCGCTACCGCCCGGGCGATCGCGCCCGGCGCGAGGACGACCGCTACCTATTCCTCGAAGCCTTGCTGGCCGCAAGGGAGCGGTTATCGATCAGCTGGGTCGGTCGCAACATCAACAACAACAAGATTCGCCCGGCTTCCGTGCTCGTCAGCCAGCTGCGCGACTATCTCGATCAATTCTGGGCAGTGCCAGAGCCCCATTCCTGCAGCGAGATTCAGACTACCGAACATCCGCTACACCCCTTCAGCCGCCGTTATTTTTCGGCAGATAACTCGGATCTGTTCACCTATGCCAATGACTGGCGAGCCGTGCACGACAACGCTCAAGATACTCCAAAGACCGAGCTACCAATCTGGCTGCCCGAAGAGCCCCTTACTCTGAATGCATTAAGCGATTTTCTGCGTACGCCTGCACAAACGTTGCTCACAAACCGGTTTGGCGTCTATCTAAGACCCACCGCGACCGAACTGGAAGATCACGAACCTTTCGAATTGGATGGCCTGCAACGCTGGCAACTCAAAAAAGAGATCAACGACCGCGTGCGTCACCAACTCGCTACACAAGCGCACACAACAAGCCAAATGACGACACCCACGATCGAACACATCAGCGCGCTCATCTCGACGCAATATCGTCAGGCACGACTCAGCGGGCGATTGCCCATTGTCAGCCCCGCATTCGAGCAAAGCGAACTTCTGCCGTTGATCGACCAATGGCAACGCTGGCTTGAATTAAACCTGCGATTCCAGCAAACCGCAGCTGCACCAGCCGTGCAGCGCATCGAAAGTGATTGCGGCATCCGGCTCGAAGCATCGGTAGTAGACGTGTTCTCATCAGAATCATCGATTCAGAATGACACCAAAGCGCGACTTATTTTCATCGAAGGTGCGCTCCACAAGGGAGAAGATATCCAGTGGCACAAATGCGTTGCCCAGTGGCCGGCTCATCTGCTCGCCCAGCTTACGCATGGATCGGTCGAAACCTATCTAATCGGCGAAACGGGCACCTTGTACTTCACACCCATCGAAACTGAAATGGCAAAACAACATCTACTGACCCTGCTCGACGCCTGGTTTGACGCCGTGCAGGCCCCCTCCCCGCTAGTCTGCAAAACCGCGTTCTGCTTGCTGGCACAAGAAATGACTCCGGAAAATACAGACTCCGCGCTGAAAAAAGCCAGAGAATGCTACGAAGGCAATATGAAGGTTCCGGGAGAAGTCACGAACAGCCCGGCACTCGCCCGTATCTGGCCA
The DNA here is from genome assembly GCF_027346185.1 of Halothiobacillus sp. Lineage (GTDB taxonomy): Bacteria > Pseudomonadota > Gammaproteobacteria > Halothiobacillales > Halothiobacillaceae > Halothiobacillus. The sequence goes on from NZ_DAIESY010000167.1 coordinate 11,094, forward strand.
GACTTCCCGACACTCATGAACGGCCACAGCTTTTCCAAAGCCCTATTCACCGAATTGAGCCAGATTATCTACGCGCCCATCAAACAAGCCATCGAATCCCGTTAACAGGCTGCTGAAAAACTCATTTCAGCAAACTGTTATTGCGGGAGATGGACGTCCTGCGCGCAAATCAATCACGTAAGTGATTGATTTATCGCTAACGAATACGGGCGTGTACCGGATTCGTTAGGGCTGAAAAACTCAAGGATGAGTTTTTCAGCATCCTGTTAAGGCACAACCTCCAATCCAAGCGGGCACAAAAAAGCCACCTTAAAAGGTGGCTCTTCTCAAACCTCAGTCCGTCAAACGACGGAACGGATCACTTACTTGCCGTAAGCCAGATCAGCGCGGCGGTTTTTCGCCCAGGCAGCTTCGTTGTTGCCTTCAACAGCCGGACGCTCTTCGCCGTAGCTAACTACGTCCACCTGAGCAGGAGCAACACCATCGGCAAGCAGAATGTCACGCACCGCTATAGCACGCTTCTCGCCCAGCGCGATATTGTATTCACGGCTGCCACGGTTATCGGTATTGCCTTCAACCAAAACATGACGCTGCGTATTTTCCTTCAGGAAATCGCCATTCTGCTGCAGCATCGGACGATAAGAAGGATCAACATTGTACTTATCGAAACCGAAGTACACCGTTGCTGCCTCACCTTTGGGCGCGTTTGAATACAGCACAGATTCGTCCGTTCCCGAACCGCTCACGCCAGAAGTTTCAGCACCCGTTGCGCCAGCTTGACCGGCACCAGCCGGCTTAGTCGGCGTGGAACTGCACGCTGACAAAGATAATGCCAAAATACCCATAGAAACAGCCACTAAAGCACGCATGAGAAACACCTCGATCAAAAACATCAAAAAACCACGTGATCAATAACAATAAAGTCACCTGAACAATCTACCATAAAGTATTTTTTTGCTCTTAGGAGAATGATCATGGACCAGTATCCAAAAAACAACACTCATGTTCGCATCTAATCGTAGAGTCCCGGGTGATTGTATTGACATGAGGCGTTGGCCTTTGTTTGTTGCCCGAAGAAGAAAAAAATTGACATCCAGTCGACATTTATACAGAATTCGCACCCTTCGCGGAGGGTTGGCAGAGCGGTTGAATGCACCGGTCTTGAAAACCGGCAAGGGTTTATCCCCTTCCAGGGTTCGAATCCCTGATCCTCCGCCACAAAATCAAATAAGCCTATGTTTTGCATAGGTTTTTTTATTGGCCTTTTTTGGTACGTTTCTTAATACGCTCCATAGTAAAAACGCTTGATTGTTCCAAGGTGCTACTAACCGGCAAAAAACCCGGCATTTTTTAGCCGGGCTGGGTGGCGCGTGTTGCGGTTCTCGTTGCGCATCGCGCCCCGACGTGCCAAATGCCGTCGCGCAAGGGCTTCGCAGAATCGGGCCATCCATGATTGATAGTAAAAATCTATCAGGCATGATCCTTGCTATTTATTTGCATTAATCGTGCCATCGTGTTTTTGATAGATAGCGGCTATCAATGCCGAAAATTGAGGGGGGGTCGGCGGATCGTCGAGTGGTCGAGGCAATAAAAAACCCGACGCTTGGCCGGGCTTGGTGTGGTCTGATTAGACCCCGTCATACGGTAATGTCTCAAAGGCGGCTATATGGTCGTTTTCTGGCTCGTCCAATCGGCTGAACTGTGCGATTGCGTTCAGGAGAACGGCTGCATCGCGAACGTCGACTAACCCACTCATCGCGCCGTCAATAAGCGCCTTGGCTAATCCCTGCGGTGAACGATCTTCTGGCTGTGCCAGCTGCAAGGGCTGTGCGCGTGGTTTTAACGGTGGGACTGTTCTATCTAAAATCATCCTACATGCCGCCATATCGCCATCAAGTGCGGCCTGCATGACGATTTTCAAGACTTCCGGCGCGCCTTGGTCGATCTGCTGGCGTAGTTCCGTCTTCCCAAGGCTGGGTCTGCCTCCTGGATTGCCCGATTCTCCTTTCTTCCAGCGGCCTTTGCTTTTTACTTGAGAATCAAGAGCTGTGCTCATCGGTCAGTTCCCCTTGGTTGCGTAGCCGATCCTCTGCCACCTCCCGCAAAATGGCCTCAATCCAATCAAGGCGCTTGTCGATTGCCTGAAGCTCGGTTTCGAATGATGATGGTTTATTTCGCTGCTCTTTCATGGTTAGTCCTCTTTGTGACGGGGTACCCGTTGCCGTGCACCCTGTTTTTTGTTACCGCACTTGATGCGTGAAGGTACGCCCTACAGAATTTAGCGGCCTTTTGAATTGATCGCTCTTGCGCATCAAAACGATCTCAAGGTCTTGATTAGGCACGCCTTTTTGCGTGATTCGCTGGGCTGTTTGTGATGCAAAGTGGTGAACGTTTCCATTGGCTGCATAGACCTCACCGCAAGCGGCCTGCCAAGTGCCGATCTTGGCGCGAAGGCTGGCAAGGTCTGTTTCAATCTCTTGCGCTAACTTATCGGCGATTTCAGCTTTTAATTCAACGGTTTGAACCAATTCTGCCAGATGCTCGGCGTTGCTCGTTTTGCGCTTTTCGGCTTCAATGCTGGCCTTGGCTGCTCGAATCTCATTTTCGAGGTCTTGGGCTTGCTGGGCTGCCTGAATCTGGGCTTGAATCTCTGCGATTTTCTCCGGGTCAATTGCTTGGCCGGTAGCTGCGGCTTCATGAATCAAGGCCATGCGTTTTTTATTCAAAGTTTCAAAAGTAGCTGCCAAGGTAGTCATTATTTTTTCTCCGTTTGGGGTTTGCCATATCGGGCGTGGATTATTTTCAGGCTTGCGTTTTCTGACTGTTTAGCAAGTCTCGCTTGGTCTTCAAACGCAACTTGAATAAGCGCTTTTCTAAATTCGGCTGGGGTCATGTCTCGAGCGTTTGGTGGTGCGGTGGTCATTTATTAACTCCAATCAATTAAAATCAGTTTTAGGTCATTTTAGCCGGTCTATAGGGCTTCGTTATTCTCTTGCTTGGTTATCTCCTTAAAATTGATTATAAACGGTTTGCTGCGATTATGATTGAAAGCCCCCGCTGATAATCCGCGCTCTCTTTTTCGGTCAGCTGGCGATTAGGCGGCGCGGGTGCCCAAACGATCTCTAATCGGCGCATTTTCCCTTGCGCTGATCTTTTAATAAAAGCCTTGCACTGGAACGAATCGCCTACGTTAAATCTGATTTTCTTCATAAAAACCCTCAAAGTGTTAAGTCATTTTTAGCCGGGCTGTTTTTTGTGGCTCTACCCCCCCCTCTAAAACCAAAAAATATAAAGAAACCAATAAAACCAAAGAAACCAGAGAAACCAACAAAACCAAAGAAACCTTATTCTGACGCGGTTTGTTCGGTTTCTCCGGTTTTTCGGTTTTTTAGACAGGGGGGGGTATTACTCGGTTTTTTCTAGAATTTGCCCGTAATGAAGCTCGTAAATGTGGCGATTGTCTGCCCCGCGCTTCATGCGCCACTGTTTGCCCGGTTCGAGCGCCCCGCCTTCGTAGGCGTCCAGTACCTTCGCAAGTCTTGGCCTCGATAGCCCACAATGGTTTTTTGCCTCATCTAGCAAAACAGTTCGGCTAACAAAACCTAATCGTATCGCCTCGGAAAGGGCTTCAATCGCTGGCTGATCTCTTAGCCGGGCTTCCTGCTGGTCACGCTCTTGTGCGGCCTTTTGCACGGTTTGGTCGTCAAGTGATTCGACTGAATCGACTAGCTGGCGGTAACTTAACCCACGCTCTACGCTATAACTGTAGGCAGCTTTCTTGGCAACATCCCCCCGCGCTTTTAGGTTTTCAAATAGAACCGTTTTCTGGCCGGGGATCATGCCGATCTCGTCCAGCAAATAGACGCAATCCGCATCATCGATAATGTCTGAAGTGCCACCCGCGATAACCTTGCCCTCGGCATCCCTGTTTTTGTTTGTGTGCGCTAATAAAACCATGCTGCCTCCCGCCTGAGTAAATGCCCGCGCTGTGGTCATAAATTCAGATGCGTTTGTTTTATCCATGAGATCGGTAAATTTTTTCAAGGTGTCCAAAACAATGATTTTCCCGCTGGCGGTTCCTTGCCGTGCCATTAGCTTTAGATACTCGGCAAAATGTTTAGTATTAAAACCATTTTCACCCGGTGCCAGCATGTTGAACCCGTAAAGCTCGGCTAATTCAAGTTTTGAAACTAGCCCCCGGAATGTGTCATCTGCATTTACATAAAAAACATCGCCCGCATTAATCCTGCCCGATTTAATGGCCTCGATAATTAAGCTAATCGTGATTAGTGTTTTACCTGTGTTTGGCTTTGCATAAATCGCTGTTAGCTGCCCTAAAATCGCAATTTCACCCATAATAAAAACCTCTTCTAGCATTTTCTGGCGCATTGATTCGGCGCTGCCATTTAGTGAGAACCGCCCTAGGTCGAAAGGCTGTGAGTCCTCGTTTAGCCGGGCTTGTGCCTCTTGTGAGCGCGTCAGCTCAAAGGCGGCTATCTGGCCTCGCGTGTCGGCTTGCTCCCGCATGTAGTCGCGCTGGCGCTGCTTTTGGCCTTCTTGGTCAAGCTCCTGTGATAGCGTTCGGACGGCCTCGGCCATGTCGCCACCGAATCGCAGGATTAGCAACAAATCAAAGGCATCGTGTGCGGTACCGTCTGCTAATGGGTCGCTGGCTTGGCTGTGGTGCGAGTAAACGCGCTCCTTGGAATCGTCGCCGGTCAAGATATGCACGCCCGCAATGCCCGTTGTGCTGCCCGGTGCTATAAACTTTTTGCCGCGCTGTGTGTAGCCCGCCCCGGTCAGAATATCGCGCACTTGATAGGCGGAATTTGTTAGGTCGATAACGCTACCAGCTCGGCTAAAATCGCCATTGCGCCGCTGATTGATTGGCGCTGCCCTTGCCGTGGCTTCTTGCTTGGCTTGGTGAGCCTCAAAGGCTGCGAGACACTCTTTAGCAAACGGGCTGCTTTCTGGGTCGATTGCCGGGCGGTCTGTGCGGTCGATCACTTCATAAGGCGCTGATTCGTCAACCTTATTCGGTACATAACAAATTTGATTCAGCCGGGCTTGTGCTGGGTCTGTTTTGAATTTCAGAGCGGCGCCAAGTGCCAAGGGCGCGTATTGCTCGGCAAAAACAGCCCGGCTAAATGGAATAACAGCCTTCCAGCGACCAGCTGGCGGCTCGGCGCCCTTGGGCTGCTGGTGACTGGATGATGTAAACGCCAAATAACCGCCCGCATCAGCAAGAATCATCTTTAATGCTGTGGCTGATAGGTTGCCCTCGTCAAAATCCAAAATCAGGGCGCTAAATTGGGCTTGTTCGGCGTCCTGCTTGGTTTTCCCTTGGCCGTCATGCGGCGCAAAAACGGGCGCGGTTGCCTTCGCTCCAATGCGAGGCGTTTTAGCCATGCTTGCGAGGTCGTTCACTGAAATATGACTAAACCCGCTTGTCTGGCTGTGATTTTCTGCAAATAAGAATCGAGCGGTCATACGCCACCCCCGAGATAAACATACCGGGCGCATCGTGGGTGCTTGCGGCCTTGGTCATCTGTTTGGGTTTCGCGAATTGTTGCGATTTGACAGCCCCGTTCGCGTAGCTCTTTGATGCGCGGCGCTGGCTGCATGACATTTAAATCACGGCGTGCCTGAATCGTTGTAATCCCGCCGGGGGTCGATTTCAGAGCGGTTAAAAGCCTGGCGCGTTGGCTGGCTGTCGATATGTCTTGAGTGTTCATCGTGAACCCCCCTGCTTTTCGGCTTTGGGGTCATCCAATAACACGCAATAGGCACCCATCAGCCAATCAATTTGGCGGCGCAAATCGTTTAGCAATTCTGCTCTAGTTTTGTTATGATTCTCGTTAGCTGCCATGCTAACGTCTTGATTCGAAAGGGTCGAGGCGTTTTTCATTTTGCGGCCTCCTCGAATTTTTCGACTGCCGCTTGTGTCCAGCGGGTCGAGCCTGCCGCTAATTTGACCGGCTTCGCTAGTCGGTTTTCACGAACCCAACGCCAAATGGTTTGCCGGGTAACTTGGTACCTTTCGGCCAGTGCCTTGTCAGAGAAAAAAACTGTTTGTGGTTGCATGATTTCGCTTGCTCCTAGTTGGTACAGGGTCAGTAAAAACAAGCGAAAAATCGGCGGCTATTTAATGTCTTTTTTTGTCCGATTTAGGGCAATAAAAAACCCGCACAAAGCGGGCTAATATCTAACTCATCTAATTGTTTTACCAAGTCTTTTTTGTTCTCCGATTCACTGAACCATACGTTAATTCGCGGGGTGTCGATTTTAGGTATGCGCTGATAACTTCCGGCTTGGCGGTAGTCTGCCCCTGCAGGCGCATCTTGTGCGCGAAGGTGTCTAGCTCCCTTTGAATCGCCTGCCAATCAGCGCCTGAACCCGCTCTCCTGCCGCGCGGGCTGCCTTTCGGCTGGGTAGCCTGCCAGCGTGCCAGCTCCGGCCTAAAAACCCATAGCTGATTTATTCCAATCGACAAGGGAATGCCGTCCCACGAATCAATCAGGAAATATCCGCACTCGTCGAGGCTTTGGCCGGGGTGCGAATCATGCGGGAATAGCACGCGCGGGGTAACGTTCCCGACTGATCTAATTTGCTGCAAATCGTCGGCCTTCAGCCTGAAAAAACCTTTAGCCGGGCTTGTTTGCGGGTCTGCCGCATAGCAAAAGGTTTGCCCGTTGTCCGTGCGGCATTCATAGCGCGTGGCGTTAACGCCCGAGATAAGCGCCCCGGCTCCAAGCGAATGAAACGCGGCGAAGTCTAAAACGTCCTGCTCTGATCGTTGCAAAATCTTAGCGGCTTCGGTGATCGTCAAGAATGGTGATTGTGTTTCGATCTTCATGCGCGGCGCTCCCCAATGGCGATTACATTGCTTTTGGTTTGTTGCCCGTGTTCGCAGTAGTGCGCCCAATCGGTCATCAGTTGGCGGCGCTTCTCAATCAAACCGTCACGGGCATAAGCGGCGCGGGTCAGGTCGTTGCTGATATGCGCTAGGGCAAGCTCTGAAACTTCATCATCAAAGGCGGTCAGGTTTCGCGCCCAATCTTTGAAGCTCGATCTAAACCCGTGCGCGGTGACTTGCTGCCCCATGCGCTTCAATACGCTCGATAAAAAGTTATTCGATGCAATCGCGCCACCCGCGCCGGGGAATATCAGCGCGGCATCATCGCCACGGGCAAGCCCGGCTAAAACCTTCATGGCGGCGTCAGACAATGGTACTTGATGCGCACGGCCTGCCTTCATGCGCTCGGCGGGTATCGTCCAGAGGCGCTTGTCTGTGTCGATCTCGCCCCATGTTGCGCCGGGCTTATGGATGCGCTTATCGCCAACGCCTTCATTGGTGCGGGTGGCGGTCAGAATCGTAAACTCAAGGGCACGGGCGGCTAATCCGTCACGCTGGCGCAATTCGGCCATGAATGCGGGCACGTCAGCAAACGGCATGGCCTCGTGATGCTTCACTTTCTGAATTTTGCCCGGTGCGGCGTAAATCTGGTCTAGGTAGTTCGTCCAGCGGGCGGGGTTTTCGCCGGTGCGGTATTGGTGAATCGTTGCCCAACCTAAAATATTTTCGATGCGCCCACGCACGCGGTTTGCCGTTTCGTTGATGCGCTCCCAAATCGGGTCTAGCACGGCTTTGATATGGGTCAGCTCAATATCTCGCACGGGCACGCCACCAATGATCGGGAAGGCGTAGGCGGTCAGGCTGCTTGTCCATTGTTCGGCTTGGCGCGGGTTCTTAAACTCTTTGGCCTTCATCTCGATATAGCGGCGGGCGGCATCTTCAAAGGTGATGGTCTGCCGCTGCGAATCAATCAAGGCACGCCGGGCGGCGCGTTTGGTTTCGATAGGGTCTAGCCCTAGCTCGATCTGGTCTTTAACGGCTTGCGCTTTGGTGCGGGCGTCAGCTAGTGATACATCAGGGAAGCCACCAAGCCCAATGCTTCGGCGCTTTTCACCTACGTAGGTGCGCAGTAACCAAGATTTAGCCCCGCTGGGTGTTATCTGGAGCATAAGCCCCGATACGCCACCGACGCGGTGCATGGTGTTATACGGTACGCCTTCGGCATTCGTGTTCACTGTGAGGCGTTTAACCTCGATAGCGGTCAGTTCCTTGGCTAATCTGGGCATGTTTTCTAAGCTCCTTCCTACGTACCATAGAAAATAAAGCTAGATAATACGCCTTGCGCCCGCCTGTTACAACGTTTTTGGTGCGTAGATTGGATGAATCAATGGCTTGCGAAAATAAAGCCTATAGATTCAATCGCTTATAACCGACGTTGGCGGGCTGATCCTCCGCCACTAAATCAAATAAACCTAAGTTTCTCATGGGTTCTAATTCGTTAATTTTTGTACGTTTCTTTAAGTACGCGCCATAATAAAAGCGCTAGGTTGTCCCGCAGAGCTACAACAAAAGAGCGCGGTGTTATACCCCTACCCTCACTCGAAATGAGAGATTGGCTTACCGTAGAATGAACCGTAGGATCGGCGTGGGCGTTGGCGGGCTGGCGGCAATACCGACACCATCGGCGGGTGGTGAAAGTGGTCCCGCATTCTGTGGCTTGTGACCGGGTAACAATCTGTACCCCTATACGCAAAGTTACCGCATTGGGGGTATTGTGCGTATTCTGCATAGTATGGGGGCGTTTCTAAATACACCCCCAAAATGGCACGCCAGATCATTAGGGCGCATCCTGCAAATCCCGCCTTACGATCACCCTCGGTGACGGTGGACGCTTGCTCCGGTGCGCTATTGGTCATCGGGGCATCGCTGCCGTGCGCCTGCCCCATCCACGACGACCCAATGCCTCATAGCATGGCCCTACGGCGTGATCTTATGAATCTCGTTGTTGTCCGCATCCGCTACAAAAACATTGTCACTGGCATCGGTGGCTATCCTAGCGGGGTTATTAAAACGGGTGGCCGAGCCGGTACTATCGGCTGAGCCTGAGGTGGCGGAGCCCGTCAATGGTCGTCATCACGCGGGTTTTTGTCATCAATGGTGCCAAGGTTTGCGAAAAGCAAGTAAGGCGCATACATGTGCTGATTCCGCATTTAACTCAACTATCGATTGACGGATTGGCTCAAACTTCTAAGCTTATGACGGATTGGCTCAAACTTCTAAGCTTATGATTCGTGGGAACCAAAGTGGCGGAAGGATGTGGCATCGCCTAACTCCTGCTCGGTACAACAACCAATTATGCAATACCCATTCATTTCCTAAATAGCGGGCTACCACGATGAATATCCTCTTTTTCGAGGATATCAAGAGCCACTTTCCGAGAAAATCTATGCGGTGACCGCCTGTGCCCATTCCCCCGATCGTGCCGGTAACGATCGGGGGAATCTGGTTGTGAGCGATGTTTACCAGCCCACGCTCACGCTGCCGTGCACGGCTGTGCAGCCGCCGGTCGAAGTGGCCGCGCCGATTGAGGCAACGATGGGATGGGCTTCCCCATAATTGAACCGATGGGCGTATTGCAACGCCACCGCCGACTGACCGCCATACGAACCGGCCCCCGCTGTCATACTGTTGCCCGAGGTGCCGAAACTCGGTACAGAGCCAGCAAGCGCGACCGCCGAGGCAATGCCTCGGTTGGCGCGGGAATCGGCCTCGTTCAGCGTATTGGCATTGGCACCGTTGAGTTGATCGAGATTCACCGCATCCGTTCCTTGCGTGCCGGGCGCGACATGGGTGATTTGGCGGGTCAAGCCAACCGCGGCATCACCCACGCTCACACTGTTGTCGCGATTGGCGACCGAGCCTTGACCGAGCGCCACCGAATTGCTGCCACTGGCCGTGGTGTTTGCGCCCAATGCGACCGAGTTATTGCCGTTGGCAATGGCGTTGTTGCCCACCGCGGTCGTCGGGTCGGCATTGGCCTGAGCACCTGCACCGATGGCGACCGAGCCAGCGTAACTGGCGCGGGCATTGGTGCCCAGTGCCAACGTGTCATCACCGTTCGCCGTGGCTCCATTTCCCTGCGCGATGGCATTAGCGCCTTCTGCTTTGGCCTGAACCCCACATTGCAAGCCGCCGCTGACTACCATGCAGGTACCAAGTTTGCCGTTCACAAGTGCATTGATTCTAACCTCGTGGGCAGCAATATTGCCGGTATTGGTCGCAATACCCGCGGCGTTGGTCGCAACCTGTTGGTTTGTGGCATCCAACTGACTACCGTTGACGGCGTCCGTACTGGTCGAACTCAGAGTGCCGGGCGCCACGTAGATGATTTTGCGTTTTTGTGTGCCATTGCCCACGCTAAGCACATTGGCTTCTCCGCCGTCATCACTGCCCGAGCCCAATGCGACCGAGTTATTGCCCGTTGATTACGTACCAGTACCAATGGCAATCGAATTGCCGCCATTGGCGGTGGTGGAGGTATTATCAAAGCTGCCCGAAACCACACCTGTCGAGGCGCCGATGGCGATATTGCCCGAAGATTGGCTCGTGCTGTTGTTAGTGGGTGCCAGTGCGCCAACGGCAATATCGCCATTGCCACTGGCCGTACTGCTGTCGCCGCTGGCCGTGCTGCTGTCGCCTCTGGCCGTGCTGTTGGCTCCTATGGCCGTGCTGCTAGCCCCGGTGGCCGTGCTGTAATCCCCACTGGCCGTGCTGCCTGCCCCGGTGGCCGTGCTGTTGGCCACTATGGCCATGCTGCCTGCCCCGGTGGCCGTGCTGCCGGCCCCGCTGGCCGTGCTGTTGGCCCCGCTGGCCGTGCTGCTGTCCCCGGTGGCCGTGCTGCTGTCCCTGCTGGCAAAGCTGTTGACCCCGCTGGCCGTGCTGTTATCCCCGCTGGCTATGCTGCCTGGACCAACCGAAACACTGCTGAAGCCCGTGGCGCTGCCGCCGTCTAACGAACCCGGCCACGCCGGGGTGGCCGGAAGCAGCAGAGCGGCAGCCAAGGCGGCTGCCAACGGGTTTAGTGTGCGGTATGGGGTGGTGTGTGATGTGTTCATCTGCTATCTCCATGCTGTGTGTGAAAGCGAAAAAAGAAACAACTCGTGCTATTGCCATCAGGGCATCGCTACCGTGCGCCTGCCCCATCCACGTTGACCCAATGCCTTACTGCGTGATCTTGCGAATCTCGTTGTTGCCGTAGTCCGCCACATAAACATTGCCACTGGCATCGGTGACGACCCCCAAAGGGGCCATGAAAACGGGCCGCCGCGCCGCTGCCATCGGCTGAGCCGAAGGCGGTGGAACCCGCCAGGGTGGTGACCACACCGGCCGGGCTGATCTTGCGAATCTCGTTGTTGTACGAATCCCCCACATAGACATTGCCACTGGCATCGGTGGCGACCCCTAAGGGGTGATTAAAACTCGCGGCCGCGCCGGTACCATCGGCTGAGCCAGCGGTGGTGGAACCCGCCAGTGTCGTCACCACGCCGGCCGGGCTGATCTTGCGAATCTCGTGGTTGCCCGTATCCGCCACATAGACATTGCCACTGGCATCGGTGGCGACCCCAGCGGGGCCATGAAAACGGGCCGCCGCGCCGGTACCATCGGCAGAGCCTGGGGCGGTGAAACCCGCCAGGGTGGTGACCACGCCGGCCGGGCTGATCTTGCGAATCTCGTGGTTGACCGCATCCGCCACATAGACATTGCCACTGGCATCGGTCGCGACCCCTTCGGGGGAATTAAAACTCGCGGCCGCGCCGGTACCATCGGCTGAGCCAGCTGTGGTGGAACCCGCCAGCGTCGTCACCACACCGGCCGGGCTGATCTTGCGAATCTCGTTGTTGGCCGAATCCGCCACATAAACATTGCCACTGGCATCGGTCGCGACCCCTGCGGGGGAATTAAAACTCGCGGCCGCGCCGGTGCCATCGGCTGAGCCTGCTGTGGTGGAACCGGCGAAGGTGCTGACGAGGCCGTGCGTAATGCAATTTACCGCCACATTGGTGATATTGCTGCTGGCCATGGTGCCGCTGCCGCTCGTGACCGAACAGGTTTGACCGGCGGGCTGAGCAGATACCGTAACTGCATAGCTTGCGCCGGTGGCCAGGGCGGTGGCAAAGGTGAAGGGGCCATCGGCGGTGACTACCAGTGTGTCGCCACTGTTGTCCTGCACGGTCACCGATTGATCGGTCGCGAGACCGGTGACATTGCCGCCGACCGTATAGGTTGCCGACGGTGGTGGTGCATTGTTGACACAACTCACCGCCACATTGGTGATATTGCTGCTGGCGATGGTGCCGCTGCCGCTCGTGACCGAACAGGTTTGACCAGTGGGTTGTTGCCCGATGGTGACGTGATACACCTCCCCACTGGCCAGGGCAGTCAGAAAGGTGTAATTGCCATTGGCATTTACCGTCAGATTGTCGCCCTCGTTATTGAGCAACACGACCCAAGTGCCTGCGGCCAGACCCGAAACGCTCCCGCCAATGGTGTACGTGGCGGGTGTCGGGGTTGGTGTCGGTTTAGGGGTTGGTTTAGGGGTTGGTTTATGGATTGGTGTAGGGATTGGTGTAGGCGAGGATCCACAGCCCCCTCCACACGCGGCTAAGCCTAAGGTGAGTGACAGCAGCAGGCTGGTGCTGGCTAAATGCAATGACTGTTGTTTCATGCTCAAAGACCTTATGTTGTGTGGGAAGACGAAAAGAAATCGTGCGCAATTTAATGGTATGTGGCTCAAAGCCTGAAGTTGTTACGGATTTAATGGTATTATATACTTAGCTATTATGCAATACCATTTTTTTGTTTGGACTTTGTTTTTTTCGAATTAGGTGAATGCTTTGCAGCAGCTATCTTCAGGCGTACCGGTAGGCAAGATAATCGCAGCACATCCTGCAGGTTTTTGAACTGCATGGCATTGGTGCGGTCTACCATGGTAGCGGCTGGTGGATGCAGGGCTTAATTTAATGTTTGGTTCGAATTTATCTTGAAGCGTAGGCGTGATGTCGAGATACGAAAACTTTGCAACAGCTATTTTTTAGGAGAATGGAAAGATGTCATATGCGATTGACGATTTAAGTTTGGATCGTCTGTCGGCGGAGCCATTTTGGCAGCAATTGTTTTTGCAGTTGGAGCGCATGATTGTTTCCGGCGATATTCCTGCCGGAGTCAGTCTGCCTTCCGAGCGCGAGCTGGCTGAATCTATTGGGGTTAGCCGGGTTACAGTGAAACGCGCCTATGATGAACTGCGCAAGGCGCGGCGGCTGGCCGGGCGTGGACGCTCAGGCAGTGTGGTACAAGCCGTGCCTCAGGTCAGTCCGGTGATGGGACAGCTTAAGGGCTTTACGCAAGAAATGCGTGAACTTGGGCGCGAGGCAAGTAGCCGTGTCGAGGCAATTAAGGTGGTTCAGGATCGGAAGATGGCTTCAGTGTTCGGCTTGCCGTCGAATGCTGAGTTTTTGCATCTGGTACGGGTGCGCTGTGCGGACGGCGTACCCATGACGCGCGAAGATGCGTGGTACGCACTGCACCTTGCGCCCGCGCTGGCTGATTGGGATGGGCAGGGCTCAGCTTATGGGCTGATTGAACAGAATCTTGGTGAGCGGCTTGGTGAAGCTGAGCAGTCCATTGAGGCCATAATGAGTTCAGACAAGGAAATGCGGGTGTTTGGCTTTGCGTCGCCTCAACCTTGTCTGTTGCTCAAGCGCAAAACCTATACAGCGCAGCAGGGTGCACGGCGGGCGTTGGTGGAGTACGTCGAGGGCTGTTTTCGCGGTGATGCGTATATCTACCGGCTCAAGCTGACGCTTTGAACCACGTGTACGCATCATCCGCTGAGGGCAGGACTTCGATCACACCACGCTTTGCTGCAACATGCGCTCCGCAGTAGTTACCCCAGCGCAGCGCTTCGATAAGAGGCTGTTTTTGCAGGCTGGCCCAGAGGTAACCGCAGCTGAATGCGTCGCCTGCGCCGGTGCTGTCTACGCAGGTGATGATGGGGGCGTGAGAATGGATGAATGTGCTGTCCGCCTCTGCCTCGGGTCGGACGAGTGCTAGGCTGCCGCGTGATCCCAAGGTAATAACGATACGTTGCAGGGTTATCCAATCGCTCCAGATGCTGGCAAGGGCGCACTCCCAGATTTCAGGCTCTGCCGGTGGTGCGTTCCTAGGATGGTTTGCGAGCTGCGCAGCCTCGGTTTCATTGACAATCAGGGTGTGCGTGGTGCGTTTTAGGGCGGCATCCGGTTCTTGCCAGGGCGATGGATTGAGTACGGTCGGCACACCGTGGGCATGGGCGAGGGCAAATGCCGACACAATCACGGGCATGGCTGTTTCAAATTGTGCATTTACCATGCTGGCGGAACATAGATCAGCGCGAGCCTGCTCGATATGTGTTGCATCGAGCAAGGCGTTTGCACCAGGAAAAATGCTGATGAAACTCTGTCCATCTGGGGTGATGAGCCCCGCACCATGCCCCGAGGGGCTTTCCATGCGGTGCACATTCCGGGTGCTGATTCCTTCGCTGTGCAGCAGATTCAAGGCGGCTTCGCCTGCATGGTCGTTGCCACAGCCTAGAAGCACTTCAATGCGTGCGCCCAGACGCGCCATCCCCACGGCGACATTCAGACCCTTGCCGCCAAGCTCAAGGCGCAGGGCACTGGCCTGAATTGACTCCCCTGCACGAGGCATACGCTCCACCCACCAGCAGAAGGTTTGCATCAGGCTTCCGAGAATGAAAATTTGGGCAGGCATGGGTTCTGGTTTTATGCCATGCCGGTGCGGCCAAAGCGTATTTTCATAACCGTAATGCTCCCCGTCAGTAGCACCATGGCCGAGTTGGCAACGATAATGGGAACATCACCTTTGATCCATCCATACACAAGCCAGAGGGCAAGCCCCACGGTGATGATGATGTAGGTGGGCAGCGAGATGCCGCTGACATCACGCGTTTTCCATGTTCGCCAAACCTGTGGCAAGAAAGACAGTGTGGTAAAGCCTGTGGCAATAAAACCGAGGATATCGACGGATGTCATGAAATTATGAGTGTTTTTACTGAGGTTAAGGGTAAGTTGAGCGTACCTGTGCTGGTTGTAACGGTCAACAAAACTTGGACGGTGCATTAGTCACGTTGCCAGGACGGGGACGATCTTCAGCGAGCCACCGAAGAGCTGGCCATGATTTTTCGAGAAGTCGCGACGCAACAAGAGCGTATCAAGCTCCTTCAGGACGAAATCTCCGCCGCCCACAACGAGCGCAACGACCGCCGCCTGTTTATTTTGACGGCAGTCACCGTTGTGGCACTGCCAGACAGACCGCCAAAAGCTCATTCAATGGCAGCAGCAGGGATTGGCGTGGATACACCACGGCTCTTGAGCTGGCGTCAGTGTGGTTTGCAACCAGTGAGCCTTGAGGGAGCGATCCGTCGTGCAGAATCGCTGCTTCCATTTGTACACGGTACCATTTCATGGATCTGGACTGTTTTATTCGGATTGAGGTGGGGCCTTGCAGCAGCTATCTTGAGGCGTGAAGGTAGGCAAGATAATCGCAGCGCATTCGGCGAGGGTGTACAAATAACTGTGTAACTGGTTATCTGCGACTAACGAGAAGGAGGAGAACCAATGACCATTACCCAGAAGAAGACCGATGCCCTGCTCGACGAGCTTCTGAAAGGCTGCCGCACGCCGCAAGACATACTGG
>NZ_DAIESY010000169.1:0-8022 GCF_027346185.1 Halothiobacillus sp.
AGCCGCCGACCTAGGCAAGTACCGGCAGCAGTGGATGAAGCTGGAGGGGCGGGCGGTGGAGGCGCAGAAGCCCCTGGAGATGGGACTTAGTCTCTAAGCAGAGAAGAAAATTGAACACTACGATCGGCGGGGCGGGGGGGAGGGGCGGGGGTGTGTCTCTCCCCGCCCGCCATGCGGGAGGGGCTGGGGGAGGGCGAGGTCACGTATTGACAGGAATGAAAAATCACATGCGCTGATGCGAAGTGTAAACACTTGGGAAAATCTTGGGACAAGTAAAATGAGGGCGAAACAGGGGGAATTTGGGGAAAATTTGGGGACAAATATTTTCCCAAAACAGGGTTTTTTGCAAAAAACAACAATTTTCGATTTGGCGGTATTCCTTTAACCAGTTGTTTATATTGGTAATTTTGTGCCGGAAATAGGAATCGAACCTACGACCTTCGCGTTACGAATGCGCTGCTCTACCAACTGAGCTATTCCGGCAAGACGTGAAATTTTCCTGATCTTGTTGGGAATGTCAACGGAAGAACGGGAGCTATGGGCCGGAGGGCATTCAGGCGTGTGTCTTATCCAAGTCGGGCCAGCGTCTGCGCTTTCATGGCCTTGAGATGGTCGATTTCTTAGCGGGTGAAACCGGCGGCCATGCGCCCCGGTCTTCCGCACAAAACACTTACTCGATCAGTTGAATGTGTTGGTTGGGCTGGAAATCTGGATCGTGTAGTTCAGGTTGTTGCTGCCGTCCTTGATCACGTCCTTCTCACAGGTGAATGTCGAAGACATATCATCGAAGGGATAGGTGTAGCAGGTCGGGCATGCCTTTTTCAACCAGGTGATGGTCGGGAGCACGTAGGGAACCCAGGCGGTGCCTTCGGTCGTGTACATAACCGAAGGCGTCGTGATTCCGGTCCAGTTGGTGCCACCGCAGGCCATGACGGCAGGCTGATTGGTCGGTGCCGGGTCCGTGTATCCGCTGAAGCTGTTGTTGACGCACAGCTGCAGGTCGCCGACCGAGATAGTCGATTGATTGTTGAATGCCGGGGCGATCGTATTTGGCGTGGCAAAATCGAATGGAGCCTGATTCAGGTAGCTAGCATTTTCATTGCCATTCCATCCCCATATCTGATCCGCCGTAGCCCAAGAAACAAACCTGCCGCAAACCCGTTCGGCTGGTGCGAAGGTGAACTGTCCACTCAAGAGTTTATTGGCGTTCAAGCCGCATACGGAGTCAGTGGTGCCGAGTGTGGTGCACGTTGATTGTACGGAGCATGATGTCGGCGTCGTTGTACTCGGTGCGACGACGGCAAAATATGAGGAAGGGCTGTCGCTGACAGCTGCCGATTGATCCGAGGGAAAGTTCGAACTGGTCGGTGCAAAAGTCCAAGGACTGTTTGGCAGGGTTGCAGACACGCCGATGGGTGGGGAACTCGCACCCGGAGTGCCGCAGTAGTAGTTATTGGCGGTTGTCAGTCCCTCTGTCGGGCCAAATGCCAGGGCGTAGTTCGCGCCATTGATGATAGAGACGTCGTAGTAGTCAACCGTATTGTGCTGATACGTGACTTCGGCGAGTGTGATCGCGGCATATGCCGGACCGGTGCCCGGCGTCGTGGAGCTGCTCGGGCAGGTTCCGCCAGGACATTTCTGGATGTAGTAATTACCTGACCACTGAATCTGCTGAGGGCCGGTTGTGATGCCCGACCATTGCGGAATGAACAGGGTGGTCGAAGTGCTCGGCTGAAGTATGCCGGTGTCATTGGCGAAGGCGGGTTTGTCCCAGAAACACATGAACGGTGTCTTCCCCTTTGCCACACCAGCACCACCCTGAACACAGGTCGATCCGATCGGGCAGGCGTTTTTACCATCCGAGGTGGGGCCGCAGTAGGATTGCGCGCCCGCCTTGGTTCTTGCTGGGTTCGTCGGATCTACACCGGCAGCCACCGAGGTGGGGGATGTGTAGGCATTCGCCGAGCCTGCGTTGGCAGCGATCAGCACCGTATCCGGTGAATCGTTGGTGAACGTGATGTTCCGCCCTGCGGTCGAGCCACTGTTGTCGATCAACTTGAGATTGACTGTCTTCTGATAGGAAGGTACAGCGAGAAGGAATCCCGGCTGGTTATTGGCATACGTCGGCGGCACGGTTGTCACGGCAACAGAAAGTGCAGCATCAAGGCCATTGGTTGTGCCTTTTAACGGCAGCAGGCCATATCCACAGGTGGTCACGGAGCTGGCATGCGCGGCGGTACTGCTGTTGTCTAACGACAATGCACAGGTAACGGAACTTGTTGTCTGCATGTCGGCAGGGGTGTTCGAGCCATCCGGATAAGAATAGAAGACCAAGGCACTCGGATCGACGCTGGTAACCGTAACCCAGTAGTCGGATTTGAGCAGTGTGTCTCCCTCCAGATACACAAACAATGGCGCCTTCATGCCCAGATAGATTTGGCCGGAGCTGTTTTGAGAGCTGACGTGGACGGTGCCCGCCGATTGGTTGGGATTGCCATTCCAGCTGATCGTGACACCGTCCTGTGAGCCGAATGGGGCATTGACGCCCGCGACCCAAGAGCCGGTGGGGCTGATGGTCGTTGTGAAGGAGGTTTTCGATGGCACTTTTGTGGCATCGATTGTTCCACTGATGGTACAGGTGGGGGCAGCCGTGGTCAGGTTGCACTGCTGTGTGCCACCGTTGGCAAATAAAATGCCTGCGGGCTGGTTCATCATGACTGTCAACGGGTTATCGTTTGGAATCTTCTTACTGTTCATCCCTGTTGCGGGAATCAGTTGTACCGTGATGGAGAACGGGTAGGCGACCTGGGCACCCGAGTAGAAGGTTCGCGTTGTTGTTGCGACGGAAATCGAACCATAAACATTGGCCGACCCTCCAACGGTCACGGAAGTACTTGCGCTGGAATAACCGGCGGCTTCGGCCAGAATGCGGGTGTTTCCGGTTGTTTTGCCAAAGACGGTTACCGAACAGGGCTCCGATCCGGAAGACAGGATGCACGTCGACGGTGCAATGTGTGCAACAGTCGGATCTAAAGCGCTCAGATTGACTTTCTGGTTAACGATGCCGCTGCCTCCAGCAATCCGGACGGGCACAGTCTGGACGTTGCCTGTCCGGACTTGTAGATTCTGCGCGCCAATCTGAATCTGACCTGTGTTGTTCGAATCGCTGCTGTCGCATCCCGCGAGGAGAATCAAGGCACAAGCCACCAATGCTTTGGATGTGGTTTTAATCATTTTTTACCTGTTTTACCTGTGCCCCGTTTCCATTTTTTCGAGTAATTTTGCCGGCTGATCCTATCAGCGAGCCGTTTTGGCGGCAATGCGTCTTTTGGGCATCCGGCGAGCGGTGCAAAAAACACGGGGCATGGATGCCCCGCACGAAAATCAATCACGCAAGTGATTGATTTATCGCTGCCAAGTCCGGGCGTGTACCGGACTTGGCAGGGCTGAAAAACTCATGGATGAGTTTTTCAGCATCCTGTTAGGGCAGTTGAATTGGGAAGGTTGTGAAATACGAAGAATGTACAGGGCAATATTCAGGCGTGTGTCTTGTCGAGCCTTACCAGCGTCTGCGCTTCCATGGCTTTAAGATCGTCGATTTCTTCGCGGGTGAAACCGGCGGCCATGCGCCCCGGTTCGTCGTAGGGGCCGCGAATCCGGCCGTGCATGTATTCAGCCAGCAAGTCGCGAAAGGTGCTGCGCGGATCGAGTTGGCGTTGTTCGGCGCAGTGGCGGAACCAGCGGGTGCCGATTTCGACATGGCCGATTTCGTCCGTATAAATCACCCCGAGAATATCGACGAGTGCCTGATCGCCCACCAAGCGCAATTTATCGGCGATGGCCGGAGTGACGTCGAGTCCGCGGGCTTCGAGTACGCGGGGCACCAGCGCCATGCGCACCATGACATCGTGATCGGTGGCGCAGACGGTTTCCCACAGGCTGTTGTGTGCGGGAAAATCACCGTAGCTGCTGCCGTGTTGTGCGAGGTAGTCGGCCAGTAGCAGGAAGTGCTTGCCTTCTTCAGACGCGACTCGCAACCAGTCACGATAGTAAGCCGCAGGCATGTCGTCGAAGCGGTAGACCGCATCCAGCGCGATATTGATGGCATTGAATTCGATATGAGCAAAGGCGTGGGCCATTGTGTTGCGCCCTTCCTGGGTGTGGGTGATCCGTCTCGGCAGATCGCGCGGCGGCATCAGCTCGGGAAGGGCAGGGCGGCCTGGGTCTTCCACGCGAACAATGGCCTGTTCGGGCGGGCGTGGGATGACGGCATCGTCCGTCATGAGTGCCTGTCGATACAAGTTGGCCGCGCCTGCTGATTTCTGCCCCGGATCGGCTGTCATCAGCCAGTGGTAGGCCCGTTCGCGGATCGTTGAATTGCTTGTCATGGCTGCTGGCGAAGAGGGTGGCATCACAGTTGAATTTTTTGCTTGCGCTGCTCAATGAATTGCCGGAAGTCCGCTTCCAGTGCACGGTATTGGGCGATGGCTTTGCGACCTGCTTCGGTCAGGGTGGCATGGCCGCCGCCCGCACCACCGACTTCTTTGGTCACGTACGGCAGGCTACCGATCTTGTTGACTTCCTCGATCAGCGACCATGCGCGCTTGTACGACATGCCCAGTGTCTTGGCGGCCTGACTGATTGAACCCAGTTCGTCGATGAGTTCCATCAGCCGGACTTTTCCGACGCCAAGATAGCCCTTCTGATCGGCGCTGATCAGCCAGAACCGGGCGTGAATCTGTTCGCTGTAGGCGTCGCCTGGTAGGCGGTCGAGGCGGGATTTCTTCGGCATGATGACTTCCTTGAGTCCATGGTTCGCGGAGCAATGGGCGAGCGTTATGTTTTCATAGCATAACCGAATTCGTAGTTTATGGCGTTGTGGAATGGGGTGGCTGTTACCCAAGTGTTACTATTGGTGGCCCTATTTTTGGAAGGTGGATTTATGGCAATTTCGCAGGTGCTGGGTAGCTTGTCCGTGGCTGATTTTCTGCGTGATTACTGGCAGAAAAAACCGGTGTTGATCCGTCAGGCGGTGCCCGGCTTCGAGTCGCCACTATCGCCAGAGGAGCTGGCCGGTCTGGCCTGTGAGGAAGACGTGCCCGCGCGTTTGATTCTCGAATCGGCAGGCACGCGGCCCTGGACGTTGCGACACGGCCCTTTCGTGGAAGAGGATTTCACCAGCCTGCCCGAAGACGGTTACTCGTTGCTGATTACCGATTGCGAAAAGCTGATTCCTGACATGATGACCCTGGTTGAGCAATTCCGCTTCGTACCGGATTGGCGGATCGACGACCTGATGATTTCCTACGCACCGCCCGGTGGTTCGGTCGGGGCGCATATCGATGAATATGATGTGTTCCTGTTGCAGGGTATGGGGCGGCGCAAGTGGATGATCGAATATCCGCCGAAACATAGTGATTTCGTACCGGATCTGGATATCCGTCTGCTGCAAGAATTCGATCCGACCGAAGAATGGGTGCTGGAACCGGGCGACATGCTCTATTTGCCGCCCGGTGTGCCGCATCACGGCGTAGCGGTCGACCACTGCATGACGTTTTCAATCGGGTTCCGTGCGCCCTTGCTGCACGAGTTGGCGGCGGGCGTGACCGATCGGCTGATCACCCAGATGGATCAAACGGCCCGTTACGGTGATCCCGATTTGCAGGCACCGGCGAATCCCGGCGCATTGAACGCCTCGTCTCGTGCCAAATTGCGCGCGATCTTGCAATCGGTACTGGATCAGGATGATGCCGTGCTGGATCGATTCATCGCCGAAACGCTCACCGAGCGCCCGCTGGATCACGCCAGTTTTTATCCACAAAACGAGCCATTGGACGCGAAGGCCCTGCGTGATGAAATCGCCCATAGCGGCGACACCCTGATGCGCACACCGGCTGCGCGAATGCTGCTGGTGGAAGATGAGTCCGATTCGGCTGGCGGAACACTGGCCGTAGATGGTCAAGGCATGGTGCTCAATGCGCAAACCCTGCCTTTAGCGCGCTTGCTTGTGGCCCAGGTTTTTTATGATGCCGCCGAACTGCTGGCCGTCACCGAGCTACCGGCTGCGGCCGAACTGTTGCAGCAACTGTATGCCGACGGTGTGGTTCAGTGGCGGCCAAACATGCTTACCATCTGATCCAAAAGGAGAATAAGTAATGAGTCAGAATACTTCTGGCCTTGCCCCGTCCGTGATTTTGGTTGGTATGGGCGAAATCGGTCAGGTACTGGCCGCAGGCTTTCTGAAAACCGGCCATCCGGTCATTCCGTTGACCCGTCGGCAATCACTTTCCGGCGTGCTGGCGCAATCGCCCGATGCGCAAGCGCTGGTGCTGGCGGTCGGTGAAAAAGACCTACCGGATCTGCTCACGCAAATCCCGGCACAATGGCACGAGCGACTGGTGCTGATCCAGAACGAACTGCTGCCCAAGGACTGGCAATCGGCAGGGATCGTCAACCCGACCGTCATGTCCATCTGGTTCGAGAAAAAGCCGGGCAAACTCGTCAAACAACTCATGCCCAGCCCGGTTTGGGGGCGTAATGCCGGTTTGATGGCCGAATCGCTTGCAGCGATTGGTCTGAATGCGCGGATTATCGACGATTTGGCTGCCATGCAAAACGAGTTGGTCATCAAGAATGTCTACATTCTCACCACCAATATCGCCGGGCTCAAGATGGGCGGAGATGTCGAAACACTCTGGCGTGAACATCAGCCGCTTGCACGCGCCGTGGCTCTTGAAGTCATTGCGCTTCAGGAGAAACTGGTCGGACTGCCGCTGGCAGCAGAGCCACTGATCGAGGGCATGTTGGCTGGATTCGAGGGCGATCCGGCACATGCTTGTCAGGGTCGTACGGCGGCGGCTCGCTTGCAGCGGGCGCTGAAACTGGCCGAAAGGTTTGGTCTGGATTTGCCGGTAATGAAGGAAATTGCTGCCGCACATATAGCGAGTTGAGGCAGTTTTCGAGCTCCGGGTTATTTGTGACGGATGTTACCAAAGTAAGCATCCAGCGACGCTTAGACTATACGGCGGCACCGCATTGCAGTTTTCTGAAAATGCTGCGTCACCCGATGCGGCATGGATAAGAACGAGACAGGAGTGCTAATAACAACAGGCTCAATGACCGGTTTCCAGCGTCAACAAGCAGAGGAGCTTCAGCATGATTACGTTTTCAACCAAGGTGTTTCCGAATATCACCATGCATCGAGCGGATGCGTTAGCCATGATTGATAAGATGGGCCATGATGCGACAGTGCCGGGTTCGATTCTGGCTGCCGATGTGCCGCAGGCGCTCGAAAAATTGACTGCCGCGGTCGGTGTCAGTCATACGAAGGGACCGGATGCATACGATGGTGTCAGCCCGTCCACCCGCGCGGCGCCGTTAATCGATTTGCTTAAAGCAGCCGTCAAAGAGCATAAGAATGTCATGTGGGCAGAAGCCGGTTTGCTGGACTGATTTAGTTTATTCAACCATCGACACTGAAAATACGGGGTAAGGATCATGAGCGCCATCGAAGACATTGAACTTGAACGTCATCGGGCACAAATGCTGCACGACATGCGGGCGTTGGTGGAAAAATATCGGGCGATATTCGATTGGGATGTACCGGGTGTAAACCAGACGGAGGCTGACAGATTGATTGTTCAAGCAATGCATGATGCCTTGGCTAAAGTCGCATCGGATTTGTCGGGTAAAGCGTCCTCATCGTAAATACCTACGGTTTCATGGTGTATTTTCTTAAATCTGCTACACCAATAGGCGACCTTGTGCTTTGTCTATGGCTGTTACAGAGCCGACTTTTAGATTTATTTGTTCAGGAGATAGGCACTGATGACTGCTTCGAATTCAACCTCGATCGAACTTAAAACCATTCCATACACATTGGGGCAGCTCGAATAACCCGATATTTTCAATGAATTCTGCCACTGAATCATGCCTGTGGCCGAATCCGGCTCAAATTCCACAACAAACGGCTACCTTTCCAAGCAGCTTTGCCCGGTTTTTACTCCGAATCTCCATGGTTGG
>NZ_DAIESY010000005.1:0-43934 GCF_027346185.1 Halothiobacillus sp.
GGGTATGCGCCATGTAAATCTCCCTTAAATAAGTGAGTTACCTGGTCGTCCAGACAAGCAGTGGGTCGGGTCGTCCCGAGGTCGATAGCAATCGCGCCCTGCGAAGGTTTTCAAGCAAAATCCACACCACCCGCCTTTTCACACTACTGGGCGGTTATAAGGCGAAACCAGTGCCCTTGAACGGTGCATTGCACACCGCATAAGCCCAATCAGATAGCATGCGGATCGCGCCATATTTGCCTTCAGGCTGGCGCTCATAGCGCTTTATTCCACTGCAAGCGCTTTCGCCACTATTGAAGGCAACCTTGCCGGATCTTTGATGCGCAGCTGCTTATTCACGTTATAGCGACCAAAAACCACCGTGATGTGCGTGACTGGCACACCAAACTCACCAGCCAAGAATCTAACCATGTGGTCAGTTGCTTTGCCTGCCACAGCGGCCGCTGTAACACTGATCTTCAACTGTTTCCCCTTGGACTTCCCGATGGCATCGCGCGTTGATTCCGGCGACCCAAGAATATTCAGAACCAGGTCGTTCCCGTCCCAGGCACAAAATGAGGGGATATCAAGCCCGCGTCCCTCGGACTTGGCTCCTGAAACACGGACTCGCTGCTTGTTCATATTTTTCGCATCCAAATTTAGGCAGATCTGCACAAACACAGGCCTTTATTCACAGGGGATGATTCGGGCAATGAGCGTCAAGATCAAGCAAATTTCTCCAAGGAATCTCTTGGGTCTTCGCGTAACAACTGACTGGCGATGCCTTGGCATCGGTAACAAACATACTCAAGGCACTGGATGAGGAAATCGAGCACCTGCGTGCGGTCATCAGTGATCATATCGACCAGGATATCAACCTGCGCCAACAGGTTGCATTTGGTATTGAGTCCGCCTCCAATGATTGCGTGAAAAAACCACCAGCGGCAAGGGCATGCGTCTTTTTCATCCCATTGAAGTTGAAAATAAGCGCTAAGCCACTGTTGCCGCATTAAGATTCACATGGACTTTTCCGTGGTTCTGGCGGGTGGCACGTATTCAGGCACGCGGTTCCTGACTGGCGGCTGCGCCATCAGGTATTCATAGATCGCATGCAAGTCCTTTTCCGACAAGTGGGATAGTCCTTGCCAGGGCATCGGCGGCAGGATTGGCCGACCTACGCCCATATGCTTGCCGTTCTTCATCGCTGCGATGAAATTCTGTGCGCTCCAGTTGCCTATACCGGTCTCACGGTCGGGTGTTAGGTTGCTGGCGTAGGTCTGGCCCCAAGGGCCGCTGAAGGCGGTCAAGCTGGCCGAACCGACCCAGTTCCAGTCACCGTTCAACGGCGGCGGCGAAGGCATATGCAGCGCTTGCGGATGACCCGAGAGACCGAGCGCCATGTCCTTCTCCGGACCATTCTGGCCCATCCTGGTTGGTGTGTGGCAATCGGCGCAGCCGCTGAAGTTAACGAGATAGGCGCCGCGCTTCACGAGCGCGGCGGTGGTGTCATCAGCTTGCGTGCCGTCGGCCTGCGCGGACCAACTAGCAAAGCTGCCAGCAATGATGGTGAGGATCAGGGCGGTTTGCTTGGGGGTGGGCATGGTAATTTCTCCTGTTGTTGGATGAGAGAGGCAAGTCTAGGTCAGCCGAAAATCCAGACAAGATGCGGCAGATCTACTTATGAAATTCTTAAGAATTGATGAATGAAGATTTAAGAAATGAGGCCGAATTGCCCCAAGAACGTGCCGGGAACTTAGCCCGAAACCAGCTGCAGGGGGCGATTGACCGTCAGCGAAAAGCGTCCGCGACCGGTTCGGGCTAGGCGGATGCCTGCGGCACGTTCGTCCAGGCGCCGTTGCAGCAGCACCAGGCGCGCTTCGAGGTTATCGCTTACACCGGGCAGGCGGATGCGCGAGTCCACCCGCAAACTCTTGTTTGTGAACTCGGTGCGTCGCCGTTCGACGAAGTCGGTCAGCAGCGCCCACAGGATCGCACCGGCGACGCCCTTGATCAGATAGTCATCGTCAATGAAAATGCTGTCGTTGGTGGCGAAGTGGCGCACTGACAGCGCCGGGCCGGCAGCCGGTGTCGCCTCGACGGTCTCGGATGACAGCTCATCGGTCTGCTCCGCCACGTGCTGATGGTGATGAATGGACAACGCCAGTTGGGCGGCGAAGGCGACCAGCGCATCCTCGTCGTCGTAGCCAAAATGCAGGTCATCGACGCTCTCCACGTAAAGCACGCCGAGCAACTGGCCAAAAACGGCGACTGGCACCGCCATCTGGCTGCGGGCTTCTGGCAGGCCGGGCAAGGGGATGGCGCTTTCCAGACCGTCGCCCCTGCCCTCGGCTTCGATACTGTCACGTACAGTGCGACCGTAGCTGTATTCGCTGGTCATGAAGCCAATGCGGATCGGCGAGATTTCGCGGGCGCAAATGCCGATTACACCGGCGCCGATCGGAATTTCCGAGCCGATGCCGGATTCCGGGTAGCCGCGGCTGGCCAGTGTATACAGCCGACTGTACGCCTGATCGTGCATCAGTAGCATGACATGGTCGATGCCAAAGTCTTCGCCCAATGAATTCATCGCCGCTTCCAGCAGCGATTCCAAGTTGCTACAGCTAGACAGGCGTTGCGTGGCGCGTCGCAGCGCCGTGAGGTAGTTCACGGGTGGCGTTGGCGGCGCCAAGGTCGGCCCGGGCACGTGTTCGATGTCGCGGATGCGATAAATATCCGAGCCCAACAGGCGAAATACATCGCTCATACCTTCGTGCGAAGCAATGCCGGCCAGCTTGGCTTTCATCTGTTCGAATAGCGGGCCGGCGGTTTCGGTGCGCAAATACTCTAGCCGAAGGCGGTATTGCGCGCCGGTCAGGTGGTCGGTGAGTAGCAGGCGAACCGGCGAACCGGCCAATACGTTTTGCCGGGTGCAGTTGAAAAACTGGTAGGAAAGCGCGACGTGTTTGTTGTCGATGAATTGCACCTGCGACAGGTAGGCCAGGTTTGGCATACCTTCCGAGTCGCAGGTGGCGATCTGGCCAGGAATCACGCCTTCCAGACATTCGCGGATGGTTTCGATGCGCACGCTCATGTTGCGTCAATCCAGTGGCTTGCCGGCTTTGGGTCCGGGCGTCTGCGAAAAGGCCGCGCTAGGTGTGAAGACTACGGTCACCAGATCGTCGAGCGTGTAAGCAAGAATCACACGGACAATTCCCTCCGGAATGCCCAACGGCACCACCTGTTCGAGGAAGAGCACGATGTGTTCCTCGACGACGGCGGTGTCGGCCGCCTCGAAAGCCTCCACCCTGACGTCGCTCCCCTTCAATTGGACAGTGCGGTTGGTGCTGGGCAGACTGAACACGCTGGCCACCCGCGCGCTGTAGCGGATGTTCTCGATCAACTCAGCTGCTTGCGAGCGCTTCACGAAGACACGCACCTCGTTGCCATTATCCGAAGCCCGGCAACCCAGACCCCGGCTCATGCTCGGCAGGTGATCCGGGCCACAGGCCGCCACGCTGATGCTGACCCCGGTCTGGATGAATGCGGCGGTTTCGCTGTCGATCATGTGGACTCACGGCCTACGTTGGATTTTTATGTTCGAGTGCTCGCAGTCGGGGTGCGCCCGCTGTCGCTGCCACATCAAATGATGCAACGGGAGCGGTCGCCGTGGCAATGGTCAACAGAACCGACTGAACAATTTTACGAGCGGATCAATGGAGTCAGAATCGATTGATACGACTTCATTAGTACGGATGGGGAAGCAAGTTCATACCGCGCCGGCTGTTAGCGTTTGTGCGTGCGACCACGAACAGAGCTGGCAGGCACCCGCGTTTCCTTTTTGGCCTATCTTGAACATCGAAATGCACACCCAAAACCCTGTCACTGGACCGCAACGCCTGATTCCATCTTAGCCAAGGTAACCAAAGCTAAAGAAATATTGGAAAAGTTGCACCAGGCTGAAGCTCCCGTGAAAGTCTTAACTTGATCTGCGCAATCAAGGGGGTCGGACTCAATGCCATTCAAACGAATGAAAGGCGCAAGTTCAGGAACATATGCGGCATATCATGCATGTCAGGGAGACAGGCTACTTGGGACTGTCGAGCTCAGCTCGCTCACGCAAAAACTAAAAGGCCGATGAGTGTACCGGCCTGTACGCGTGAGAACGGTTTTGCTCACCAGGATTTGTAGGGCAGGAATTTGCCGTTCATGGTGACGACGACGCGGTCGCCCGCCGGGTTTTCTTCCTTATCGATGTGCATGGAAAAATCGATGGCGCTCATGATGCCGTCACCGAATTTTTCGTGGATCAGCGATTTGATGGTCGGGCCGTACACGCCGATCACTTCATAAAAGCGATAGATCAGCGGATCGGTCGGGATGGCTTTGTCCCAAACCTTGGTTGGGCATGCCATGAGCACAGCTTTGGTTTCGGCAGGCAGATCCAACAGTGTCAACAGTTTCTGGGCGGGTTCTTCCTTCAGGCTGTTCATGCCGAGACAAGCCGACACGGCAAACACGGGCGACAGACCAATGCCGGCTGCAATGGCTTCCCAGCTCAGGGACAGGGCTGCTTTCTTTTCCAGAATCAAGGCGGTCAGGGCTTCTTTGGTCATCATAATGATCACTCCGTTTGCTGTGGTTATCAAAGCGCGTCAGGTGCACTCGAACGAATACTCATCAAGAATCCTGCCAAGTTGATGAACGCAATCTTGGTTCACGCGGTTAATTGCTTGGCTATGTGTTTACGTTTATGGAATTTGCTTCCAATACAAAGCGTTGTGCTTGGTATTTTCTTGCGTGCAACCTGTTTCACAATTCAACCATTTTCCACGGAGTCTGCTTACCCGGCCCCGTTTTCGGCAAGTGCCCCATCAAATGGCAACATTGTCCGATCTATTCATGACATTGTCGGACACTGGGAGCTGACAATCATGGCTTATCACCCTCGAAGACTTAATAAAATAACTCAACAATATGTTTTTAAAGCATTTAATTTGGTTGGCATAGGGTGTGCTGTGTTGGACATTACAAGTGTTTCGTACTTGACCCCACAAACCCACGATCAGGAGAATTTCAATGAGCACCCCTATTCTAGAACCCGTAGCGCCATCTTGTGTCCGTCAGGCATTGCGTGAAATCGACAAGCAAGGTTTGGCAGCACTGGGCGAGAAAGGCAAAGCAAACCCGAACGCGGTGGTCACGCTAAAAGCGAAAACGGTTTGCGAAGGTCAATTCCGCAATCTGACCTATATCCGTGGCCTTGATCCGGTCATTGTGGACGAACCACCTCACCTGTTAGGTGAAGATACCGCACCGAATCCATCCGAGGCACTGTTGGCAGCATTGGGCGCTTGTTTGGCGGTTGGCGTGCATGCCAATGCCACGGCGCGCGGCATCAAGCTGACCAAGCTCGAACTTCACATCGAAGGCGACATCAACGTCACGGCTGTTTGGGGTACCGGCGACCTGGACGACGACAAGCCTCTGGGCTTTACCGCCATACGCGTGAAGTTCGACATCGAAACACTCGACCCGATGAGCGGGGCCGAAAAAGACGCCCTGTTGCAACATGCCAAGAAATGGTCACCGGTTGCCAACACCATGATGCGCCCGGTCGCTCTCGACTGCGCTGTGCTCTAACGCTGACTTGCGCCGCATGCACAGGTATGCGGCTTATATATTCCAGGAGAATGCCATGACTGCCGTAGCTGCGAATTTGAAAAATCCGCCATCGAGCTTCCCCGAGGGCGAACTTCTCTTTAATCAGGTAAGAGATATTGTGCGCGATAAGCTTGCCCCGTTGACCGTCAAGATTGATGAGGGCTATTACCCGGCCGAAGTTCTTCGCGCCTTGGGTGAAGCCGGCGTTTTTCGCCAGCATCTGGCCTCGCAGAATGGCCGTGGTGAATTTGATATCAATGCAGCCCTGAAGGCGATGGATATCGTTTCCCAAGAGTGCATGTCTACCGGCTTTATGGTTTGGGCTCAGAATGTCGCAGCATGGTATGTCGAAATGTCCGACAACGACTATCTCAAGCGAACCCTCCTGCCTAAGCTTGCCCGCGGTGAGGCTTTAGGTGGCACGGCACTCTCCAACCCCATGAAGTATCTGGCCGGTATTGAGCCCTTGCTGCTTTCTGCAGTCGAAACAGAAGATGGTTTTATTCTCAATGGCACCTTGCCGTGGGTGTCGAATCTCGGCCCGGATCATTGGTTCGGCTCCATCTTCAAGGTTGGAGGCAATAAGTCACGCGATGTGATGGCCATGGTCAACACCTCCTGGGCCGGGGTGACGTTGAAACAACTGGCCAAATTTTGTGGCATGGAAGGCACAGGTACTTACGCGCTGTCTTTTAAGGATGTGTTCGTGCCCAGGAACCATGTTCTGGGCGATCCGCTGATCCCTTACATCAAAAAGATAAAGGCTGGCTTCGTGCTGTTGCAAACCGGCATGGCCACCGGTTTGGTCGAAGGGTGCATCAAACTGTGCGAAGACGTCGAGCCCAAGCTCGGCCATGTGAACTGCTATCTGGATGATCGCCCGGACGAACTGCGCGAGGAGCTGGAAGATGCACGCGATCTTATCTCCAGTTTGGGTGAGGATATTTTTAACAAGGATGCAGAGTTTATGCGTACGGTATTGGAGGTGCGGCTGCTCGGGTCCGAGCTCTCCTTGCGCGCGGCAAATTCCGCCATGTTGCACACGGGAGCCAGTGGTTATCTGCACGACGCCCCCGCACAGCGCAAGCTGCGCGAAGCCTATTTCGTCGCTATCGTGACCCCAGCGACCAAACATCTCCGCAAAGAAATCGATGCCATGGCGGCTCTCTGAGCGAATCGAGCAGGATAAGAGGTTGGGTGCATGGCAATAAATGACGACACACCGCGTTGGATCTGCCTGATATGTGGGTGGATATACGATGAGACCAAGGGCGATCCGGACAGTGGCATCGCCCCCGGCACCCGTTTCGAAGACATCCCCGAGGACTGGTCCTGCCCGTTGTGCGGGGTAACCAAGGCAGATTTCGTCACGATGGAAGAATACGCGGCGCAGCGAGCGTCCAGTGGTTCGATGACTCGTCCACGTCGTGCGCGGGGTCAGGTCGGTGGCGAGGATGCCGTAGTCATCATCGGCAGTGGCATTGCCGGTTGGACGGCCGCCGAGCAGCTTCGTGCACAGGATGCGGATCGACCGATCACACTGATTACCGCCGACGACGGTTGTGTGTATCCCAAACCGTCCCTATCCATGGCGATGGGGCAAGGCCGAACTGCGGATGACTTGATCGAACAATCCGGGCCGGACAAGGCAGAAGCGCTTGGTGTGACCTTGCAGGCCAACACGCGCGTTTTGGGCATCAAGCCCAAAGACAAGCGGCTGATGACGACCAAGGGCAAAGTAACCTATGGCGATTTGGTACTGGCGCTGGGTGCCTCACAACGTCGCCTTACCTTTGAAGGCGATGCAGCCGACCAGATCCTGCGGGTTAATGATTTGACCAGCTACCGCAAGATGCGAGAAAAACTGTCCAGAGGCCCCCAGCACGTCACCTTGATCGGAGCGGGATTGATTGGGGTCGAGTTCGCCGAAGATCTTCATGCGGGGGGGCACCGGGTCACTTTACTCGATCTGGGGCAGCAGTTGCTCGGTCGGTTGGCGCCACTGCCCATCGCCCGTCGCTTGTTGGCTTCGCTGCGTCAGCACGGTACCGAATTTCTGCCCGGCGTCAGCTTGGCGGCGCTGGACACAGACGGTAATCGCTTGCGCGGGACCTTGAGCGATGGCGAGTCACTGACCACTGATTTGGTGATCTCTGCGGTGGGGCTGGTGCCAAACACCGATTTGGCCAAAAGGGCGGGGTTGAATGTGAATCGCGGCATCGTCGCGAACGCGGACAATATGCGCACCAGCGACCCGCACATCTACGCCATTGGTGATTGTGTTGAGGTCGATGGGCGGAGCTACTTTTACATCGAGCCAATTCGCCGACAGGCTGCAACCGTTGCGGCTGCGCTTGTTGGAAAGCACAGACCATTTGCGCATCTTCCAATGGCCGTAAGGATCAAAACCCCCAGCCTGCCAATCAACGTTTGCCCTCCAGATCAGAGTGTGGCCGATTTTGGTGACTGGCATGCTCATACTCCGGCTGAGGTGAGTGACGATGACAAAGGAACTTGTCGTATGGATTTTCTGGTCCGTAACCAATTGGTGGGATATGCCTTGACCGGAAGGTGCACGCCGCAAAGCGAGCACCTGCATCGTATCGTGATCGAGTCCTTGTTTGCGGCTACCACCGCAGCATGAATTAAATTCAAAACAACGCCTTATTATCGTTCTTGTTCATTGATTTATAGGAGATTTGCCATGAGTTCTGTCCTGCTAACCGCCCCCCAAATGAAGACCCTGATGGACACCGAACCAACAGTGGTCATTGATGCCCGAAACCCAGACGCGTATGCCGCCGGCCACATTCCCGGTGCGGTCAATATCCATGACATTTTTACCTTTCTGGCGACGTCTTCGCCCGAGGGACTGGAAGAATTGAAAGCGAAATTCGCCGAAACGTTCGGCAAGGCTGGATTGTCTGGCAAAGAAACGGCGATCATCTACGAAGATGCAATGAATACCGGTTTTGGCATGTCGTGCCGCGGTTATTTCCTGTTGAGTTACTTCGGTTATCCGAAGGTGAGGATTCTGCATGGCGGCTATCAAGCCTGGCTGGCCGAATCGCTGCCGGTCTCAACCGAGGTGCCGACGCCCATACCCGCCACTTTCCCGCTGATCGATACGGGTACTGATCTTATGATCGGGAAGGACGAGATTCTGGCTGCTCTGGGCAGCGAGAGCCCAGTTTTACTCGACGTGCGGGATATCGATGAGTGGATCGGCACCAGTTCTTCACCCTATGGCAAAGATTTTTGCCCGCGCAAAGGGCGACTGCCCGGCGCAGTCTGGATTGAGTGGTATCGCCTGATGAAACCGGGCGCCATACCGATGTTCAAGGCGCCGGAAGAAGTGCTGGCAGAATGTGCGACTGTCGGTATCTCTAAGGATACGCCGGTGTATCTCTACTGCTTTAAAGGGGCGCGCGCATCCAATACACTGGTCGCCTTGAAGTCAGCCGGTATCGAGAACGTGAAACTGTACTTCGGATCTTGGAACGAGTGGTCTCGCGATCCGTCCCTGCCGATCGAGGAAGGCTTGCCATACGCCGTCGCCTGAACGGGGATTCCTCGACTGGGGTCATCCGTGCTGAAGCCAGGTCGCGCACCGTTGAGCGATAAGTGGTTGGAAGGGTTGCGCGATACGGCCCAAAGCGAACCAACCTTGGCTTATGATTCAGGGTGTTCTATCGCAAGAGGAATCAGTGATGAACATGCTCATAATGGCTATGCACAGCCTGGCTGCCGTTCTCTGGATCGGCGGCATTTTCTTCGCTTTCATGGTGCTGCGACCAGTGAGCACGATGTTCGAACCGCCCCAGCGGTTGCGACTTTGGAGCACTGTTTTCGCACGGTTTTTTCCGTGGGTCTGGTTCTTCATCGTGATATTGGTAATCACCGGTTATGTTGATCTGTTCACTCGTTTTGGTGGATCGATGACGCAGGGATATCTTTTGGCGATGCAGGTGATTGGCTGGATCATGATCTTGCTGTTTGCCTGGCTGTCGTTTGTACTGGTTGGAAAGTTGCATCGGGCCGTCAGTGAGCAGCGCTGGCCGGATGCCGCTGCGGCCATGCAGCCCATCCGCCGGATCATGGCTATCAATTTGGGACTCGGAATTCTGATTACCGTAATCGGTGTGGCCCGCCCGATTTTCTGATAGTCTCCTAGACATTACGTTCGCTCTATTGATTCAGTAGCCCCAGTCGTTCCAGCCGATAGCGGAATTGGCGCGGTGTCATGCCCAGGCTCATCGCGGCTCGGGTCTTGTTCCCACCGGTTTGACGTAAGGCATCGAGCAGGCTTTGTGCTTCATCGGCGCGCACCCAGCCGTAACCACGCTGAGCGGGTTGATGCGGTATTGAAGGTAACGATGGGGGCTCGATCGGTGTGATGCGTTGCGTCGTGCCCGCTTCCAGATGTTCTCCGATATGCGCTTCGTGCTGCAGGATCAAAATCACATCGTCGATGGTAATTTCGCGGTTCTGCGCAATCAGAACGGCGCGTTTAACAATGTTTTCAAGCTGGCGTATGTTGCCAGGCCAGTTATAGCCCTCCAGCCGTTCCAATACGCCGGGGCCAAATACCGTATTGCGGTCGAATTCATGGTTGGCCCGTTGCAGGAAGTGCCGCGCCAGATGACTCACGTCACCTCCCCGTTCCCGTAACGGTGGCAAATGAATGGGGAATACGTTCAGGCGATAAAACAGATCGATACGGAATCGCCCTTCGTTGACGGCCTTCTGTAGGTTTTTATGTGTGGCCGCGATGATGCGGACATTGATTGGAATGTCCTGAGTGCCGCCCACACGCTTAATCGCCTGTTTTTCTAGTACATGTAGCAGCTTAGACTGTAAATCCAACGCCAGATCGCCAATTTCATCGAGAAATAATGTGCCATTGTTCGCCAGTTCGATAATCCCTTGTTTCTTGACCACCGCACCGGTGAACGCGCCTTTTTCATGGCCGAACAATTCAGATTCGAGCAAAGCCTCTGGTATGGCCGCGCAGTTGATGGCCATGAACGGTCCGTCGCGCAGCTGACTGGTGATATGCACTAAGCGAGCGAAGCGTTCTTTGCCGGTGCCCGATTCGCCGGCAAGAAGCACTGTCGCCTGAGTCGGGGAAACATGCAGCGCCTGACGCAGTGCGTGGCGTAGAGCCGGGCTTTCGCCCAGGATGCCGTGGGTGCCTTCGGTCTTCTGATCCAACGCCTGTTTAAGGGCGCGGTTCTCGTCGGCCAGCAGGGCGGTCTTTTCTTCAATGAGTCGACTCAGGCTCAGAATTTGTGCAATCAGTGTCGCCAATACCTGCAACAGGGTGATGTCTCTACTGAAGGGGCGTTTGCGCCCTCGTAGCCGGTGGGCTGCGAGTACACCGAGCGGGGTGTTGTTATAGAGAATGGGAACGGCCAGGAAGGCTACGGTTTCCTGTGGCAGGGTGCCGCGTTCCACGGCGCGTGTCAGATAGATCGGTTCGTCGTCGATATTCTGGACAACGGCGACTTGTTTGGTCTGCATGACACGCCCTGTAACGCCTTCGCCGATGACATAGTGCCCCCGGGCTCGCTCTGGTGGGGTTAGCCCATAGGAATAGCGAATGCTTATAGTGTCCATGTCGTCGTCTTTCAGCGCGACGCGCCCGCGATTCAGGCCGATCATCTGTGACATCAGCCGCAGGATGCCGTTAATGGGCTCATCGGTGGTGCCGTTGTGCGTCATCAACCGCGAAGCTTCGGAGATGATCAGAAGTTCGACATCTTCATCTGCATTTGTTGTCGTGGTTGGTTTGATTGGGATGGTCATGGTCGGTTGTGCTCCGCAAAACGACACTGAACATCACGCAAGATACAGGCCAAATAGGTGATCGCTTTGTAAGACATTGTTCGACAATGTGTGGTGGTTTGAATTTGGTCAATGTCCAATTCGACCTGCACCGATAATTGTCAAATGCTTTTGTTTGCGCACCATATTGGTTCTTTAATATTGTTAATTCAGGGTTTAAGGCGCATTTGACTAATTCTTTTCAGTGAGTTGAATGACGGACATTTATTTGGCATGAGGATTGCGTTGTTAGTATTGACTGATTCATAACTCATCGGGAGATCGCTCATGTCCGCTTTCAAAAATCCATTCGATTCTTCCGTTCACCTCAAGAAGGGATGCTCTTGCGGCCAGCATGCCAGTCAATCCGAGCACGACGCGCGAGCCGCCTCCGAGCCAAAAGAGGAAGAAGCCGCGCTCAACCGCGTGATCGAATCAACCCTCATGCGCTCGATTTTTCCTCACGATGAAACCCGCCGAAATTTCCTGAAGGCAGTTGGCGTGGGTACGGCTATGGCGGCCTTGTCGAGCCTGTTTCCCCTTGGCGCGGCACAAGCCTTAGCTGCCGAAGGGGGCGCCATCGAGAAAAAGAGTTTGAAGGTGGGTTTTATACCCATCACCTGCGCCACCCCGATCATTATGGCCAAGCCCATGGGGTTTTATGAGCGGGAGGGCCTGAATGTCGACATCATCAAAACCGCAGGCTGGGCGCTTATCCGCGACAAGGTGCTAAATCATGAATACGACGCATCGCAAATGCTGGCACCCATGCCCATTGCCGCCACGATGGGGCTGGGCTCTCAGCCGAATGAAACCTTTGTTGCCACCATTCAGAACATCAATGGTCAGGCGATTACGATGCACATCAAGCACAAAGATAACCGCGATCCAAAAAACTGGAAGGGCATGAAATTCGGCATTCCGTTCGACTACTCGATTCACAATTTGCTGCTGCGCTATTACTTGGCCGAGCATGGCATTGATCCCGATAAGGATGTTCAGCTCACCATTATTTCCCCGCCCGACATGGTTGCGAACTTGCGCGCAGGCAATATTGATGGGTTTCTCGGGCCTGAGCCATTCAACCAACGTGCGGTTTATGAAGGCTTCGCCTTTATCCAAGTTTTGTCGAAGGACATCTGGGACGGCCATCCCTGCTGCGCCTTCGGGGTTACCGATAAATTTGTCAAGGAAAACCCGAACACTTTCTCTGCCCTGTTCCGCGCCATTTCCAATGCCACGGTGTATGCCCACAAACAAGAGAATCGACCGGCCATCATCGAAGCGATCGCACCGGCCAATTATCTGAATCAGCCCATTCCCGTGCTGCAACAGGTCATGACCGGCAAGTTTGCCGATGGCCTGGGCAATATTCGAGATGTGCCGGGTCGGGTGGATTTTGATCCCTTCCCTTGGCAGTCGATGGGGGTCTGGATGCTGACCCAACTCAAGCGTTGGGGGTATATCAAGCAGGAGATTGACTACAAACAAATCGCCGAACAGGTTTTCCTGGCTACCGATGCCAGAACCCGCTTGCGTGAAATGGGCCTGAGCGCACCGGATTCGAACTATGAAAATCACACCATAATGGGCAAGGTCTTCAACCCCGCACAACCCCAGGTTTATCTCGACTCATTCAGCATTCGGAGAACCTGAACATGAGCCCGTCCCTGAACCTGCGTGCCGGGCTGGTATCCATCATGTTGTTATTGGCCTTTGTGGGCGTGTGGCAACTGGCCACTCAACCCAAAGCGTCAAGTGCGCCAGCCTATGCTGATCCGGAATATGCCGCGATGATGGGGTCGGCCGCGACGAAGGCAGCCGGATTACCCACGCCCGAGGCCGTAGGTCAAACCCTGCTGCATCAACTCGCCAATCCGTTCTACGACAACGGCCCCAACGACAAGGGAATCGGCATCCAACTGTCCTGGTCGCTCGGTCGGGTTCTGGCGGGTTTTCTACTCGCCGTGATTGTGGCCATTCCGCTCGGTTTTGTGATCGGTATGTCGCCGCTGATGTTCAAGGCGCTCAACCCGTACATTCAGTTGCTCAAGCCGATTTCGCCACTGGCCTGGATGCCGCTCGCGCTATACACCATCAAAGATGCCAATGCGTCGTCGATTTTTGTGATATTCATTTGTTCCATCTGGCCGATGATGATCAATACCGCGCATGGCGTGGCCTCGGTCAAAAAAGACTGGCTGAACGTGGCCAAAACGCTTGAAGTCAGCCCGCTCAGGACAGCCATTACGGTGATCCTGCCTGCCGCAGCACCCACAATTCTCACCGGGATGCGCATTTCCATGGGCATTGCATGGCTCGTCATCGTCGCGGCAGAAATGCTGGTAGGCGGCACCGGAATTGGCTATTTCGTCTGGAACGAATGGAATAATCTTAATCTGGCCAATGTGATTTTTGCCATTTTCATGATAGGTGTCGTCGGTATGCTGCTGGATGCAATCTTTGGCGCACTGACCCGCTTTGTATCCTATCAGGAGTAATAAATAGCATGAGCAAGGCATTCCTTAAGGTCGAAGGACTCAAGAAAATATTCCCCGGAGTTTCGGGCGGCGACGACGTGACGGTGTTCGACAATATCCACTTCGAGGTGCAACAAGGTGAGTTTATCTGCATTATCGGCCACTCGGGTTGCGGCAAATCGACCATTCTCAATGTGCTGGCGGGTTTGGATTCCGCGAGTGGAGGCAATGTGTTCATGGATGGACGGGAAGTTTCCGGCGCCAGCCTCGATCGAGGCGTGGTCTTCCAAAGCCACGCCCTGATGCCTTGGCTGACCGTTGAACAAAACGTAGCATTTGCTGTGAAATCCCGCTGGCCACAGTGGGGCAAGGAAGCAGTTCTGACGCAATGTGTTAAGTATCTGGAACTGGTCGGATTGAAACACGCACTCAATAAAAAACCGCATCAACTTTCGGGTGGCATGAAACAACGTGTGGGTATTGCCCGTGCTTTTGCTATCGAACCCAAAATGCTGCTGATGGATGAACCCTTCGGCGCACTTGATGCGTTGACACGCGGCGTAATCCAGGATGAGCTTGTGAAAATCTGTGCAGCGACCCGGCAGACCGTATTCATGATTACCCATGATGTCGATGAAGCGATTTTGCTGGCGGATAAAATCCTGCTGATGTCCAACGGGCCATATGCCAAAATTGCCGAGATCGTGGAGAATCCATTGGAACGTCCGCGTTTACGCACAGAAATGCACCACAACCCACATTTTTACTCAGTGCGAAATCACATGGTTGATTTTCTTGTCAGCCGTTCACGCAAGATTGCCGAAGGCGAACTGCCCTCAGGGTACGACCCGCAACACCCACCCATCATTCGGCCCTTGAGTTTGGCGGTATGAGGCTTGTAGTAGCGTGCATCGAATTTGATTTCTGGCGCCCGCTACCCTGCCTTTCGATCCGAGGTAATTCAGGCCCTTTTACTTCCCACTAACAAGAGCACACCGCCAAGGACAATCGCTCCAATACCCACCCAAACGGGGACATTGACGGTTTGCTTGTCCTTGATCGACAACTCAATAGGCCCAACTTTGGCTTCGTGGGTATCCTTGGTAAAGCTGAAACTGCCATAGGCCAATCCGAGGCTTCCGGCAATAATCAATGCAATTGCTGCGATTCTGATAGCGTCCATTTCAATCTCCTTCTATTTAGAAAACATACTAATCCGAACTCTCGACACCTCAGGATCATCGATCAAGGCAAGATGCCCTTGCTCAAGCTAACACAACCCCAATCAAGCACTAATTTAATTTCTTCACCGCCCGCCTCTTCCGCCGGTTGGTTTTCGCCCTGCACCTGGTTTGGCCGCCGGTCGGGCCGACAGGGCGCTTTTACGGCTGTTGGCTTTGGCTACGGTTTTGGGGGCAGCGGCTTTGGCGGTTGTCTTGGCCGCGGGCCTAGTCGTTGATTTGGTCGTTGATTTGATCGTTGATTTGGCTGAACCGCCTTTGCTCGCCGGTTTTCCTGCTTTAACCGATATCGCGGGCGGCGTGTTGCCTGATGCAGCCTCGTCGCGTGCACGCCGTTCGGCACTGGCGGCAGATTTTCGCTTCATACCCGCGATCTGTCGTTCTTCCTTCTTGGCCTTGAAGCGTTGCAGTGGCGTGCGGATATCGTATTTGCCCTCAAAAGGATTGCTGTCCGTGCGGAATTCCAGCCGAATCGGAGTGCCCATGAGTTGGAATTCCTTGCGGAACCAGCCTTCGAGGTAACGCGAATAGTTTCCGGGCAGGCGGTCGGTCTGCTTGCCGTGGATGACGATGATCGGCGGGTTGCTGCCCCCTTGATGTGCATAACGCAGCTTGATGCGGCGTCCATGAATCAACGGTGGTTGATGCGCGAACACGGCGGCTTCCAGCGAGCGGGTGAGCACATTGGTACTGATGTCGCGCATGGCGGCCAGATAAGCCTTGTCCACGCTTTCGAACAAATGCCCCACGCCGGTGCCGTGCAAGGCGGAGATGAAGTGCATCTCGGCGTAGTTGATGAAGTCGAGTCTGAGGTCGATTTGCCGTTTGATCTCGGCGCGCGCGTAGTCGGTCAGGTTGTCCCATTTGTTGATTGCGATGACCAATGCACGGCCCCGATCGTGGATAAAGCCGAGCAGATGCTGATCCTGTTCGCTGATGCCTTCGTGGGCGTCGCAGACCAGAATCACGACATTGGCCGCTTCAATCGCTTGCAGGGTTTTGACGATGCTGAATTTCTCGATCATCTCGTTGACGCGCGCCCGGCGGCGCACACCCGCGGTGTCGATGAGCGTGTACGCCTTGCCGTTCTGCTCGAAAGGAATGTAAATGCTGTCGCGCGTGGTGCCTGGTTGGTCGAATGCCAGCACGCGATCTTCGCCGAGCAGGCGATTGGTGAGCGTGGATTTGCCGACGTTCGGCCGGCCGATCAGCGCCACGCGAATGGTTTTTTCGTCGTATTCCGGCTCTTCATCCATCACGGCCAATTTATCGGCCAGTTTCACCACAACCGCATCCCACAAGGCGCTGATCCCGCGACCGTGCGATGCCGTGGTGAACACCGGTTCGCCCAGGCCGAGGCGCGCGAATTCGGCCTGCACCAGCGATTCATCCACGCCATCGACCTTGTTGACCACGAGCTGAATCGGCTTACTCGAACGGCGCAGTTTCTCGGCGATTTCCTGATCGGCCACCGTCAGGCCCGCCCGCGCATCGACCAGAAACACCACGCAGTCGGCTTCCTCGATCGCCGCCCAAGCCTGATCCTGCATCAAGGCCTCGATGCCGCCGCGCTCGCCGGTCAGGCCACCGGTGTCGATGACGATGAAGTCGCGTCCTTCGTGTTCGGCCGAACCGTACTGGCGATCCCGCGTCAGACCGGCATAATCGGCCACCAGCGCCGCGCGCGAACGCGTCAACTGGTTGAACAAGGTGGACTTGCCGACATTGGGTCGTCCGACTAAAGCAATCACAGGTTTCATGGTTCACCAATCAAATTCGAAATGAACCGCGCCGTGCACGGTTCTGGTATTGCGCGCGATTATCGCAGCCTTGAGCTAACAATGCTGAATTATCATTGAACAGCGTGCGGTGAAACCACCACATCGCTGAGTGGATGTGTCTTCAAGTCCCGCGTACATGCCCGTTCGAGGCATACGCCACACCGTAGCTCGATGCATTATGGGGTTTGGCTAAGGTGCCTTTGATTGATTTGAAGATGAGTATTTGCTCGTGGCTTTATCCACTTCCCAACTGTCGAGTGAATAGGTCAGAAAGAGATGAATCGGTACGCCCTTGAGGGTGGCGAGCTTGGGTATCGGTTCGGGGAGCCATGAATTCAGCCAATCGACCAAGGGGAAGATGAGTGGTGTTTGCAGGATGGCACCACTGAACTGAAGTTGTGCCTGGGCTTGCCAATGGGCCTGTACCTGCTCGTGGCGACTTGTCAACGGATCAAGTCCGGCGAACTGAGGTCCGAATGCCTTGCCGGTTATCTCCATGTTGCCCGTGGGCGTTTGCCACCGCAGGGCATCGAGGCGAATTTCGGCTGAGCGCAAGGAACTCAGTACGGGTGCCAGAACCTGTCCGCTGGCTATTGCCTCCGAATTGAACAGAAGGTGCCGACCCAGAACGGCAAAGTGTTCTGCAAAATCGGGATCGGCCGCATAAACGGCAAAGGCCAGTTGCCCGCCCCCGAGGTGTCGGCCATCGAGCGAAAGTGCGTCCAACGCACCGGAACCGATTACATCCCGCTGCCCGCCGGAAAAATCTGGCATCAACCGGATACGCCACTGGAAATGATCGATCAGGCCACTCTTTGACGAACCGAGTAACGTGGACGAGGAGATGGATGATTCGGTCGATGATGCCTGCGCGTGCGGGATCTTGCTCCAGCCGATTCGCCGGATATCGATACCGAGTTCACCGTCCAGTCCACGCCAGAAGGTGTAATTGGCTTCGACGCGATGGTGCAGGCGGAGGTCAATCAAGGTTCGGCCGAACAGATAATGATGCGTCGGGGTGATCACCTGCCAGCCGGGCAGGTTCAGAGTGCCCTGCCAGGTGTGGCCCGATCCGTCGTAGATGAGTTGGTTGCCTTCGGCTTCGTTGCCAGCCCAGTTGAACCGGACCAGGCCGAGGCCTTCCACTTGGCCTGTGATCTCGATGGCGCGATCCGGCAAGTTTCTGATCTGCACCGGGCTGCCTGGGTCCATCTGTATGGTGAAGGTCGCCCAGCCCCATTGCCTGCCCGCCGGACTCCCCCAGCCGAAAGGCCGGGGGAAAACCCGTACGTTTAGAACCACGGGCTCGGTCGCCCAGCCGGGCTGCCAGCGAAGCTGATAATGGCGCTGGAACAAACTGCGTTCTTTACGTTCGAGCGTCCAGTTCGGGTGATCGGATACCCAGCTACTCAGGGATTTATCCAGCCGCACACTGGTCTGGTAAGGCAGCACATACAACCACAGGGCAATCAGCAGCCCCAGCAATATCAGACCGCGCCAAAGCCATAACCTACTTCGCCGCGGTGCGGCAGGCGTTCGTTCGGGCTTGGATGTCGTGCGCAGGGCGTTCATGCGGCAAGCATACCGTACAAACAAAAAGGACCGCTGAACGATCCTTTGTTTGTGACTATTCGCGCTCGCGAGGAAGGTTACGGCAGATCGAATACCACCAGATCACCACCGCGTGTGACAGCGGCCACCACATTGTTCTCGGTTCGCATCGGGTCGATCAATCCGCCGCTGACGCGCAGACGGCCAACGATGGCACCGGTTTGCGGGTCGAGCACATGTAGATAGCCTTCCTTGTCGCCAACCACGAGCTTGCCGTTGCTGAGTGCAGGCCCGGTGACACCACGATAAGCCAGAGCGGACTGACGCCAGAGCGGCTCGCCGGTACGGCGATCCAGCGCCCAGACGATGCCGTTGGCATCAGTGGCGTACAACGCGTGCTGATCGATGCTCATATCGGTGAAGCTGGAGAACTTGCGACTCCAGATGGTTTGTCCGCCCTTGGCATTGATGGCGGCAATCCGACCCTGATAAGTCGCGACATAAAAAACGGCATCCGCGAACAATGGCGTGGCATCGATATCCACCATGCGGTCGATCTCGGTACGACCCATGGGCAGGGCCACCTGGTTTTTCCACAATGGGCGACCATCGGCCCGCGACAGGATCGCAAATTCGCCATCGTCGTAACCGACGGCAATCGCGTCCGGGAACAGCAGGGCACGGCTTTGTCCCTGAAGCGTCATCACGGGTTCGTTATGGCTGACAGACCAGACGGTGCTGCCGTCTTTGGCATCCAGCAGCGTCACGCTGCCGTCTTTCGAGCGAACGACTACACTGGTGTCGCCCACCGAGGGAGCCGCTTCGACGGCGGTCGATACCGTTGCCTGCCATAGCGTCTTGCCGCTATCCGTGCTCAGCGCGACCACTTTGCCGGTATCCGAGCCGAACACCACCATCGCATCGTTGGCGCCGCCGCCAACACTGATCGGCATGTTCAGTTCGGCTTCCCACAGCCGTTTGCCGGATTTGAGGTTGTAGGCATAAACATCGCCCTTGGCATCGGCAACGATCACGCGATCGCCGGATTCAACCGGGGCAATTCGCAGCAGATCATCTTTTTGATCACTGCCCGCGCTCGCTTCCCACAGGATTTTGGGCGGGTATTTGTTGTCGATTTGCGTCAAGGGCGTCGGCTTAACCAGTTCCCGCGTGGACGAACACCCGGCGAGCACAGCGATGGCAAGTGGGAGAATCAGCAGGCGCGCGGCGTGCTTGAACACATTTGATGAAGTCATGATCACGATTTCTCCTTGCCGGATGCGGTCGGTGCGGAAGTGGCGACAGAAGCTGCCGGCAGGTTGTCCAGCTTGATTTGTACCATGGTATTTGCCGAATCCGGGGACTTGAGTACCTGTTCGTAGGCGGCGCGGGCCGCGGCCCAGTTCTTCTGGCTGGCTTCGATATCGCCCGTCAATTCGGTGAACATGGATTCATAGGCCTTGGGCGGGGTTTTGGCTTTCAGGGTAGCCAGTGCCTGTTCCGGCTTGTTTTGCGCCCACTGAACTCGTGCCAGGCGAAGCTGGGCTAGTGCGGCAAGTGCAGGTTGTTTGGCGTGCTGCATGGCGTCCTGCAGGTAGATGGCTGCCTTGGCCGGGTCGTTTTGCGCCATGGCTTCATGCGCGCCGATCATCAGGGCCAGTGTGGCGTATACCGAACCCTGATCGGATCCGGCGAGCTTGCGTGCAGCCTCCATGGCCTGTTTCGGCTGATTGGCGGCACTCAACTGCTCGATCTGATGAAAGGCGATGGCGGCT
The DNA here is from genome assembly GCF_027346185.1 of Halothiobacillus sp. Classification (GTDB taxonomy): domain Bacteria; phylum Pseudomonadota; class Gammaproteobacteria; order Halothiobacillales; family Halothiobacillaceae; genus Halothiobacillus. Next base: position 20,295 of record NZ_DAIESY010000005.1, read on the forward strand.
GCTGTCTGCTTTTTCGCCTGCCAGCTTTGCCAGCCCGTCCAGGCGACCAAGGCAGCCAGGCCAAGGATGATGCCGGCGATGATGGTCTTGCCATATTGCGTCCAGAATTCGCGGAGTTTATCGAGTTGTTCGTCGTCAGTTGCAGTCACGGCTCATCACCTTATTCGTGGTTCATGGGTGCGATTCTGATTCAAAATCGCCAAGATCGAGGTTGTTGGATTATCAGATCATACAGATTATGTTGCCCGTCTGTCCGCAGCCAGTTCGGCGCGAAGCAAGGCCGTTGCCGCAGCCGGTTCCAGCGGGGCTTCAGGGATGGGTTCGAGCGGTGCATTTTGACGCAACGACTTCACGCGCCACGAGTCGGCTGCCGCCGTGTCCTCGATAATAACCGCGAATCGGGCGCCGCTGCGATCGGCCCGCTTGAGCTGATTTTTCAGCGCGCCGCCATCCAGCGCGCATTGAACCCGCAGATCGGGCAGGGCTCGCCGCAAGCCTTCTGCTGCCGCAAGAGCTGCACCCTTGGCGGAAGGCTCCGGCCAAAGCACGTAAATGTCGGCGGTGGTTTCATCATCAGCCTGTCCGATGAGCTCGATCAGGCGTTCCAGACCCATCGCGAACCCGGCAGCAGGGGTTGCCTTGCCGCCCAGCTGCGCGACCAGACCGTCATAGCGTCCACCCGCACAGATCGTGCCCTGGGCACCGAGTGATTCGGTCACCCATTCGAAGACGGTCCGGTTGTAGTAATCCAGCCCGCGCACCAGTCGGGGATTGACGACGAATGACACGCCTGCCGCGGTCAGCAATTGCTGGACTTCGGCAAAGTTCTCGCGGTCGGCCTCGTCGAGATAGTCCGCAAGCGCCGGGGCATGAGCAACCACCACCTGTACGTCGGGGTTTTTGCTGTCCAGAATCCGCAGGGGATTGGTTTCCAGGCGGGCGCGGGCTTCCTCGTCGAGGTCGTCGGCATGACTTTTGAGGTACTCGATCAGTACCGCACGGTGGGCAGCGCGTGCATTGCTGCTGCCCAGGGTATTGATTTGCAGTTGAACGTCGGTGATGCCCAGTTGTTGCCAGATGCGCGCTGCCATCAGCATGAGCTCGACATCCAGCTCCGCGCCGTTCACGCCGAAGGCTTCGATACCGAACTGGTGGAATTGTCGGTAGCGGCCTTTTTGCGGGCGCTCATGGCGAAACATCGGGCCGATGTACCAGAGCTTGCGTTGCTGGTTGTGAATCAGGCCATGTTCCAGACAGGCCCGCACGCAACTGGCGGTGCCTTCAGGTCGCAAGGTGAGCGAGTCGCCATTGCGGTCGTCGAAGGTATACATTTCCTTTTCGACGATGTCGGTGACTTCGCCGATTCCGCGGGAAAACAACGCAGTCTGTTCCACGATCGGCATCCGGATTTCCTGATAACCGTATTGGCGGGCGGTCTGGCTCAGCGTTGATTCCAGCCGGGACCAGCCGGGCGTCTGTCCGGGCAATACATCGTGCATGCCGCGCAGGGTTTTAATGGTTTTGCTCATCGAGTAATCGGGCTTTAATAATCGTACTTTGAAAAGTTAGGTAGGGTTGGATTCCGCGACCTTGTTGGCGGCGATCCGTTCACGGATTGCGCGCTCCACACCATCGACCAGTTCCGCTTCGGTCAGTTTCCCCGCCGGTTTGCCATTGATATACAACAGATTGGGTTGCCCGCCGGTCAGGCCAATGGCCGCTTCGCGCGCTTCGCCCGGCCCGTTGACCACGCAGCCGATGACGGCGACATCCATCGCGGTGTCGATGTCTTCAATCCGGCCTTCCAGTGCATTGACGGCCTTGATGACATCGAACTCCTGCCGGGAGCAGGAGGGGCAGGCGATGAGGTTGATGCCGCGGTTACGCAGGCGCAGGGATTTGAGAATATCCCAACCCACCTTGATTTCTTCGACCGGATCAGCAGCCAGCGAGATGCGGATCGTGTCGCCAATGCCCTCGGCCAGCAACATGCCAAGCCCCACCGCCGATTTGACGGCTCCGGAACGCAGCCCACCGGCTTCGGTAATGCCCAGATGCAGCGGTTGTTCGATTTGCCCGGCCAGTTGACGGTAGGCGAGCACGGTCATCCAGACATCGGATGCCTTGAGCGATACCTTGAAATCGGGGTAATCGAGTCGATCGAGAATATCGATGTGGCGCATGGCCGATTCGACCATCGCTTCCGGGGTGGGCTCACCGTATTTCTGTTGCAGGTCTTTTTCCAGCGAACCGGCATTGACGCCGATACGCAGCGGAATACCTTTGTCGCGCGCGCAATCGATCACGGCGCGAACGCGATCTTCCCGACCGATGTTGCCGGGGTTGATCCGCAGGCAATCCGCGCCCAGTTCGGCCACGCGCAAGGCGATGCGGTAATCGAAATGGATGTCGGTAACGAGCGGAAGGTTGACCTGCTTGCGGATTGCGCCAAAGGCTTCGGCGGCCTCCATGCTGGGAACGGATACACGCACCAGATCGGCCCCGGCTTTCTGCAAGGCCTGAATCTGGGCGACAGTGGCCGCCACATCACAGGTTTCGGTATTGGTCATGCTTTGCACGGCCACCGGCGCATCACCACCAATCGGCACATTGCCGACGAATATCTTGCGGGATAGTCGGCGAATCGTCGGCGAAGCGACGTGGCTCATGAGCCACCAACCGTGGTGCGGATCACACCCGTGGCGCTGTTGGGGCCGCCCAGTTTGACTGGCTCTCCCTTCCAAAGCACCGTGACTGCGCTGGGGTTGCCAAGTGTGATGGTGAATGGCCCGGCGCCAGGAACGGTTTTTTCTTCCCCTTTCTTGAGGACGTCGTACACCAGTCGTTTGCCTGCCGCGTCGCGCACTTCAACCCAGCAATCGGCCGAATCGACCTTGATGACCAGATTCGTGTTTGGCGCGGCGGCGGGCGCAGTTTGTTCCGTTGGCGTCACACCGGCGGGTGCTGGCGGTGCCCCGTCTGCGGGCGTTGCATCCGGTGTCGTGGGTTCTGTTCCACTCGGCGTCACCGGTCTCGGTGTCGGCGTACCGCCTGGCGCTGTGCTTGCTGCATCAGGCGTTATCGGGTTTGCCGATGGGGTTGTCATGGGGGGCGGGGGAGGGGCTACGTTGGTGGTCGTGGTTTCCGTCACAGCCTTGGAGGGTACTGCGGGTGAATTGAGCTCAGGCAGGGGCTGGACGGGTAAACTGACGGTGCTATCGGACGCTCCACTATTGTGTGTGAGGAGTGTCTGTTCATGTTTCCCTGAAAGCATGCTGAGCCCTTTCTGCCACACACTAGGCAAGGCAATGGCGATCACAGTCAGCAATACGGCCAAGGCAACCAATGTCAGCAGCAAGCGCAAAATGCTGCGTCCCATTTTGCTTTGATTGGCAGAATGGACGGAATGGCCGGTTTTGTGGGCCGTCATGACCTCTATGGGTGCCGTGACACCAATTTTGGTTGGCGCAACGCTGCCGCCATGTTGCAGTTGATAGGCCTGCAACCAAACCTGAGGATCCGCTCCGATGAGCCCCGCCCAGTGTTTGAGATAGGCGCGTACATAGATGGGCTCCGGTGCGCCTTCGAACTGGTCGGCTTCCAGTCGCTCGACAATTTTGAGATCCAGATTCAGCGATTGGGCCAGATCGGCGGCACTCAGACCCTTGGCGGTTCGGGCCTCCCGAATCAACGCGCCGAGACTTTTGCCTGCGGCCACATCGAATGACGTGGTCGCCTCGGTGGCTTGCTGTTTCAGCCCGAGTGTCGGTAGGCTGGATTCGTGATTTTTGATCGGACCTTCACTCATTATTTCGCTCCGCTGTCATACCATTTAGCTGCAGCCGACCCCGGGAAACGGCCTTTGAGAATCAGGACGTGGTTTGCAAGGGCGGACTGATCGCCAGTGGCGCGGTCAATCCGGATGGCCAGTTGCAGTGTGTCGGGCGTATTGCGGTTGTTGGCCTCAAACACTTTTATTGCATTGGCGGCTGCGGCGTATTTTTTCTGTTCGTAATATACCCGCGCCTTGCCGATCAGTGCGGGGCCATATCCGGGCTGTTTGACCAGTGCGGCGTCATACTGACTGATGGCCTGATCCGGCTTGCCCTCGGTTTCATAACAGACGCCTGAGTTGGTCAGCGCGAATTCAGGGGTTTTGTAGAGGGGATCCCCGTAGGCGCGGGCAAATAGGGACTGAGCTTTGCTGTATTCCTTCTGTCCGCACAGGAATGTGGCGTAATTGTTGTCGAGATCGGAATTGTTTGAATCAAGCGAGTAGGCTTTTTCGAACTCTCTGGCGGCCTTTTCTTTCTCGCCCAGGCGATCAAGCATGAGCGCGTAGGCATGATGCGCCGGTGCGAAGTCATTATCGTAGTAAATCGCTTTCTTGATTTTCTCGACGGCCACATCCATGTGTCCTTCGTTCATGTAACCGACGCCAAGTTCGGTATTGATCTGGGCGGCGCGTTGATTGTTGGTCTGGATGGCTGGCATGCCATTGTTTTCCGGCGGGGTGCTGTTCATGCTCGCGCAACCGACGAGCAGGGCCAGGGTGGTCGCCACGAGCGCAGCGCGCAGCATGTAAAGCGACGAGCAAAAGTTGAGGGCGTGCGTGCGCTGATTCATCAATGATTCTCCGAGGTGACCCTGATCTGTTCCAGACCCATGTGCGCGAGCCGTTCCTGGCGCCGCGCCTTATCTTCAAATTCTCCGACCAGCTGGCCGCAGGCCGCATCAATGTCGTCGCCGCGCGTCTTGCGGGGCACGGTGTTGATGCCTGCCGCCTTCAGCAATGCGCGGAACCGTTCGATGCGGTTGCGTGACGAACGCTTGTATCCCGAACTTGGAAATGGGTTGAAGGGAATCAGGTTCACCTTGACGGCATCCTTGCGTGGCGCGAGCCAACGGATCATCTCTTCTGCATGCTCGGGTTCGTCGTTTACACCTTCGAGCATCACGTATTCATAAATGATGGCGCCGTGCGGTACGACCTTGGCGTAACGATCGCATGCGGCCATCAGATCTTTGAGCGGGTACTTCTGGTTGATTGGCACCAGTACATCACGCAGACCGTCGTTCGGCGCATGTAGCGAAATCGCCAGTGCCACCGGCAGGCGTTCGGCCAGCCGATCAATCGCCGGGATAATGCCCGAAGTGGAGATCGTTACTCGTCTCCGCGACAGACCATAGGCGTTATCGTCGAGCATGATCGTGGCCGCATCAACCACCGATTCGAAGTTGAGCAGGGGCTCGCCCATGCCCATGAACACGACATTGCTGATGGCGCGATTGTGGTTGACCGCCCGGTCGATCATTCGTTCCGCGAGCCAGAGCTGACCGACGATTTCAGCCGTGGTGAGATTGCGGTTGAAACCTTGTCGGCCCGTGGAGCAGAACGTGCAGGCCAGCGAACAGCCAACCTGTGAGGAAATACATAAGGTGGCGCGGTCGTCTTCCGGGATGTACACCATCTCGACCGAGCCGCCGCCATCCAATTCAAGCAGAAATTTGCGCGTGCCATCGCTGGATTGTTGATCCAGTCGGATGGCCGGTGCGCGGATGCAGGCCAGTTCCTTGAGCTTGTCGCGCAGGCTCTTGGCCAGATCCGTCATATCGTCAAAGTTATCTACCCGTCGCTGGTGTACCCATTTGAGGAGTTGGGTTGCGCGAAAGGGCTTTTCGCCCAGTTCGACGAACCAGTCCTTCAACTGCTGAGGCGTCAGCCCCAGGAGATTGATTTTGCGGCCCGGAGCCCCGATCTGGCTGGCATTGTGCCCGGATGTTGCCAAGGTCGGATTCGAAACGGTCGTGTTTGCGTTAAGCGGCACGGGTAGAGACCTTTCGTTTGGCGATCAAGCGCGCGAGGTGACTTCTTCTGGCTTGAAGAAGTAGTCGATTTCAATGGCGGCGTTCTCGGCGCTGTCTGAGCCATGAACGGCATTGGCGTCGATGGAATCGGCGAAATCCGCACGAATCGTACCTGGGGCCGCTTTCTTCGGATCGGTCGCGCCCATCAGGTCGCGGTTCTTGGCGATGGCGTTCTCGCCTTCGAGAACCTGCACGAATACCGGGCCGGAAATCATGAAGCTGACCAGTTCGCCGAAGAAGGGACGCTCACGGTGAACCGCGTAGAAGCCTTCTGCCTGCTCGCGGGAAAGTTGCATCATGCGCGCGGCCACAACAGCCAAGCCAGCGTGTTCAAAACGGCTGATGATTTTGCCGATCACATTTTTAGCGACGGCATCGGGTTTGATAATCGACAGGGTGCGTTCTACGGCCACAAGGTTTCTCCTGGGAAAAGTTACAAGTTAAATGGAAAAAATGACAGAAAATCAAGGAGGCAAGAGTTTACCGCCAAGCGCGGCAACAATCCATGACCGGGCCAGTGCCCGGTCAAAATAAAAGGCAACGGTGCGGGTTTAACCCTTGTGTCGCAGGCCTGCGCCGCGCAGGTGCCCAGCCCCATCGCGTTCGCGCGATTCATGCAGTGCACGATCCTGCTGCATGGCGACGCCGATCAGGTCAGGGTTGTTGAGAAGGTCGGCGAGATGGATACCGGTCAAAAAGTTGCGGATCTGTTCGGACAGACCCATCCATAAATCGTGCGCCAGGCATTTGTGGCCGTGCTGGCAGTCGCCCCGGCCGCCGCAACGGGTGACGTCCACATCTTCATCCACTGCGATGACGATTTCTGCCACATTGATTTCGGTTGAAGGACGCGTGAGTTGATAGCCGCCGCCCGGACCGCGCACACTTTTGACCAGTCCTGCCCGGCGTAATTGTGCGAACAGTTGCTCGAGGTATGATAGAGAAAGCTCTTGGCGGTCTGCGATGTCGGCCAGTGCCGTGGGGTCGCCGTGATCGTGCAGGGCCAGATCCAGCATTGCGGTCACTGCGTAGCGGCCTTTGGTGGTGAGTCTCATGTGTTAATCCTGCTGTTTTGCGCTTAGGTCTTGTGATCCATTTACCAGGGGGGGTCTAGGATCGGTTAGCCCTACAATTCCCGAGGTTAATTCTTGGTTAAGTCGTCCGTGAACACAAGCACCAAATGACGCCCATTGCCGTTACCGGTATTGACGATCTCTATCGGCGCGGCACAGTCAACCTTCAGAGTGTCTGTTTTTCTCTTTGTGGTGCCGGTTCACCATCCGTATCGGGCGGGCAGCCAACGGCTTTGGTTCCGTTGGTCAGATGGCAGCCAGCCAAGCTGGGCAAGGGAGGTTCTTCTGCTGTGGCGGAGTCATCAGCTTTCATGCCGACATGTATTTGTAATGCGCGGATGCGACCGGCAAGAAGAGTCGCGCGTTCGTCCGCCGCTTGCACATGACTGAGCAGGCGATCGATGACTTCAGCCACGGGATCGGGCATGTCCTGCGCCACGCCATAGGCATCGAAACCCAAGCGTTCGGCGATGCGCGCCTGCTGTTCACTGATTTTTGGGCTTTGGCCGACGATGCGGGCGGGGATACCGACCAGGGTGGCACCGGTCGGTGCATCCTTCAGCACGACGGCATTACTGCCCACGCGAACGCCATCACCCAGCGTGATGGGCCCAAGCACCTTGGCCCCCGCCCCGACAACCACGCCGTTGCCGAGCGTCGGGTGGCGTTTGCCGGCTTCCCATTGCGTGCCGCCCAAGGTGACGCCGTGGTAGAGGGTGCAGTCGTCGCCGATTTCAGCCGTTTCACCGATAACGACACCCATGCCGTGATCGATGAAAAACCGCCGGCCTATCTTGGCCGCGGGGTGGATTTCAATGCCGGTCAGCCAGCGCGCTATGTTGGCGACGATCCGCGGCAACAGGCGAAGTCGCCAATTCCAAAGCCGGTGCGCCAATCGGTGCCAACAGATCGCGTGGATACCGGGGTAGCAGAGCGCGATTTCCCAGCGGCTGCGCGCGGCCGGATCGCGTTCGAAGACGCTGTCGATATCCTCGCGAAAACGCTGCCAAAGTGTCATATGTTCGCTCCTGATTGGGGTGTCGTCGATTCCGTCAGGGCGCGCAGCATGCCCTGCATCACGGCCAGTTCGTTTCGGGTCGGGTTTGCCCGGCGGCACAGCACGCGCAGGCGGGCCATGAGCCGCTCCCGGTTAGCGGCAATATCTTTTTCGGCGCTGCCGGTGCGATGAAAGAACGATGTGCGGTCGAGCTGTTCGGCCAATCGTTGCTCGAATGCGGCCCATTCCACCGAGGTGGCCAGATTCTCGATTTCGGTCTGGGGCGAACTTCTGGCTGTTTCATGCGCCATGCGCCACTCGTAGGCGACGATCTGAACGGCTTGTCCGAGGTTCAATACAGGGTAGTCCGGGTTGGCGGGTATTTCTATGATCCGTTGCGCCCATGAGAGCTCCTGATTGGTGAGTCCCGTGCGCTCCGCCCCGAAGACGATACTGATCATCCCGGTCGATGGGGTGGCGGCGATGACTTCGGCGGCGGCGCGGGCCGATAAGACGGGCAGGTGCAAATCGCGCGGGCGGGCTGTTGTGGCCCAGACTTCCACCGAATCTGCGAGTGCGTCAGGCAGATTGTCAACTTGTCTGGCCGTGTTCAGGATGTCTGCGGCGTGTTTTGCCGTGGCCATCGCCTGATCATCGATGGTCGCTTTGGGGGAAACCAGAACCAGCCGGTGCAAGCCCATGTTCTTCATGGCGCGGGCGACAGCGCCGAGGTTGCCCGTATGTGAAGTGCCGCACAAGACGATTTGAATGCGGTCGGCGCGCGCGTCTGGTGATGAGGCGTGGTGGATAGCGGACGATGACGTCATAGGTCAATAATTTTTCCGAAGTGTGTCCCTTTTCACGGGTATAATGCGCAGTTCTGAATTTTCTGCTGCCGCTTGGGCTGCTCACTTTGACCGAACTGACTGAACATTATGCCCCATCCTATGCTGACTATGGCGGTGCGTGCCGCTCGTGCCGCCGGAACCGTGATTTCCCGTGCTACCGATCATGTTGCCGATCTCACCATTGAGAGCAAGCAACGCAACGATTTTGTGAGTGAGGTCGATCGTCAGGCGGAACATACGATTATCGACATCCTCAAACGCGCTTATCCCGATCACCAGTTTCTCGGTGAGGAATCAGGCGATTCCGGTCAGCCAGACAGCGCCTATCGCTGGATCATTGATCCGCTGGATGGTACGACCAATTTCCTGCATAGCCTGCCGCATTACTCCGTTTCGATCGCCCTGGAATATCAGGGGCGTATCGAGTTGGGGGTGATTTATAACCCCAGCAACCAGGAGCTGTACACAGCCGAGCGCGGTGGCGGTGCGTTTTTGAACAATCGACGTATTCGAGTGGCCGGTTTGCGCAATTTGGAAGGCGCTTTGCTGGGCACAGGCTTTCCGTTCCGTCCCGAGCAGGATCTGGACACCTATCTCAAAACCTTCCGCGCCCTGCACGGCCCGTTGTCGGGTATTCGTCGCGCTGGTTCGGCAGCGCTGGATTTGGCCTACGTTGCTGCGGGGCGTATGGATGGTTACTGGGAGTTTGGTTTGAAACCTTGGGACATTGCCGCAGGCGTATTGATGGTGCGTGAGGCCGGTGGTGTCGTGGTGGATTTTTCCGGCAAAGAAGAATTCATGACCAATGGCAATCTGATCGCGGCCAACCCGAAGATCACTCATGCCATGCTCAAGGCGATTTCTCAAAGTCTGCTCTGATCGCTTCCGATGGCGGCCGCGGTGTGTGGTGGCCAGCATGAAAAAAACCAGGCAAATGCCTGGCTTTTTTGTGGGTTCTATTCGGTGAAAGCTCAGGGTGCGGTATCAACCAGCTTTTCCTTGTCGGTCAGTTTCAGCAGATCCTTGCGCTTGAGGCCCAAATCCAGCGATAGGCTGGAGGCGACATAGATCGAGGAGAAGGTGCCGAGCACAATCCCGACCAGCAAGGTTAGAGAGAAGCCATGCAGGGCCTCGCCACCGAAGATGTAGAGCGCCAGCACCGAGAGGAAGGTCGTGACGGCGGTCATCACCGTGCGCGACATCGTTTGGTTGACTGAAATATTCATGATTTCGATCTCGCTGCCTTTGCGGATTTTGCGGAAGTTTTCCCGCATCCGGTCGAACACCACGATCATGTCGTTGATCGAGTAGCCCGCAAGAGCGAGATAGGCCGCCAGTACGGTGAGGTTGAACTCAATGCCGGTGATGCTGATGAAGCCGAAGACCATGATCAGGTCATGGCTCAGCGTGAGAACGGCGCCTGTTGCCATCTTGATCTGATAACGCAGACTGACAAAGATCAGCAAGCCGCTTAACACCACGATCATGGCCAGACCGCCGGAATTGAACAGCTCCTTGCCCACCGCCGGACCGACGAATTCGACCCGGCGCATGGTCGCGCCTTCATCCTGCTGCTTGAGCGCGGACAGCACTTGATCGGCCAGCTGGTTCTGATTCTGGCCCTTGGCGGGGGGCAGACGGATCATCACGGTTTCACTGGAGCCGAAATATTGCACCACGGCTTCCTTGAAATTGTTTTTCTTCAAATCGGCACGGATCGCATCCAGATCAGCCGTTTTCGAATAACCGACTTCAAGGACAATACCACCCGTGAAATCGAGCCCCATATTGATGCCGCGCGTGGCGAGCGACACGATGGCGGCAACCAGCAGCAGGGCAGAGATGGCGTAGGCATATTTGCGCTTGCCGAAAAAATCGAACCGGGCGTTGTAGGGAAATAAGTTAAACATCACTATTCTCGGTTTTAGGAGCCATTAAATGGAGATTTTGGTCAGGCGCGCCCGGCGGCCATAGATCAGGTTCACCAATGCCCGCGTGACCATGATCGCGGTAAAGAGCGAGGCGAGAATCCCGATGGTCAGGGTGACGGCAAAGCCTTTCACCGCGCCCGCACCCAGAGCAAACAGCACGATGGCGGCCAGCAGGGTAGTGACGTGGGAATCGATAATGGTGGCGAAGGCGCGCTCGTATCCCGCCTTGATGGCGGCTTGTGGCGTCAGGCCATTGCGCAGTTCTTCCCGGATACGTTCGTTGATCAGCACATTGGCATCCACCGCGATCCCGAGCGTCAGCACCATGCCCGCAATCCCCGGCAGGGTCAGCGTGGCCTGCAGCAGCGAGAGCACGGCAACAATCAGGATCAGGTTGACTCCGAGGGCAACCACCGCGGTCACGCCGAATACGCGGTAGTAAATCAGCATGAATACGGCGACCAGCGCAAAGCCTAAGATTGAGGCATTGACGCCAGACTGGATGTTCTGCGCACCCAGGCTCGGGCCGACGGTGCGCTCTTCCACGATGTCCATTGGCGCACGCAGAGCGCCGGCACGAAGTAGCAGGGCCAGGTCGCGCGCCTCGTTGGGGGAATCGAGTCCGGTGATCTGGAAGCGGTTGGCGAGCTGGTCCTGGATGGTGGCGACGTTAATCACCTGTTCGATGATTTTCTTGTCTTTGACCGGTTTGCCATCAACCATTTTGGTTTCGGTACGGTGTTCAATGAATACAACCCCCATCTGTTTGCCGATGTTCTGACCGGTGATCTCGGCCATGCGTCGCGCGCCTTGGCCATCCAGATTCACGAACACGGCCGGCGAGCCGGAGCGCTGGTCAAAGCCGGACGAGGCGCCGGTGATGCGGTCGCCGGTCACGATGACCTGGCGCTTGAGCAGAACCGGACGGCCATCCTTTTCATGATACAGCCGGGCATCTGGCGGTACGCGGCCGCTCTGCTCGGCATCGACCCAGTCGGTGGGCGTGCCGGACACGAGGCGGAATTCCAGCGTCGCGGTGGCACCAATGATCTCTTTGGCACGAACCGTATCCTGAATGCCGGGCAGTTCGACCACGATCCGGTCATCACCCTGCTGCTGGATGAGCGGTTCGGCTACACCGAGTTCGTTGACGCGGTTGCGCAAGGTGGTGATGTTCTGCTCCACGGCCGCCTTGCGTTCGGCAGTTGCTCCGACGTCGGTAAACTTGGCTGTCAGGTAGGGTTCGCCGTTGCGCTCTTCGGTGCTGAACTTGAGTTCAGGGTAATTGCCCGCCACGGATTTGAGGGCGGCATCACGCGCCGTGGCGTCCGGGAATCGCAGGGCAATTTCATCGTCATTCTCGACATCGGCGGCCACATAACGGATGTTCGCCCGTCGAAGATCTCCGCGCATACCATCGACACGACGTTCCAGCGCGGTCTTGATCGCGGCCTGCATGTCGATCTGCATCAAAAAGTGCACGCCGCCACGCAAATCGAGCCCCAGATACATGGGCTTCGCGCCCAGGTTCTGCATCCAGCGTGGAGCTGATGGGGCGAGGTTGAGCGCGACGGGATAGTCGTCACCCAAGGCTTCACGCACAATGTTGACTGCCTTGAGCTGCGCATCGGTCGAGGAGAACTGGATCAGCCCGTCCTTGTCTTCGAGACGCGCACTCTTGATGGGAATATTGGCCGCCTTGAGGGCGGCCACCGCTTTATCAACGGCTGCCTGATCCATCACGGCATTGCGCTTGGAGATTTGCAGCGCCGGACTCTCACCGTATATATTGGGTAATGCGAAGAAAATGCCCAGTAAAACGACCAGGATAATCAGCAGGTTTTTCCACCACGGATAACGATTCATCGTGAACGCCTGTATTGAATCAGCCCCGAAGGGGCTCGAACAAGGGCCCATCCTTCATGAATGAGTCCGAAAAATAAGCCCTGGAAAATCCAGGGAAATATGCCCAACAACGAGTCCGTAAAGACTTTTCACGGATGTTGGTACGTGCAGCGCGGTTTGAGCGCCACCACTCATCAGGCTTCGCGGGTATCCTTGAGCGTGCCTTTGGGCATGACGGAACTGACCGCGCCGCGCTGAACCACAATCGTCATGCCATCGGCCACTTCAACGATCAAAAAGGCGTCGGTCACTTTGACAACCCGCCCCAGCAGGCCGCCGTTGGTGATGATTTCATCGCCTTTTTCGATGGACTCAACCAGCTTTTTCAGCTCTTTCTGGCGCTTGACCTGAGGCCGGATGAGCAGGAAGTACATCACCCCGAAGATCAGGATCAAGGGCAGGAAGGTCGCAATCATATTGGGTTGCTGTGCGGCGGCCGGTGCGGCTTCTGCCAGGGCGTCGGAAATAAAAAACATGGCTCAGAATTCCTTACATCTTTTGAAAATGAGTTCGAACAATGGATGCCGGGGTATCGGCTCCGCGAAAAAACGCATATTAGTATGCCACAGCATGATCAAGTTCCCTGCATTTTAGGGAAGGTCTGTACAAATGCAGACCTTCCCGTGCAGGGCATGGATGCTCTGCCGCACAATGACGAAAGTCATTGAAATGCGGAGCTCGGGCCGGGCGTGAACGCGTAGCTGGCGCAAGCCCGCGAAGCCATGGATGGATTCGTGTAGAGTTTCCTTGGGCAGTGGGCTGATTTTACTCGTCAATTCCCCGTGCTCGATCGGCGTGGAACTTCGCCCGGAATGATTCGAATGTATTGCTTTCAATGGCCGCGCGGATTTCCCGCATGAGGGTTTGGTAGTAATGCAGGTTATGAATAGTGTTGAGTCGTGCGCCCAGCACTTCCTTGCATTTGTCGAGGTGTTTCAGATAGGCACGCGAGTAACGCTGACAGGTGGTGCAGGTGCAGGTTTCGTCGAGCGGGCGGGTGTCGCTGACGTAACGGGCATTGCGCAGTTTGATGTCGCCGTACCGGGTGAACAGGTGGGCATTGCGCGCGTTGCGTGTGGGCATCACGCAGTCGAACATGTCCACGCCACGGGCCACGGACTCGACCAGATCTTCGGGCTTGCCCACGCCCATCAGGTAGCGGGGTTTGTCGTTGGGCAGCAAGTGGGTTGTGGCCTCCAGCACGTGATTGCGTTCATCCAGCGGTTCACCGACGGAAAGGCCGCCAATGGCATAGCCGTCGAATCCGATGTTCAGCAAACCTATCGCCGATTCGCGCCGCAGCACTGGATACATGCCGCCCTGAACGATGCCGAACAAGGCGGTATCGGTGTTGTCGGGCTTTAAGGTGTCGAACGCCGCGCGCGAACGCGCAGCCCAACGCAGCGACAGACGCATGGATTCCGCTGCCTGAATTTCCGTGGCCGGGTAGGGCGTGCATTCGTCGAAAATCATGACGATATCCGAGCCCAGTTCGTGCTGAATCTGCATGGAGCGCTCGGGAGTCAGCATGACAGGCGAGCCATCAACCGGTGATTGGAACCGCGCGCCTTCCTCGGTGATCTTGCGCATTTCGGCCAAAGAAAACACCTGAAAACCACCGGAGTCCGTCAGGATCGGTTTGTTCCAGCCCATGAAATCATGCAGGTCGCCATGGGCGCGAATGACGTCGGTGCCTGGGCGGAGCATCAAATGAAAGGTGTTGCCAAGAATAATCTCAGCGCCCAGTGCTTCGATTTCCAGCGGATCGACGGCTTTGACCGTGCCATAGGTGCCGACGGGCATGAAGGCAGGTGTTTCGATGTGCCCGCGCGCAAAGCGAATCTGGCCGCGCCGTGCGTCGCCATCGGTGTGGATGAGGTCAAATTGCATGTGACTGTTCCGCGCCCGCGGGCGCTATCGGATGATGGACAGGAATGAACATGGCGTCACCATAGCTGAAAAAACGAAAACCGGCGCGAATGGCGTGCTCATAGGCCGCCAGAATGCGTTCCCGACCAGCCAAAGCGCTGACCAGCATCAGTAGGGTGGATTGAGGGAGATGGAAGTTGGTGAGCAGGGCGTCGACCACATATACCGGCTGTCCCGGATAGAGAAAGAGGCGGGTATCGCCCTGATAGGTGCCGATCCGGCGCTGGGCAGCGGCTTTGGGGTTTGCCCTCGCTGCCGTCTCGATGGCGCGCAGGGCCGTGGTGCCCACGCAAACAACGCGTCCACCTCGTTCGCGCGCGGCGTCAATGGCAGCCACCGTTTCCTCCGGTACATTCAGCCATTCGCTGTGCATGGTGTGCTCTTGAATGTTGTCGACGCGAACCGGCTGAAAGGTGCCCGCACCGACATGCAGGGTCACGAAGGCCGTCTTTACGCCCTTGGCGGCGATCCGTTCGAGCAAGGCTTCGGTCAGATGAAGGCTGGCCGTTGGCGCGGCAACGGCGCCATCGTGGGCGGCGAAGACGGTTTGGTAGTCGTGGCGATCCTGCGCGTCGTCCGCTCGCTCGATGTAGGGCGGCAGTGGCATATGACCGGCACGATTGAGCCAGGTCAGCAAGTCCGAATTGAGTGGGTCTGGTGTGAGCTCGACGAGAAACAGAGCATTGTCGCGATCCTTGACCGTGAGTGTGGCCTGTCCATCCATATCAAGCTGCGTACCGGGCGGTGGCGATTTGCTGGCCCGAATATGACACCAGGCGCTAAACGCATCCTGAAGCCGTTCGATCAGTACCTCAATCTTGCCGCCACTGGCCTTGTGACCGAATACGCGGGCAGGAATGACGCGTGTATTGTTGAGGATCAGCAGGTCGCCCGGTTCAAGCAAACTGGGGAAATCGGCAATACGGCATTCTCTGAGGTCGTTGGGTGTGTGTTCATTTTCGAGAACGAGCAGGCGCGCATCTTCGCGTGGCTCGATAGGGCGTCGTGCGATGAGTTCTGATGGGAGTGCGTAATCGAACAGCTTGGTTTGCATGGCGCGCGCAGTCTATCAGGGGGCGATAGCCGGCAGCAATCGGTTCAAAAAAGACCGATGAGAAATACGTTTTAAGGAAAGTGCGCTGGTTTTGCGGCTTGCGTGAGAAAAGGCCATCCTGTGGCCCGGAACCAATCCTGCGGTTCGATCCTGATTTCCCCCGTCATGGGTTTTTGGTGGAAAAGCACAGCCCTTCCGTGGGCGAATGAACTCATATGCACGAGTTTCGATCAAGCAGAGCATTCCTATCTCATGGCGCTCGTCCTGAGCGACGGTTCTGTCCTGAATCTGATTCGTCCATGCCGGACTTTCCTTGCCGGTTGTCCTGGTCAGTCATCCTGTGAATTTGTCCCTGGTTAACATCCCTGGTGATCATCCTTGGGTCATCCCTGGGTGCCGATTCCATTCGGTTCCGAGTCCTGCCATCCTTGTGATTCTTCCTTGGGATAGCCCATCCTGGGCTGAGGTCCTATCGTCCTGATGTGACGTCCGGGGCGCATCCGTGCCCCCGGTTTTCCTGAGTACCTTCGTTGACCCTTCCGTGGGCAGTATCGAATCCTTTCTGGTAAGCACCTTGATCAATCATTGATCAGGGCTATGGGGCTTCCTACCCGCTGTGTTTTGAACACTTCTGCATCATGCCGAAGGAATGTGACGGGTCATAGTGGGAATTGAGCAGAGTTCCGTCAGATTTTGCGATTTAGTTTGTAGGAATTTTCCTACTGAGGAATGGCGCTAGGCTAGGCTTGCTCGAATTTGAGGTCAGATTTCTCAAGCCTCTGCGTGTAAAAGTGGAGAGTGAAATCCACTTTATTGTGCATGGCGGCCATGGAGTAAATGGTGAAGTGAACTTCATGTCGTTATTTGGTAACAAATTGATTTCAAGAAGTTTTATCGATTCCTTCGCAGCCGTGAATAAAAAAGTGTCGTATGGCGCTCATGAAGCCCTGCGGGTCTTCGACATGTGGCCAGTGCCTGGCTTGCTTGAGGGTGTGTAGGCAGCCGCCGGGAAAGTCCCGGATGATGATCGAACGATCATCCGGCTCGATATAGGCAGAGCCTGCGCCACGGACGAATAGAGCGGGGCCACAGAAAAATCCCTGAAGCTCGGGCATTTGTGAAGTTTCGGTGTAGAACTGCTGCAATATATCCAGGTTGAAACGCCAGCGCCATGCGCGTTGCCCGGTCTGTGTGTTATGACTGAGATTGGCTGCAAGGAAGGCGCGAACTTCCGGGTCGAAGATGAATTGGCCCATTTGGCTTCGCGCTTGTTCTCGTGAGGTCAGGTGATTCAGATCGACCGCTCGTAACCCGGCGAAGACATCTTCGTGCCAGGCGGGATAGGCTTTGGGGGCGATGTCAACGACTACCAGCCGGGTAAAACGCTCCGGGGCTTGATCCGCCAGTACCATGGCCAGTTTGCCGCCGAGTGAGTGACCAAGCAGTTTGGCGCGCTCAAGACCCAGTCGATCCATGAGGGCCAGCACATCTGCGGCCATGGCTTTATAACTCAGATCGTCTGCCCAGGGTGAGCGGCCATGATTTCGCAGATCAATATTGATGACCCGGTAGGTATCCGCCAGATTGCGGGCCACGCCGCGCCAATTCGCCAGAGAGCCGAACAAACCGTGCATAATGATGACGGGCAATCCGCCTCCGGATTCCTCAAAATTCAATGCGACGGGTGAGTGCTTCATTCGTTCCTTGTTCCTGGGTCATGGTGCTGGCAGCCTGTCGTTCGACTGGATGCTAGGGAACCTCTGATTGAATCCTTCGTGGCCGAGACGGGCTTTTGAGGGATGAGTCGCAAGGCGCAACACGGCGAATCGCCCTCAAAAGCCCGTCCCATGCGGGTTGCCGCCCCTTATCCATCCAACATGGGCCGTAACACTTCGTTATCGGCCTTGGCATCGTAGCGTAAACTACGACCTGCGGCCTCTGCCTCGTTTTGCGGCTTTTGGATCAGCAACTCGGCGGGCTTCGCCAGCTTCGCGTAGCACGAGGGATTCAATCAGAGGTTCCCTATGGCCATATTAGCATTTGTCCAGGTCCTGCCGAACGCGCAGGCGCGCCCTGATCCACACAACCATTACTCATTCAATGAAGGCCACCATGCCAGATCAAAGTTTCAAATTACCCAAGCCGGAATTGCCGGTGACACGCGTATTCCCGCAGCAGATTCAGCGTGCAGCCGCCGTTCTCGATGTGATTTTGTCTGATGGCGTACCGAGTGATCGCGCATTGCAGCATTGCTTTCGTGCCGAGCGACAAATGGGCAAACGCGACCGGGCGCAACTGCAAACCCTGGTGTTTTTTGTCCTGCGGCACTGGCGACTATTGGATGAATTACTGGGCATGCCGCCCGGTGTGGTGGGTTCGGCGCTGCCACGCGTGGGCATGGCGGTTCATCTGGCCGGATTGCTGGATGCGACTTTGGCCGATTTGACGGGCGTGGTTGCCAGACCGCAGGGAGAGATGGTCGAGCAGATCGCCCGCAGCAGCCCGGCGGTGCGCTTTGGTTTGCGTGATGAGGATATGGCACGGTTGGAAGCGGCCTTTGGCAACGATGCGGTGGCGGTTGCGAAAGCACTTCTGGCGAGGGCGCCGGTGGATATTCGAGTCAATTCGGCTAAAGCCGAACCCCGCGCACTGGCAGAAACGCTGCTCGCATCGGGTCTGGAGAGTATGCCAATCCCTGAGTTGCCCAATGGCCTGAGGCTGAATGACAACAAGCCGCTCACGTCCTTGGATGCGTATCACGCCGGTGCGTTTGAAATTCAGGATGCGGGCAGTCAGTGGATTGTCGAAGCATGTCAGGCGCAATCAGGGCAGCATGTGTTGGATCTGTGTGCCGGTGCCGGCGGCAAGTCGCTCGGCCTCGCCGAGACCGTGGGCGAACGGGGCAGTGTCTTGGCTTGCGATACCGAAGCCGAACGATTGGCGCGCTTGCCGGAACGCAGTGAACGGGCGGGTTGGCTCAACATCGAGTGTCAGCCCATTGCGGACAGTGCCGATCCTGAGTTGCATCGACGCGGGCCGTTTGATCGGGTACTTATCGACGCGCCGTGCTCGGGTTCGGGCACGTGGCGCCGTCATCCCGAGCTGCGTCAGATTCCGGCTGATCTGGATGCCTTGTGCGCCACGCAGGCGCAACTACTCGATGATGGTGTGCGGTTGACGAAAGCCGATGGCTTGCTGATTTACGCCACGTGCAGCTTGTGGCGTGAAGAAAATGAAATGCAGATCGTGTCCTTTTTGGTGCGCCATCCTGATTGGCGCGTAGCCGAACTCCCCACGCGGATGACGCATGCACTAACTGTGGAGGAAGGAATGGCGCGGATTCGGCCGGACATTCAGGGCTCGGACGGTTTTTTCTTTTGCGTATTGCAGCAGGCAAATGATTGATAAAAACTATCAAATCAAGCGAAAAAATTAATTGGCTTGATTGAACTGGTGGCGGTACAACAAGAGGCGAACATAAAAACCACCCGAGGACAGACACCATGACACAAAGCCAATGCCCCTTTCATCATGCGCCCAGCGCCAGTAAAACCGTTCGAGACTGGTGGCCCAATCGCCTGAATCTGGATGTGTTGCGTCAACACGGCAGCAAATCCAGCCCCCTGGACGCTGATTTCAACTACGCGGAAGAATTCAAAACACTGGATTTGGCTGCCGTCAAAGCCGACCTGCATGCGCTGATGACCGATTCGCAAGACTGGTGGCCGGCGGATTACGGTCATTATGGTCCCTTTTTTATCCGTATGGCCTGGCACAGTGCCGGCACGTACCGCACAGGCGATGGGCGTGGTGGCGCGGGTACGGGCAATCAACGCTTTGCGCCGCTCAACAGTTGGCCCGATAACGTCAACCTCGACAAAGCCCGCCGCCTGCTTTGGCCGATCAAACAAAAATACGGCCGGAAAATCTCCTGGGCCGATCTGATTATCTTGACGGGCAATGTCGCGCTCGAATCCATGGGCTTCAAAACCTTCGGTTTCGCCGGTGGACGGGAAGATATCTGGGAACCGGAAAAAGATATTTACTGGGGCGCGGAAAGCGAGTGGCTGGCGACCAGCGATAACCCGCAGAGCCGTTACCGTGGCGACCGTGAGCTGGAAAACCCGCTGGCAGCCGTGCAGATGGGCCTGATCTATGTGAATCCCGAAGGGCCGGATGGCCAGCCTGATCCAATCGCCTCCGGCCGCGACGTGCGCGAGACGTTCGCGCGCATGGCGATGAACGATTACGAAACCGTGGCCCTGACCGCCGGGGGGCACACCTTCGGCAAATGTCATGGAGCCGGTGATGCCGCCCATGTCGGGCCGGAGCCGGAAGCCGCCGGTCTTGCCGAGCAGGGCCTGGGCTGGAAAAGCAGTTTCCGCAGCGGCAAGGGCGGCGATCAGATCGGCAGCGGGCTGGAAGGTGCGTGGACGCCGACGCCGACAACATGGGACATGAGTTATTTCGACGTCTTGTTCGGTAACGAGTGGGTGCTGACCAAAAGTCCGGCCGGCGCCTGGCAATGGACGCCCAAAGAAGCCAACGAGCACAATCAGGCCCCGGCGGCGGAAGATGCCAGCCAGAAGCGACCGATCATCATGACCACAGCGGACATGTCGCTGCGCATGGACCCGATTTACGAGCCGATTTCCCGCCATTTTCATGAAAACCCGGATGAGTTTGCCGATGCTTTTGCGCGTGCCTGGTTCAAGCTCACGCATCGGGACATGGGGCCGCGTAGCCGTTATCTCGGCCCGGACGTGCCGCAAGAGGAACTGATCTGGCAAGACCCAGTCCCCGAGCTGAACCATGCCTTGATTGATGACGGTGATATCGACTTCCTGAAGAACCGCATCGCCAACAGCGGGCTGGGTATCGGTGAACTGGTCACGACAGCCTGGGCTTCTGCTTCGACCTTCCGTGGCTCGGACATGCGCGGTGGCGCCAATGGTTCGCGGATTCGGCTCGCGCCCCAGAAGGATTGGGAAGCCAATCAACCCGCGCAGTTGGCCTATGTGCTTGGCGTGCTCGAAGGCATCATGGAGCGGTTCAACCAGAGCCAGGCAGGGGACAAGCGGGTTTCATTGGCGGATTTGATCGTGTTGGCCGGTGGTGTGGGTATCGAGTTAGCTGCGCAAAAGGCCGGACACCCGGTGACGGTTCCGTTCACACCCGGCCGGATGGACGCCACGCAGGAACAAACCGACATCGAGGCGTTTTCCGTGCTTGAACCGATTGCCGATGGGTTCCGCAATTTCGAGAAAGGCAAATACACGGTTTCCGCAGAAGAATTGCTGGTCGACAAGGCGCAGTTGCTTACTTTAACGCCTGCGCAGATGACTGTGCTCGTCGGTGGCATGCGCGTATTGAACACCAATGCCGATCACACTGATCACGGTGTGTTCACCGGGCGCCCAGAAACGCTCAGCAATGATTTCTTTGTCAATCTGCTGGACATGGGTACGGCCTGGGCGGCCAAATCCGATGACGAGAATCTGTTCGAAGGGCGGGATCGCCAAACCGGTCAGCTCAAATGGACGGGCAGCCGGGTGGATCTGGTGTTCGGTTCAAACTCAGAGCTGCGGGCGCTGGCGGAAGTCTATGGCAGTGCAGATGGCGAGGAAAAATTCAGGAATGACTTCGTGGCCGCCTGGACCAAGGTCATGAATCTGGATCGATTCGATCTGGTTTGAGCCAGGGAATTCGCACCCACGGAGTCCTCGTAAATCCCCCTCGTTCCCCCTTTTACAAAGGGGGAGGCGCTCTTGCAAAATTAAGTGCGCTTCACCCCTTGTTACAAAAAGGGTCTGCACTTACCCGAAAAACAACGGATTCACCCCCCTTTGAAAAAGGGGGGGAGGGGGGATTTACCGGCTCTAAGAGCTCTCTGCGTTTATGCAGAGGGTTCTGGCAGCATGGACAAAAAACACGGGCATCGGCACACTTCCAACTGAACTCCCGATTTGGTCATTATCGAGTAGCCCTTTTTTATGAATCACTACCGCTTTTACGCCAAAGCCAGCCCATATACATGGCCACTGGTGATTAGCTTTTTCTGTCTTTTTCTGACCGCCTGCGGCCAAAAAGGCCCCTTGGTCATGCCATCGGATGCGCCCGCGTCGACGGCCTCTCAAACCGCAGGTAAACCATGATATGACTGCGTTACCCTACGACCATCTGACCCAAGGTGCTGACCAAACTTTATGTCTGGAAGGGTACGCGCTCGACCAAGTGGCAATCGACTTTGGTACGCCGACCTATGTTTATTCCCGCCCGGCCATTGAGCGAGCCTACACCGAGCTGACGACCGCGTTCGGCGACCGTCCGCACCGGATTTGTTATGCCGTGAAGGCCAACGGCAACCTGGCCATTCTCGCCTTGCTGGCGCGATTGGGCTCGGGTTTCGATATTGTGTCCGGCGGAGAGCTGGCACGCGTGCTCACAGCAGGCGGCGCTCCGGAAAAAATCGTATTTTCGGGCGTCGGCAAAACCCGTGATGAAATCGAGCAGGCTTTGCGCGCAGGAATCGGTTGCCTGAATGTCGAGTCCGAGGCGGAGTTGGTTCGAATCAGTGAAGTGGCGGCTGCGCTCGGTGTCGTCGCCCCTGTTTCGTTGCGGGTGAATCCCGATGTGGATGCCAAAACGCATCCGTACATTTCAACCGGTTTGAAGGACAACAAATTCGGCGTGCCCATCGAGCAGGCGCCCGCTTTGTATCGCCATATCGCGCGCGATCCGAATCTTAAAGCGGTCGGGATCGATTGCCATATCGGTTCGCAGCTCACCGATGTATTGCCCTTTGCCGATGCGGCCCGGCGTGTGCTCGCGCTGCTGGATACGCTCCTGCTGGAGGGGATCGAGTTGGCGCACCTTGATTTAGGCGGTGGTTTGGGTATTCGTTATACCGATGAACGCCCTCCATCCGCTGCCGATTGGGTGGATGCCATCACATCGGTCGTCGATCGGCACCCCATTGCGCGCCACCTGCCCTTGATGCTGGAGCCTGGGCGATTTCTGGTGGGCCCCTCTGGGGTGTTGCTCAGCCGCGTCGAGTATCTCAAGCCGCATCCGTCCGATGGAAAATCGTTTGCGATTGTCGATGCCGCGATGAACGATCTCATGCGACCGGCGCTTTATGGCAGCATCATGGCGATTGCAGCGGTCAAGCCCGATGCAACGACGCCAGCGCGCGACTGGGAAATCGTGGGGCCGGTGTGTGAAACCGGTGATTTTCTGGGCCATGGTCGTCATCTGGCACTCGCGCAAGGCGATTTGATTGCCGTTCTGGGCGCGGGAGCCTATGGTTTTTCCATGGCCTCGAACTACAACACACGCGGCCGGGCGGCGGAAGTATTGGTCGATGAGCACGGCGCGAGCTTGATTCGCGCCCGTGAGCCGGTTGAGTCGCTGTGGGCGGCTGAATCGATTCCGGCACATTTTGCATAGATTGAGGCGAGGAATTGGTTTTGATAGTTTATTTCTATCAAATTTATCCAAACATTCAATTTTGACCGTATGACTTGTTGGGTTATTGTCATCAAAGTTCAATGATTTGCAAGTCAGATCATTGCATTGTTGTTCAGTAATCAATTGTTAAGGAGATCGTTATGCTCGAAAACCGTGAAGGCCAACGCGTACCCCAAGTCACATTCCGTATGCGCGAAAACAATCAATGGGTCGATGTCACCACCGACGATCTGTTCAAGGGCAAAACCGTGGCAGTGTTTTCTCTGCCGGGTGCGTTCACGCCGACCTGCTCTTCGAGCCACGTGCCGCGTTTCAATGAGTTGGCGCCGGTGTTCTTCAAACACGGCGTGGATGAAATTCTTTGTTTGTCGGTCAATGACACCTTCGTCATGAACGAGTGGGCGGCGGATCAAAAGGCCGAGAACATCCGGTTCATTCCCGACGGCAACGGCGAATTCAGCGAAGGCATGGGCATGCTGGTCGACAAGGAAAACCTGGGGTTCGGCAAGCGTTCCTGGCGTTATTCCATGCTGGTCAAGGACGGCGTGATCGAAAAAATGTTCAT
>NZ_DAIESY010000016.1:0-28784 GCF_027346185.1 Halothiobacillus sp.
CCCAGCGAAAGCCTGATTCTGGACCAGATGATCGACATTGCCCGCGACATTGCCGATCAGCTCGGCGGCGAGGTGCTCGATGACCAGCGCCTGCCGCTGACATCCGAATCGATCGACCGCTACCGCGAACAGCTCAATAGCTGAGGATCATGGCGTCTTCGTTACCTGACTTGTTCTCCGCGCCGTCCGAGGATAGCGCCCACGCCCGTTTGCTTGCACTCCGCGCAGAGATTGAACGGCACAACTTCCGCTATTACGTGCTGGACGATCCTGAAATAAGCGACGCCGCCTTCGATCGGCTCATGCGCGAGTTGCAACAGATCGAAGCGGCTCACCCGGAATGGGTCACGCTGGATTCGCCCACCCAGCGTGTCGGCAGCCCGACATTTACCACCAGTTTCGCCCCCGTCAAGCATCATCAGGCCATGTTGTCGCTGGATAATGTGTTCAGCGTCGAGGAATGGGATGCCTTTGCCCAGCGTATCCATGATCGCTTGAAGCGCGACGCACCGCTTGTGTTTGCCGCCGAACCCAAGTTCGATGGCCTGGCGATCAACCTGATCTACCGCAAGGGTCAGCTTGAGCAGGCAGCGACGCGCGGCGATGGGCAGACCGGCGAAGACGTGACGCTCAACGTCCGCACCATCGCTTCAATTCCTCAGCAATTACCCGATTCGCTATCATCCTGCGATCTGCTGGAAGTGCGCGGTGAGATCGTCATGTCGCACAAGGCGTTTGCCGCGCTGAATGCCGCCGCCGATGCCCGTGGTGACAAGCGTTTCGTGAACCCGAGGAATGCCGCCGCCGGCTCCTTGCGGCAAAAGGATCCGCGAATAACGGCCAAGCGCCAGTTACAGTTTTTCGCCTATGGTGTGGGGGCGGCACAGGGCGTTGATCTGCCCGACACCCAGCTTGGCCTGCTCGATTGGCTATCCGGTCTGGGTTTTAACGTCAGCGAATGGCGCCGCTGCTGCGCGGGGCGCGATGAGGTGCTGGCCTATCATCAGGAAATGCGCTTGCGCCGGTCACAGCTCGATTACGACATCGATGGTGTGGTGTTCAAGATCAACGCCCAGTCCTTGCAGGACGAACTGGGTTTTGTGGCCAAGGCGCCGCGATGGGCCGTGGCATTCAAGTTTCCGGCCGAGGAAGCCACCAGTCGGGTGCGTTCAGTCGATTTTCAGGTGGGCCGCACGGGGGCGCTGACGCCGGTTGCGCGCATCGATCCGGTGTTCGTCGGCGGGGTCACGGTATCCAATATCACCTTGCACAATATCGATGAAATCACGCGCAAGGATATTCGCATCGGCGATACGGTCGTCGTCCGGCGAGCGGGTGATGTGATTCCCGAAGTCGTTCGTGTGCTGCCCGATTTGCGTCCACCGGATGCGCGCATCGTCGAACTACCCGATCAGTGTCCCGTTTGCGGTTCGGACGTCATCCGGGTGGAGGGCGAAGCCATTGCCCGTTGCAGTGGTGGCCTATTCTGCCCGGCCCAGCGGCGTGAAGCCATCCGGCACTTCGCCAGTCGCAAGGCGATGGCAATCGATGGGCTGGGCGAGAAGTGGATCGAATTGCTGCTCGAACACAAGCTGGTCGAGCATGTCGATGACCTGTTTCATCTCACCGTGCCCCAGTTGCTGACCCTGCCGCGGATGGGCGAGAAATCCGCCCGGAACCTCGTGGATGCCATTGCTGCCGCCAAACAAACCACCTTGCCCCGTTTTCTCTATGCATTGGGTATTCGGGAAGTGGGCGAGGTGACGGCTGCAGGGCTGGCGGCCCACTTCCGCGATCTGGATGCACTGAGCGCCGCTTCGCTCGACGATCTGCAAGCCGTGCCGGATGTGGGGCCTGTGGTGGCGCAGCACGTATTCACGTTCCTGCGGCAGCCACACAATCAGGAAGTCATCCACAATCTGATTGATGCCGGCGTACACTGGCCCGCCATTGTCGCAACGGATGCGAATGCATTGACGCTTGCCGGTAAAACCTATGTTCTGACGGGAGCGCTTTCCGGCATGACGCGGGAAGAAGCGAGCGAGCGGCTCAAGGCGCTGGGCGCGAAAGTCAGCGGGAGCGTTTCCAGCAAAACGACTGCCGTGATCGCAGGTAGCGAGGCGGGTAGTAAACTGGCTAAGGCGCAGGAACTGGGCGTACCCGTGCTGGATGAAGCCGACCTGTATCAACTGCTAACCCACCCGATATCGAATTAGAGCCTTTTATGCCGAACATGACCGTTGACCAAATTCGCGAACTCGCAGCACCCGATATGGCGCGCGTCAATACCGTGATCCAGACCAAGCTGGCTTCCGATGTCGCCCTCATCAATCAGCTTTCCCGGTACATCATCGGCGCGGGCGGCAAGCGCTTTCGCCCCATGGTACTGATGCTGGCGGCAAAGGCGTTGGGTGGAAAATCCCCCTGGGCCGCGCAAATGGCGGCGGTAGTCGAGCTGATTCACACCGCCACCTTGCTGCACGATGATGTCGTCGATGAATCCACCCTGCGGCGCGGACGCGATACCGCGAATGCACTCTTTGGCAATGCCGCTTCGGTTTTAACCGGCGATTTCCTCTACTCGCGTGCGTTCGAGATGATGGTCGAGGTGCAGGAACCCCGCGTCATGGCCATTCTGGCGCAAGCTACCAACCGTATTGCCGAAGGCGAAGTGCTGCAACTCATGAACATGGGCGATGCCGACGTAAGCGAAGAGCGCTACGTCGATGTCATTATTCGCAAAACCGCCACCCTGTTCGCCGCCGCTACCCAGTTGGCCGCCGTACTCGAAGGCCAGCCGGAAGAAATGGAAGCGGAGCTGACCGCATATGGCCTGCATCTGGGCACCGCGTTCCAGTTGATCGACGACGTGCTCGATTACACCGGCGACGAAGCGCACACAGGTAAACACGTGGGCGACGATCTGGCCGAAGGCAAGCCTACACTGCCACTGATTATCGCCATGCAGCGGGGTGATGAAGCCACCGTGGCGCTCATTCGCCGGGCGATTACCGAGCAGGATGCCAGCGATATTCAGGCGATTTGTAGAGCCATTGAACATACCGGCGCGCTCGCCTATACTGCGCACCTCGCGCAAGCCGAGGCAGACCGGGCGAAACAGGCCATCAACGCCGTTCCCGACAGCCCGTTCAAGGAAGCTCTGCTTGCGCTGGCCGATGCAGCCGTTGCCCGGAATCATTGATTCCACCATCAACAGTCGCTTCAGGCACTACTTCGGAGTGTGGCTCAGTCTGGTAGAGCACTACGTTCGGGACGTAGGGGTCGTAGGTTCGAATCCTATCACTCCGACCAAATAAATCAGTAACTTAGGCCGTTTTCCACTTCATTTTGTGTTGTGTAAAACGGCCTTTTTTTGTGTTTTTTTACGCGCATTTGTATCCGAATTTGTACCCGAAAAAATCGGCTGTAACCGCCTGCAAATGCGGTTCGTTGTGGCATGAGGAAAACAAAAAGAATGCGCTGTTTTCGATAGTGAGTTTGGTGCCGATCTCGGTTTAGGCTTGGCTGGCGTCGCCATTTCGCATATGGACGAGCCCTTCATCGTTATTCATATGATGCAACCTGTTTCACCTCAGTGGCTTACAGAGAGCAACGTACCTTTAATCGCCTTAATTTATGGTATGTCAGGGTTATCTGTGGAAAGGAGGGGGTTTATTCGGTAGGTTTGATTTAACATTTGTTCAAAAAACAGGGTGTCTTCCACTACTAACCCTGCAACCTGACTGCCCTCCCGTCGCAGATTCCGGCGACGGACTAACCTAAATGTTGGCAACACCAGCCGGAGCGGTAATTTGAAGACAGGTAAGGGTCATACATGCTGAAACTATCAGAACAAGAAAAACAGGAAGTGATTCGCTTTCTGGAATCGGATAAGCCGTTGCCGGAGAAATACCGCTTTTTGCTGTTCGACGACAAACGCGAGGTTGAGTTGGTGTGGAACGGCAAGACCAACGAAGTCTGCAATATCGTGTTGCCGTTTCAGACCATCGAGCAGGTAGACGAGCCGCGGGCCGAGCGCACCGAGGACAAGCCGATCATGGGCGACCTGTTCGATTTCGATAGCCGGGGCCGTCAGCTCAAGGGCTGGACCAACAAGCTGATCTGGGGCGACAACAAACTGATTCTCTCATCGCTCAAGAACGGCCCGCTGCGCGAGGAGATTGAAAAACAGGGCGGCCTCAAGCTGATCTATATCGACCCGCCGTTTGACGTGGGCGCGGATTTCTCCATGGACATTGAGATCGGCGGCGACACCTTCACCAAGAAGCCCAATATCCTCGAAGAGATCGCCTATCGCGACACCTGGGGCAAGGGCGCGGATTCCTTTATCAGCATGATTTATGAGCGGCTGGTGTTGATGCGGGATTTGCTGGCCGAGGATGGGAGTATTTATGTGCATTGTGATTGGCGGGTGACGCAACATTTGCGGCAGATCTTGGATGATATTTTTGGACAGGGACGATACCAGAATGAAATCATATGGGTGAGGACAAG
This sequence comes from Halothiobacillus sp., assembly GCF_027346185.1. Taxonomy (GTDB): domain Bacteria; phylum Pseudomonadota; class Gammaproteobacteria; order Halothiobacillales; family Halothiobacillaceae; genus Halothiobacillus. The sequence goes on from NZ_DAIESY010000016.1 coordinate 4,516, forward strand.
CTCTCATAACATGAAAACGAGAGGCTATGTCCGTTCTAACGACACCATTCATTATTGCACTAAGACTTCCGAATTTATTTTTAACGAGCAATACCGCCCTTATGGCGAGGCACAGCTAAGTCGCTATAAAAAAGACGAGGATGGCCGTCTTTATAAAGCAGAGAACTTAACATTTTCCTCTCGAAATCCTAGTAGACAGTTTGAATGGAGGGGCACTAAACCACCAGATAATCGGTCATGGGGGGCTTCGTTCGAGCAACTTGAACAGTGGTGGGCTGAAGGCCGGATTTTGACTAAAAGGGATGGAACACCGCGCATGGACGGTCTTAAGTTCTATCTCGAAGATATGAAAGGAAATCCACTCACAACTACATGGGACGATGTGGGCAGAATTGGAAATACGTCTGACGAGCGCATCGACTACCCCACTCAAAAACCCGAAGCCCTACTCGAACGCATTATCAAAGCATCTTCCAATGAAGGTGATTTGATTGCCGACTTCTTCTGCGGCTCCGGCACCACGGCGGCGGTCGCCGAAAAATTGGGCCGCAAGTGGATCGCCACCGATCTGGGTAAGTTCGCCATCCACACCACGCGAAAGCGCATGATCGGGGTGCAGCGGCAGTTGAAAGAAGACGGCAAGGACTACCGCGCTTTTGAAATCCTCAATCTCGGCAGGTACGAGCGTCAGCACTTTGTCGGCGTCAATCCGAACCTGCGTGAAGAGCAACAGCGCAAGCAACTGGAAGAGAAGGAAGCCGCTTTTCTCGATTTAATTTTGCGTGCCTACCGGGCGGAAAAAACCGAGGGTTTCACCACCTTTAACGGCAAACGCGCGGGGCGGCTGGTGGCGGTGGGGCCGGTGAATATGCCGGTTACCCGGCTGTTCGTCGAGGAGGTTATGCTCGAATGCCGCAAGAAGCACATCACCCGTGTGGACATTCTCGGCTTCGAGTTCGAAATGGGGCTTTTCCCCAATGTGCTGGACGAGGCGCGGGGCAAGGGCATCGACATCGCGCCCAAATACATCCCCGCCGAGGTGTTCGATAAACGGGCGGTGGAGAAGAATCAGGTAGTGTTCCATGATGTCTCTTTCATTGAGGTCAAGCCGCACATCAAGAAGAACACGGTAGCGGTGGAGCTGACCGACTTCTCGGTGTTCTACTCGCAGGATTCCATCGCCAATGCCGAGGCGACCCTGAAGAACAAGGGCAGCAAGATCGTGGTGGAAAAGGGCCAGATTGTGAAGGTGAGCCGCGACAAGGACGGCATCGTGACCCGCGAACAACTTACCCGGCACTGGACCGACTGGATCGACTACTGGAGCGTGGATTTCGACTTCGAGAATAAGCGCGAGATCATCCGTGTGCAGATTCCCGAAACCGGCGAGACCGAGGAGCAGTGGACCGGCGACTATGTGTTCGAGAACGAGTGGCAGAGTTTCCGTACCAAGAAGGACCGCTCACTGGAGTTGACCAGTGTGGCGCATGAATGCCAGCCGGGGCGGCGCAAGATTGCGGTGAAGGTGGTGGACATCTTCGGTAACGACACCATGACGATTGTGGAAGTCAGCGTGGGTGGGAAAAAATAATGGCCCTGCATCCCGACTTTCCCGATTCCCCACACGCCATTCTCAATCCGGAGATTCGCTGGTTTCCGGCGGACGAGGCCCTGCGCGAAACCACTGCGGACAAGCTGATGCCGCCGCTGGTAGCCAGTTTGCGCAAGAAGGTTCAGGCGTTTCGAGACAGCGGCTATGTGGGCGCGAGTGATACCAGCAAGAGCCTGCTCAACTGGTGGTTCAAAGAGCCGCACTTGCAGACGCAGACGGATGGTGCGGACATTCAGTTTCAATACTTCTTCGCCCAGCGTGAGGCGCTGGAGACCATCATCTACATGTATGACGTGGTGGGCGCCAAGGATAAGTTCGACCTGATGCGCTTCGACAGCAGTGGCGCGGTGAGCGCGCAGATGTTCGATGAGAGCTGGCGACGCTACGTGGTGAAGATGGCGACCGGCAGCGGCAAGACCAAGGTGATGAGCTTGGCGCTGGCCTGGAGCTTTTATCACAAGCTGTATGAGCCGGATTCGGAACTGTCGCGCAACTTTCTGGTGATTGCACCCAATATCATCGTGCTGGATCGTATCTATAAGGATTTTCAGGGCCTGCGCATCTTCTTTGAAGACCCGGTGCTGCCCGACAACGGTTTTGATGGCCGCAACTGGCGCGACGACTTTCAGCTAACCCTGCACTTGCAAGACGAGGTGCGCGTGACGCACTCCACCGGCAATATCTTTTTGACCAATATCCACCGCGTCTATGCGGGCGAGGACATTCCGGCATCAAAGGATGACGACAACACCATGGATTATTTTCTGGGCAAGCGGCCCAGCGGCGCGACCACGGATTCCAAGGTCGATCTGGGCATGATCGTGCGCGATATCGACGAGCTGATGGTGCTCAACGATGAGGCGCACCATATCCACGACGCGAGGCTCGCGTGGTTCCAGTCGATTCAGGATATTCACAACCGGCTGTTGCAAAAAGGGGGCGCGCTTTCTCTGCAACTGGATGTAACCGCCACGCCAAAGCATAACAATGGCGCGATTTTCGTACAGACGGTGGCGGACTATCCGCTGGTGGAGGCGATCTCGCAGAACGTGGTTAAACACCCTGTGCTACCCGATGCCGCCAGCCGTGCCAAGCTGTCGGAACGGCAAAGCGCCAAATACACGGAGAAATACGCCGACTATATCGACCTGGGCGTGATCGAGTGGCGCAAGGCGTACGAGGAACACCGCAAGCTGGACAAGAAGGCCATCCTGTTCGTGATGACCGACGACACCAAGAACTGCGATGACGTGGCGGCGTACCTGGAAGGGCGCTACCCCGATCTCAAAGATGCGGTGCTGGTGATTCACACCAAGAACAACGGCGAGATTTCCGAAGCGGCCACGGGCAAGGACAAGGAGGAGCTGGAGAAGCTGCGCCAGCAATCGAACGAGATCGACTCACTGGCAAGCCCCTACAAGGCAATTGTTTCCGTGTTGATGCTCAAGGAAGGCTGGGATGTGCGCAACGTGACCACGATTGTCGGCCTGCGGGCTTATTCGGCCAAGAGCAATATCCTGCCGGAGCAAACCCTGGGGCGCGGCTTGCGCAAGATGTATCCCGGTGGGATCGAAGAGTGGGTCAGCGTGGTGGGCACGGATGCTTTCATGGACTTTGTTGAATCCATTCAGGCCGAAGGTGTCGAGCTGGAACGCAGGGCGATGGGCGAAGGCACCCCGCCCAAAACACCGCTGGTGGTGGAAGTCGATAACAGCAACGAGAAGAAAGACCTTGAGGCGCTGGATATTGAAATCCCGGTGCTGTCGCCGCGCGTCTATCGGGAATACAAGAACCTGGGCGACATGAATGCCGGGGCCATGACATTTCAGCCGGTGATTTACCAGTCCTTCAGCGAGGAGGAGCAGCGCGAGATTGTGTTTAAGGACATTACCACCGGCGAGGTGACGCATTCGACGATCCTGGATACTGCCGGAGTAGCGGACTATCGGAGTGTGGTTGGATATTTCGCCCAGACCGTGATGAAGGAGTTGCGGCTGGTGAGTGGCTACGATGTGCTGTACGGCAAGATCAAGCTGTTCATTCAGGATGCGCTATTTGGCCAGACGGTTGATCTGGAATCGCCGAACACGCTCCGGAATCTTTCTGAACTGGCGGCCACCAAGACGGTGATCGAGACCTTCAAGAAAGCGATCAACGATCTGACCGTGCGCGACAAGGGCGATGCTGAAATCCGGGATACTATCAGGCTGCGTCAGACACGGCCCTTTGTGGTGAAAGATCAAGGCTACCTTATGCCGAAAAAGAGCGTGTTCAATCGCGTGATCGGCGACAGCCATTTCGAGCTGCAATTCGCCAGTTTTCTGGAGGATTGCGGTGATGTGGTTTCCTATGCCAAGAACTATCTGGCAGTGCATTTCAAGCTGGACTATGTGAATGCAGACGGCGATATATCCAACTACTATCCCGACTTTTTCGTGAAGCTGACAGATGGCCGGATTGTGGTGGTCGAGACCAAGGGTCAGGAAGACCTGGATGTGCCGCTGAAAACAGCGCGGCTGCGCCAGTGGTGTGAAGACATCAACGCTACGCGGTCGGATGTGACCTACGATTTTGTGTATGTGGATCAGGAAAGTTTCGAGAAGTATGCCCCGAAGTCGTTTGCTGACGTGTTAGCGGGATTCCGGGAGTACAAGGCAGCCTGACAAGTCGCTGCACCGCCGATGGTGCTCTGCCTGGCCCCATCAGGCGGACATCGTGCAGCTGGCCTTACTGTTTGATGTAGCACATTTTCACCTAGCCACTGCTTACGAATGGTTAACAAAATTGTTCTATGCGAAAGGCTCAATGCGGGGTCTAATTATTGCGTTCCCACTGGTAGACAGGAGGGTGGTTCGGGATGTCATCACAATTCAGATTCGCTCGGCGTCAATTTTTACAACGCAGCAGTGCCTTGACGCTCGGCCTGTTGTCGTGCGCTAGAACGGGTTTGGCGTCAACAGATTATCCGCGCGCAGATCAACTGGCCTTTATCAATCGCCTTTCCTGGGGCGTGAATGCCAAGACGCTTGCGGATGTTGAACGGCAAGGGCAAGCCGCTTGGCTTGAAGCACAAATGCATCCCAAAGGAGAGGGCACATTACCTGCCGCAATTGAGAGGCAGATTGCGGCGATGACGATCAATAAAGTGCCGATGTCCTTGCTCTGGTATCAGCTGAGCGAAAAACTCAAATCTGTACAGAAAAGCGCAGGCAGCCCTGAGCAAAAGGCTCAAGAACAACAAAACATACAGAAACAATTTGCAGCTATTTCCCGCGAGGCCGCTGCACAACAGATGCTCTACGCGATTTATTCCCCAAATCAGTTGCAGGAACAACTGGCGTGGTTTTGGATGAACCATTTCTCAGTATTCCAAGAAGGTCCTTTGCGCGTGATGATGGGCGATTATTATCGGCGCGTGATCAAACCGCATGTGCTGGGGCGCTTTGTTGATTTATTTCGCGCCACCGTATATAGCCCGCAAATGTTGCTTTATTTGAATAATGCGCAGAACGCAAAAGGCCATATAAATGAAAACTATGGTCGTGAAATCATGGAGTTGCACACAGTTGGCGTTGGAAGCGGTTACACGCAGGCAGATGTGACCAATCTGGCTCGGGTGCTGACCGGTTTGGGGGTTGCCATTCCGGGGCAGCCTATTCGTGTTCCTCCTCAATTTGAAGATGCGTTTTGGCAAGATGGGCTAGTGGTCTTCAATCCTGCACGACACGATTCTGACCCCAAAACCGTATTTGGCCATGTCTTTCACGGCAAGGGGCTCGATGAGATCAATCAAGTCATTGAGTTCCTGGGGAACCACCCGGCCACGGCGCGGCACATTAGCACGCAACTTGCCCAGTTTTTTGTGGCAGAAAATCCACCCAAGGAATTGATCGATCGCATGGTGGACACGTGGCAAAAGAGCCACGGTGAGATCGCCAGTGTGTTGCGCACATTGTTCTACCACAGGGAATTTACCCATTCTCTTGGCAAGCTGTTCAAGGATCCGCTGCATTATTTGATTTCTGCTGCACGCTTGCTACCCGACGAGGTTGTAATTAATCATACCGACCCCTTGGTGAACTGGAGTAACCTCATGGGCGAAGCTTTATACGGCCGATCCACACCGGATGGTTACCAGCTTGGCGCCAGTCACTGGAACGGTTCCGGTCAGATGGCCAACCGATTCGAGTTTGCCGGATTTATTGCCGCTCGTCCCGGTGCCCTGGTTCAGCCGCCACCGAAAGTTCTGATTGATATGAATAGTCCGTTTATTCAAGAACTATTGGGGAGTTTCAGTACTCAAACCCGCAAGATCATCGAGCAGGCTAAAAATTCAAGGCAAACCGTGAGCCTGCTGCTTTCAGCGCCAGAATTCATGTGGCGCTAAACGTATTGCGCAGGAGGGTATCTCATTATGAACCGTCGTCAATTTCTTCAAACCACCATCGCCTCTTGTATCGGGCTTGCAGCCTACAATTCCCGTGTATGGGCAGCGAGCCCGAGTAATGGCAACCCTCGATTCCTATTGATTTTTTTGCGCGGTGGTTACGATTCAGCCAATTTGCTGGTGCCTTACAGTAGCGATTTATACTACCAGGGCCGACCAAACATTGCGGTACCTAAACCCAGTGAACCCAACGGCGCGCTGGAGCTCAATAGCGACTGGGCATTGCATCCGAGTCTGAAAGACACGGTCTTGCCACTGTATCAACGGCAACAGGCAGCCTTTGTGCCGTTCGCAGGCACTGCCGATTTGTCTCGTAGCCATTTTGAAACGCAGGATCACATCGAGCTTGGCCAAGGCGCACATACAAGGGATTTCAATAGTGGCTTTCTGAATCGTCTGGCTGCCGTATTACACGATCGTGCCCGCAGCATCGCTTTCACCAACCAACTACCCTTATCAATGCAGGGCAAAGTGCGCATCGCCAATCAGCCGGTGGTTGGTAAAATTCAGAGTATGAATGAGGCTCAGCGCCAATTGCTTGAGCAGATGTATCAGCACAGCTCTTTGGCGCCGACCGTGCGTACTGCGTTTACCACCCAGCAGCAAGTAACAGAAGATATGGCTCAAATGGCATCAAATGGTTACGTTGCCGAGATGATCGCTGCGAGCCGCGGCGCGATCAATCCCAGCGGATTTCAAGCGGCTGCCGCTAAAATTGGGGTGTTAATGCGCGATCATTACAACCTGGGGTTTATGGATTTGGGCGGTTGGGATACCCATATAAACCAAACAGGAGTCACAGGAGCCGAAGGCCAGCTCGCCAATAAATTTGCCGAACTGGGTGCAGGGCTGGCTGTGTTGCCCGACACCATGGGGAAAGCATGGAACGAAACCGTCGTGGTCGTTATCAGCGAATTTGGCCGCACCTTTCGTGAAAATGGTAATCGCGGTACCGACCATGGCCACGGCAGCACGTATTGGGTGCTGGGTGGTGGCGTTCATGGCGGGAAAATTGTCGGTGAGCAGGTCGCATTGAGCGAAAAAACACTTAATCAGAACCGAGATTGGCCCGTGCTCACTGATTACCGTGGCTTGCTGGGCGGCTTGTTCAAGCGCTTATGGGGCCTTACGCCTGCCGAACTTCAGCAGGTGTTCCCAGATGCAAAACCTGCCGATTTGCAGTTAGTCTAAAGAACCTCTGCCCGAATCCATCCATCGCTTCGTGGGCTTGCGCCAGCTTGATGCGGGCGTAAGCCCGCGTTCACGCCCGTCTTGTGATAATATTTTCAATGACTTATGTCATTTAGCGGCTGGGCATCCATGCCCTGCTCGGGAAGGTCTGCATTTGTGCAGACCTTCCCTAAATTACTTCAGCCTGTTGCGATGATAGGAATATTAACTGGTTCGCACCGGCTGCGACTTTGACCACGCGACTGATTTTGTCACGGGCGGATGATGCAATCAGCCAGCAAAACGCGTTATCCTTTCGCGTTATTTATTTTTACAAGATTTCCCCGTGATTAATTCTTTATGATTCAGCTTCAATCCGTCAGTCTGCGGCGCGGCGCCCAGTTATTACTTGAAAACGCCAACCTGACGCTTCAACCCGGTTATCGTTTGGGTTTGGTGGGTCGCAATGGCACGGGTAAGTCGAGCCTGCTGGCGCTGTTGGAAGGCAAGCTCTCGCCCGATGCAGGGAATGTGGATCGGGCCGGTGGTCAGCGGTTGGCGACCGTGGCGCAGGAAATCGACGAACTGGACGTGAGCGCGGTTGAAAGCGTGCTAGCGGGGGACGTCGAATACCATCGCATATCTCAAGCGATTGCCGCAGCCGAACAGGCCGAGGACGGCATGGCACTCGCAACCCTGTACCACGATCTGGAAGCGATCGATGGCTTTACGGCCCGATCCCGCGCGGCACGGTTGTTGGATGGTCTGGGTTTCGCGCCCGACACCATCGACCGCCCCGTGCGGTCGTTTTCCGGTGGCTGGCGGATGCGCATCAACCTTGCACGGGCCTTGCTGGCGCCCAGCGATATCCTGCTGCTCGATGAACCCACCAACCACTTGGATCTGGACGCGGTGTTCTGGCTGGAGCAATGGTTGATCAACTATCCGGGGAGTCTGGTGGTGGTCTCGCACGACCGGGATTTTCTGGATCAGGTCTGCACCCACATCGCCCATCTGGAAAACAAATCGCTCACGGTCTACACCAGCAATTACAGCGGTTTTGAGCAGATGCGCGCTGAACGCCAGGCGCAAAATGCCGCGCTTTCGGCGAAAATCGAGCGCGAACGCGCCCATTTGACGGCATTTGTCGACCGTTTCCGCGCACAGGCAACTAAGGCCAAACAGGCGCAGAGCCGCATCAAGGCATTGGCCCGCTTGCCTGTGCTGGCCGCCACCCATGCCGACAGCAGTTTTACCTTCAGTTTTCGCCCCGCACCGAATGCGCCCGACCCGCTGATGACGATGGAGCATCTCGAACTGGGGTACAACGGCAAGGCATTGCTCAAAAACATCGATCTGACCGTGCGCGCGGGTGATCGCATCGGCCTTTTGGGCGCGAACGGTGCGGGTAAAACCACCTTGATGCGTGTGCTGGGTGGCGCGGAGAAGCCCATGGCGGGCGAACTGTTCATCTCTGCGGGCGTGCGCGTGGGTTATTACGCCCAGCATCAACTGGAACAACTGGACCCGCGCGATACGCCCATGAGCGCACTTGAGCGCATCGCCGGTCGGGCATCCACCCAGGAAGTGCGCAATTTTCTGGGCGGGTTCGGCTTTATCGGCGACCGGGCGTTTGAAAACATCGAGCCGTTTTCCGGTGGCGAAAAGGCGCGTCTGGCCTTGGCCCTGCTCGTCTGGCAGGCACCGAATCTGCTTTTGCTCGATGAGCCGACCAACCACCTCGATCTGGAAATGCGCGAGGCATTGGCTACGGCGCTGCAAACATTTGAAGGCGCGTTAGTGGTGGTATCGCATGACCGCAGCCTCATCGAAATGGTCTGCGACAACTTCTGGCGCGTCCACGACGGAAAGGTCGGTGTGTTTGATGGCGACCTCGACGATTACCGCCGTGTGTTGACCGAAGAACGTCGCGCGGCGAACGCCCCTGCAAAACCGGTGGAGCCGACGAAACCCAAGAGTGAATCGACCTGGCGCCCCGCTGCCGAAAAATCGGCGGGTAAACCGGACAAACGCACTGCCAAGCGCATAGCCGAAATCGAGCATCGCCTGAGTGCGGTGGTGCTTGCTTTACAGGAGCTGGATGCGCAACTCGCTGATCCCGGTTTGTATACGGCTACGGATGCGACCTATGCACACGAGCTGACAAGCCAGCGCCAGACGCTGGCAGAAGAACACGAAGCCTTGGAGCTGGAGTGGCTGTCGCTCAATGATTGATAGGCATTTGCATCAATTTGTCACGATATGCGGGCAGTGATGGTGCTACGATCACGGCACAGTCGCCCAGATGAGATCCGAATGCGTTATGGATGTATTACTGATTCGCCACGCTCCCGCTGAAGATCGGGAGCAATTTGCCCTCACAGGCCAGGCCGATGAACTGCGTCCTTTGACACCTCGTGGCATTGAGCGGATGCAACTGGCGGCGCGGGGCTTGATGACATTGGCGCTGCCGATTGAGCGCCTGATCACCAGCCCGTTGGTTCGGGCGCAGCAAACCGCGCAAATCGTGGCGCCAGCTCTTGAGATTCGTCAATTTGATACCGAGGGTATGCTGTCGGCCGAGGTGTCGACCGAAAACCTGATCGATTGGCTGCGCAAACAACCCCGTGTCGATGGCCTCGCGTTGATTGGCCATGAACCCAATTTGAGCCATCTTGCCGAAACACTTCTCTGCGGCGCGGCCACCGGCACCATGCCCTTGAAAAAAGGGGGTGCAATTTTGTTGCGCTTCGCCGAGGGTATTGGCGCAGGGCAGGGGCAGTTGATCTGGGCTCTGACGCCGGGTATTTTGCGCGCCCTTGCGGAATAGATCGTGCGCGCCCCCAGTCGACCATGATGCATTGGACGGGAGACGGTCTATCACCGCGTGTTTGAATGGAATTGACTGAACGGATTTGGACTTCTGAATGACCGACCGTAATCAAAAGTGGTTTACTTCTCTGGTCGTAGCCGTGATTGCCGTGGCGATCCTGCTGCTGCACGGCAGTAGTGAATTGCGTTACGACCGTGCGGATATTCTGCATGGTCAGATTTGGCGGGTATTCACCGGCAATTTCGTGCATGCCAACTGGCGGCATCTGGCCTCGGACTTGGTCGGCCTGCTGCTCTGGACGGCGCTGGCGAGTTACATGGAAACACAGCGCAGCTATCTGATTATTTTGATCGGAAGCGGGCTGGGTGTAGGCTTGGGGTTGCTGGTGCTTGATCCACATGTCGGCTGGTACGTCGGGCTCTCCGGTATTTTGCACGGGCTGTTCGCGGCCAGCGCCATTCGATTGCTGTCACACAAAGAATGGCTTGGCGGGTTGGCCTTGACTGCGGCCATTGCATTAAAACTCATGTGGGAACAACGCTTTGGCGATCTGGGTACGGCTAAGTTGCTCGGTGTGCCCGTTCTGGTGGATGCCCATCTGTATGGCGCCATGACGGGTGCGGTTATCGTTCTGGCCCTGTTGTTTTTCCGCCGCTGATTCATGCCAATTAAATCGTTTCGCCAAGCATGATCGCTTCTATAGTGAACCTCGAAAAACTCCTTCCATGGAGTTTTTCGAGGACATTCGGTGCGGGATACCATCACGTAGCTGACGAAGTCCGCAACGAACTTAAGCTATTTCAATCGCTTAAGCGATTGATTTGAGCGCAGCACCTGCGACGCAGGCTTCCGCCATGGATGATGGAAGGGCGCGAAAACAGGATGCGCGGCACCACATCCCTGTGGTGCACGGGCACCTCGAAAGGTTTTTCGAGGTGCCCTACAATGAGTCATGGATGTTGCCTTTGTTGATTAGCAGGAGGGAAAAGAATTATGTCTCAGAATGAGTTATCAACACTTTATGCCAGCCAGGGGCAAAGCCTCTGGCTGGATAACCTGTCCCGCGCGCTGCTCGAAGAGGGCCGGTTGGCTGAATTGATCCAGAATTATGGCATTCGTGGCCTGACGTCCAATCCCTCCATTTTCAAAAAGGCGATTGTCGGCAGCCCTTATTACACGGATGACATCGCAGCACTCAAGAAGGAGTACGACGATGTGGAGTTCGTGTACGAACACCTTGTCGTGAAGGATATTCAGCAGGCCTGCGACCAGCTTCGGCCTATTTTCGACGAAAGCCACGGCGAGGATGGCTGGGTCAGTTGGGAAGAGTCGCCGCGTATCGCACATAACGCAGCTTCCACGGTGGCCTCTGCCGAGCGGCTGAAAAAACTGGCCGACAGGCCGAATTTATTGATTAAAGTTCCAGCGACCGATGAGGGTATCGAAGCCTTCGAACTGCTGATCGCACGCGGCATCAGCGTCAACGTCACGCTCATGTTTTCCCTCGATCAGGTCAAGCGCGTCTTCGCAGCCTACGTGCGCGGCTTGAAGGCGTTGCATGCCAGTGGCGGTGCCGTAAGTCGGGTGCGGGCGGTGGCGAGCCTGTTCATGAGCCGTGTCGATACGCTGGTCGATCAGCAGCTCACCGAAATTGGCAGCGAAACGGCGCTGCAACTGCGTGGCAAAGCCGCGCTGGCTTTGGGCGGCATGGCCTATCAGCATTTTCGTGAGGTGTTCGAAGGCGAGGATTTTGCCGAAATGGCCCGCTTGGGCGCGCGCGAGCAATATCTATTGTGGGCGAGCACGGGTACCAAGAATCCGGATTACTCGGATGTACTGTACGTCGAGAACCTGATTGCCCCGAAAACCATCAACACCTTGCCCGAGGCCACCTTAATGGTCTTCGCCGACCACGGACGCATTGCCTCCATACTCAAGCCACGTCTGGCGGAAGATAAAAAGGTTTGGGCCGCATTGGCCGAAGTCGGTATCGATATGGACGGTGCCGTCGGCCATCAACTGCTGGACGAAGGACTGGATCAATTCGCCCAGGCCTTCGAGGAACTGTTAACCGCCATCGCGCAGAGTTGATCGCCCTGCATCGGATTTCTTAAATCGCCGAGTAGCTCCAGCCTTCACGGATGCGCTGGGCAACTTGCTCCACGGCAGAAGACGTTACGCTCACATTCGGCAATAGCTCCGCTTTTTGTCCACTTTCCTGGAGGTTTTTCAGGCTCGTGCCGCACACCATGAAGTGCAGGTTCGGGTACTTCTTCATCAAGGCTTCGATCTGTTTTGCATAGGGCGACGTATCTGCCCGCAGGAAGTTGAGCCCATCCGAATTGGCGAGCACCTCCATCTGGAAACCAGGTTGATGAGCCGAAGTCTTCATCACATGCTCGACCCTGTTCAGGGTTTCCCTGAATTTCTGGGGTGAGTCGGAACCCAGTCGAAGTATGACGTTGCGCGCCACGGCGGTCGGCGCAGTCGCATACTCAACGTTCTGCGCCTGATTTCTGGCCTGAAGCATGGTTGCGGCATGACCGCCACCGGCGTCGGTGGAAGACATCTTGCCCACAAACCAGCCAGCCAGCACGCCGACGGTCAGCAACGTCATTGCAGCCAGCGCGCCGGGCAGCAGAGCGTGAACTCGCCATCTGGTTTTGGGGTTCTTTGGCTCCGGTACGACCTCATAGGCCTCTTTGATCCAGTCTTGGATCTGATCGATGTCGCAGATCAACTGAGTCAGCTCCGGATTTTTTTTCACCTGTTCACGCACGCGCTGCCGATCTTCGTGGATGAGCTCATCATCGATGAAGGCATTGACTTCCTCGACGGAAATGGGTGTGTCTTGGTATTTGTTTTGCTGGGCGTAATTCATACAACTCTCCTCAGGTGGCACTCGCTTTTGCTGCGCTCCTCAGTTGCGGCATTTTTCGTTTCGATCAGGAGCTTTCGTAAAGACTGACGGCCACGCGACAGGCGGCTCATGATCGTGCCGATCGGCAGATCGAGCGTGGTGGCTACTTCCTTATAGGAGAATTCTTCCAGATCGACCAGCGTGACCACCATGCGCTGCATTTCCGGCAGGCGCATCACAGCGTTGCGGACCCGTTCGATCATTTCATCCCGGCAATGGATGCACTCGGGTGATTGTTGCTCATCGATGGAGAGCGTTTGCTCCACGTCGTCAATGTTATCGTCGTGGACACGATTGCGGACATGATCCAGCCACTGGTTAGCCAAAATGCGAATAACCCAGCGATCCATCAACTCTTCATCCCTGAGCTGAGTCTGTTTTTGCAGCGCTCGAATCATGGTTTCCTGAACCAGATCTTCGGCCAGATAAGATTCCTTGCACCACGAAAAAGCCAGGCGATAAAGCCGAGGCCGTAATTGCTCTAGGCGATGATTGAAGGTCAACCGCCCGAATAAAAATGCGCCAGATAAAAAGGATGATGGGCTCAATGCGTTTTACTCCACATAAGTTGAACTCTCTATATATCAAAGACGGTATCCAATTGAGTTTTATTCCAAGAATAATCTCGAAAATTCAAATTAGTGCATCAATTTCATCAATGGAATAAACAAAAAACTGCACTCGTCTCCTCATTAGCCCCGAGCAAATAACGGCGGTAGATAAAAATCATTCACCAAAGAGGTAACCCCATGATTCGTATTCGACAAAAAATCTTTATGACCGCGTTCTTGCTCGGGCTGATTGGCATCGCGCCTTCAGTTATGGCAAATCCCGCGGCGGAACCTGTTTCGCAAGCCATTCAGGAAAAACCGTTTGCTGAGGCGCGCGTGGCCTTGCAAATCAGTGATGCGGATGGACCCAGGCAACAGTTGGTGCTCAATGTCGCCAGTAACCTGATCAAGTTTTATGGTGCGGACAAGGTGGATGTGGAGGTCGTCGCCTTCGGGCCGGGGCTGCGTTTGCTGTTCAAGGACAATGCCTTGGGTGATCAGATTCAATCGCTGGCGGCAGAAGGGGTGCGGTTTAGTGCCTGCGCCAACACGATTACCGCCATGTCCAAAAAACTGGGGTATGAACCGGAATTGAATCCCGAGGCGCGCATCGTGCCTGCCGGTATCGTGCGTTTGGTGCAATTGAATAAGGCCGGGTTTTTTGTTTCACGTCCTTGAGCCTTAATCCAAGAAAATAAAACCAAGATAATTAATCCAATACAATTAATAAAAGGAATCCATTAATGAATAATAATATAAGAATATTGCCCTTCGCTGTTTCGAAGAAAATCCTGCTCGCCGGAGTATGCGGCGGCCTGCTTATTGCCGCGCCCAATGCCTTTTCCGCCAACTGGATTATGTTGCAGGGCACGGAAAAACCTGGCATTGCACCACCGGTCAAATTGTGGGGGTTCATCCAGCCAACCTATCAGAAGGATTTCAGCAGTTCATACAACGGGAAATATGTGCCACCCAAATTGATCGGCCCCAATCTGGATACCCAATCGTCATTCAACATCATGCGTGCGCGAATCGGGGTACGTGGCGCGCCGTTTTTTCTGGACGATAAGGTTAACTACTTCATCATGACCTATTTTGGCGACAATTCGCTCACCGATGGCGGTCGCTATGGCAGTTATCGGCCCGTCGTAACGGATGCCAGCGTGACGCTCAATTACATCAAGGGCGCCCGCGTCCGGCTGGGTCTGTTCAAGTACCCCGGCGCCGAAGAAGGACTACAGGGCATCGGAAGCCTAAATTACATCAATTACACCGACGTCACCAATCAGTTGCTACTGGAGCGATTCCCGGATGCCGGCGACAAGAATATTCCGCCACAGACCATTCCGGATGCGGATATGAACGCCTTTTCCAATCCGGCGACGGGTTTTCGCGATGTCGGTGTGCAAGTCTTCGATGCGTTCGACGTGGGCAAGTGGGAACACACCTACGCGGCGATGCTGGGCAATGGTAGCGGCGTGCGGATGACCGACGGCAATGCCAGCAAGGATGTGTACCTCTACTGGTCGTCGGCGTATCTGTTCGACAAGAAAAACAAGGGGCCGATGAGCCCGAGTGTCAAGATGTTTTCCTGGTATCAGAGCGGCAAGCGAACCAATGCCTACAACACAGCACAGGAGCAGGATCGCAAACGATATGGCGCGGGTGTGACCTATCTCAAGAAACCGTATCGCGTGACGGCCGAGTACATGTGGGGCAAAGGGATGATCTACCAAGGCTCAAACAACCCGCAAACCCTGTTTAACGACTTCAAGGCCAACGGGGGATATGTTGAGGCTGGCTGGTTCATTCCCAATACGAAGTGGGAGCTGGATCTGCGCTACGACCGCTATCAGCGCAATGTCGATTTACCCACCCAGACCCGGTTCAGCACCTGGACGGCGGGCGTGCAATACCATTTCACGCCGAAAACCCGCGTCACACTCGATTACGCAATGCGGCATTACAGCGCGGATGCAGTGGCTCAAAACAATCAACTGCTGGACGTGGGCGGCCGTTTGGCGCTCCAGGTGACGGCCGTGTTCTAAGCGCTATCGATCCGTGTAGAACTTTAGGATATCCAGTCCCACCCTTTAGGCGTTTTTTTCGCCACCGCCGCCAAATCTTTCCGTTGCGCGGCGGTTTTTTTTGAATCGGTACATTGCCTGATCGGCACGCTCGATCAGTTCATCGATATCGTGATCTTCAGGGGTCGAGGTAACGACACCGATACTGGCGCCGGGGTAATCTATGACTGTCGCCTCAAGCGTAAATCGACCGGAGGTCAAGTCACACAGATGCGTGGTGAACGCCGCTTCATCTGCAGCGATTGCCGTGTTTTTTGAAATACCGAAAGCGACAAACTCATCCCCGCCGTAACGGGCCACGAAATCCCCCTCCCTCAAACCGTTACGCAGGGAGTCAGCGATGGCCTTGAGAAACTGATCACCGACATCGTGGCCGTGACGGTCATTAATCTCCTTGAACTGGTCAAGATCGATAAAAGCCAGGTGCAGCACCTGGTCCATCCGCCGCACATTGGCCAGCTCGCGCTTGAGCGCGCGTCGCAGCGAAAACCGATTCGGCAGGCCCGTGAGGGCGTCGGTCATCGCCAGTTCACCAATGGCCCGATTGTCGGACTGCAAGTGCATGATTAAGCGTTCGCGGTCGATTTGATGCGCAATCAAGTCGGCAAACAACTGGACGACCCGCTGGGTGGATGGACTGATTTCGGTGGAATCTGCGCCGAGCGCGCACAGCGTGCCGTAGATTTCCTCATCCGCCAGACGCACGGGGGCCGAGAGATAAGTCTGAATACCCATATCAATCGCCAGATGCGCATCGGCCCAGTGCGTGGGTACGTCCGGCTCGAAAAAGTGCTGCTCCTCAATCGCCCGGCGGCACAGCGTGTGTTCCAGCGGCACTTCCAGTCCTTCTGGAATCACCAACTCGTGGCAGTTGCGGGTGAACACGATGGTTTGAACCTGTTTGGACCAGTCGATGCGGGTCAGGTACACCGAATCGAGTCCGGTCAAATGTTCCATCAACTCCAGAAGTGGTCTCACCAGCGTCGCTGTGTCCGTGCTTTTGGCGAGTACCGAAGCAAGGCGATCAAGGATCGGGTCGATCGTGTTCTGAGTTTGTTGAATCATAAGCTGAGCCACCATAGGCGCAAACGGATTCCCCAGGGGCTGGTGATGCCGGTTTCAGCCATCGTGATGCGGCCGTCGGGCGCGATGAAAAACAGGGTAGGCGTCACCGAGACACCGAATTGTTTGGCGATTTGCCCATCGGGATCATTGACCACGGGCAGGTGATCGAGCTGATTTTTGTTCAGGTATTGGCGCACGTCATCGGCGCTGCCTGATTGCATCGCGACGGTAATGATGCGGTGGCTTTTGGCCAGGTCATTGATCCAGGGCAGTTCGACATGACAAACACCGCACCAGGTTGCCCAGAAAACTACTGCTGTGGGGCGTGGGTTTGCACCGCCCAGCGTCACCGTGCCGCCCGTGACTGTCGGCAGGGTGATTGCCGGTATGGGTGTGCGTTCATAAGCATCGGGAATCGCTGGCGCCATATAGGCGCGCACCGCCAGCAATACGCCGACAAACACTGCGATCTCAATCAACCACCTGCGCCATTTGTACCGCCGTTTTATTGGCGAATCAGGGGCCGTATGTGGGGTTTTATCGGGTTTGTCGTCAGGGGACGTGGATCGGGTCATGGCTGGCGCTGGGTTCTCCGGTGGTGCTGGTACACTATGGCCTGAAAGACATGCCCATGGCAACAAAGACGAGCACACACATAATGAGGATTTTAGTCGGGATTAGTGGCGGCATTGCGGCCTATAAATCCATTACGCTGGTCAGGAGGCTGCGCGACGCGGGTGCCGAAGTGCGCGTGGTGTTAACCGAGAGTGCCACACAATTTGTGACGCCGTTGAGCTTGCAGGCCGTATCCGGCCAGCCGGTGCGCACGCATTTGTTCGATCCCGAAGCGGAAGCGGGCATGGATCACATCGCGCTGGCGCGCTGGGCGGATGTGATCGTGATTGCGCCCGCATCGGCCGATATTTTGGCGCGGATGGCATCTGGCATGGCGAACGATCTTCTTACCACGCTCGTGCTGGCGACGACCGCGCCGGTGACGGTCGCACCCGCCATGAATCAGCAGATGTGGGCGCATCCGGCGGTGCAGGCCAATCTGGATGTGCTGAAAAAACGCGGGGTGCGCGTGATCGGCCCGGCATCCGGCGTGCAGGCCTGTGGCGAAGTGGGTGCCGGGCGGATGGTCGAGCCGGAAGACATCGCAGCCCGGATTCTTACTTCCCGCACTACCGTCGACTGGCGGGGCAAACGGGTTGTGATTACGGCAGGCGGAACGCGCGAGCCGATCGATCCGGTGCGCTTTATTGCCAATCGCTCCTCCGGGAAAATGGGATTTGCGCTGGCGGCAGCGGCGCGTGAGACTGGTGCAGACGTGATCTTGATCTGCGGTCCAAATAGTCTGCCCACGCCCGCTGGAGTTCATCGGCTTGATCTCGAAACCGCGCAGGAGATGCAATCGGCCGTGGCGGCGGTGGAGCAGATTGATGTGTTTATCGGCGCGGCCGCCGTAGCCGATTACCGTGTGAGTGCACCCGCCGAACACAAGCTCAAGAAATCGCCCGATGTCGATTCGCTGACGCTCACGCTGGTGAAAAATCCGGATATCATCAGCGAAGTTGCACAACGTAAAGCGAAACCCTTCGTGGTCGGTTTTGCGGCGGAAACGGAAAACCTTCAGGCCTATGCCGAACAAAAGCGCCGCGCCAAAGGCATGGATGTGATTTGCGCCAACCTCGTGGGCGCAGGACTGGCCTTCGATCAGCCGGATAACGCCTTGAGTGTCATCTGGGCCGATGGCACGCAACAGTTTGAGCGCGCCGATAAAACACTGCTGGCAACACAGTTGATTGCCTTGCTGGACAAGATCATGAACAGAGAAAAAACAGATGCCTGATAGCAAGAAAAACAAGGTTGAAGTCAAGTGGCTGGACGTTCGTCTTGGCGATACCATCCCGCGCCCGGATTACGCCACGAGTGGTTCAGCCGGGCTCGATCTGCGCGCCTGTTTGTCCGAACCATTGGTGCTCGATCCCGGGCAAACCGAACTCATTCCCACCGGCATGGCTATTCATATTGAAGATCCGGGCTTGGCGGCCGTCATCCTGCCGCGCTCGGGGCTTGGGCATAAACACGGTATCGTGCTCGGCAACCTCGTCGGTTTGATCGATTCCGATTATCAGGGGCAGTTGTTCGTATCGGTTTGGAATCGAGGCAGCCAGCCGTTCACCATCAATATCGGTGAACGCATCGCGCAACTCGTCGTGGTGCCGGTGGTGCAGGTTGCCTTCGAGACGGTCGAAGAATTCACGCCCAGCCACCGGGGCAGCGGCGGCTTCGGTCATACCGGTCGCGCCTGACCTATACCCACTTACCGAAATTTTTTGAGGAACATCATGACAAGTTACGCCCCAGAGGTGACCGCCGAAGTATTGATGGAAGCGCTGCCGTATATCCAGCGGCTGTTCGACAAGACCATCGTGATCAAATTTGGCGGTAACGCCATGGTCGACGAGGCTTTGCAGGACGCATTCGCCCGCGACATCGTTCTGCTGAAACAAGTGGGATTGAACCCCGTGGTGGTCCATGGCGGCGGTCCACAAATCAACCAGTTGCTTGAGAAGCTCGGTAAACAAGGCGAGTTCGTTCAGGGGATGCGCGTCACGGACCGGGAAACCATGGATGTGGTACAGATGGTGCTGGGCGGGCTGGTGAACAAGGACATCGTGGCGCTCATCAATCGCCATGGTGGCCGCGCGGTGGGGTTGACGGGGCGAGACGCCGGATTGGTGCGCGCCAGAAAGCTCAAGGTTTCCCGCCAAACAGCAGATATGCTGGAACCGGAAATCATCGATATCGGTCACGTCGGTGAAGTGGCGAGCATCGATCCATCCATTCTCAATTTACTGGAAAGCAAGGATTTCATTCCCGTCATCGCGCCGATTGGCGTGGGCGAGGATGGCGCCGCCTACAACATCAACGCCGATGTGGTGGCAAGCAAGATCGCGCAGGTGTTGGGTGCGGAAAAACTGTTGCTGCTGACCAATACGGCCGGTGTTCTGGACAAGGAAGGCAAGCTTTTGACGGGCCTTTCGGCGCGGGATGTCGAAGCCTTGATCGAAAACGGCACGATTTACGGCGGCATGCTGCCAAAGATTGATTTTGCTTTGGATGCCGTGCGCGGTGGAGTCAAAACGGTTCAGATCATCGATGGGCGCGTCCCGCATGCCGTGTTGCTGGAGTTGTTGACGGACAAGGGCGTCGGCACGCTGATTCGTGGTTGATTGGGCGCGGCACAGCTGCGAGCGGGTATTTATGTGAGCTTGCTAAATAGATAGCAAGGCAATTTGTTTTGAGCTAATCTCGACGTTCCTATAAGCACCTAAAGGAAAATCGCGATGCTCAAAACCGTTCACATCAAGCCGCTCAGTCTGGCAGGCGTGCTCAGTCTGTCTGTTCTGCTCCCCGTGGCCAGTCTGGCTGCGCCGCCCGCCCAAACACCGCATGTGGATGTCACCGCACTCATCAAGGCCGCGCATTACCCTCAGGCTAAAAGTGTCGAAGCCATCAAGGCGGAAACACCGGATGTCACCGCGCGGTATGTGTTGCAGATCAGCGATGCCGATGCCAGCAGACGACACGAGGTGTTGGCGGTTGCTGAACATTTACTCGAGCACTATGGCAAAGGTAAGGTCGATGTCGAAGTGGTCGCCTTTGGCCCCGGAATAAAGCTGCTTTTTGCGAATGACAACCCGCTAGATCCATTTATTAGCAAGCTCAGTGCGCAAGGCGTGCGTTTTTCAGCTTGTGGCAACGCCATTCACCATGAAACTCAGATCTTGGGCTACACGCCCAAGCTTGTGCCAGCGGCACGGGTTGTTCCGGCCGGTATTGTTCGCGTGCATGACTTGGCTGTTTCCGGGTATTTCGCCGACAAGCCTTGATGCAAATTGGCTACTTGCCAGCTTGATTGGATGGCTTGGTTTTAAGCTGTTCAAAGCGGCGAAGGTCAGTATCAAAACGTTTCACAGTATCGTTACGACGTGCCTGTAGATCGAATAGCTCTTTGCTCAATTGCAGCATATCTTGGAATGCTGCTTGCTGCTCTGATGAGGTCTGAGCGTGTTTTGATCGCTCATGGGCGCGATCCAGAGCGTTCTGGGTTTGTTTGATCAGGCCATCAATTTCGCTCAGCCGTTGCGATTTTGCCCGTTCCAGATCGGACGTGTTGCTGTAAAGATCGAGCAGCATATGATCATGTCGGGCTTGTGCTTCTTCTTCTGTGCGCTTTTTTTCTGCCGCTTGCTCTTCCGCCTTTTTGGCGGCGGCTTCGACGGCGAGTTCCTGTGGTGTCTTCGCCCGGTCGATGTGCCGTATGACCTCGCCGGTAGACGGGTTGATCAGATCATAACCTTCCATGGCTTGAGATGACGGCATGTTATCGCCTAAATGCACCATCCCGTCCTTGGTTGTCCAGCGATACAAATCTGCGTAAGCGACAGACACAAAACCTGTGCACATTATCGTGATCAAAACCACAAAGACATGTAAAAAGCATGAAATTCGAAAGTGTTGGTGTAGTGGCAACGGTGAAGAAAAACCGGTGCGGATTTTCACAGAACTCATGAGCGCATTCCTTTGCCAAACAATCGAGGCAGTTTGCCTAATCACTTGCCAGTATTCAACTTGATCGGGCAATCAGCCTGTGTTCAACAGGGTTAACTAGCCGTGGCATTCACCCTAGTGAACGGGAAATCGCCAAAATCGATCACATTTTGTCTTTTTGACAATGAAGCAACCTATTGTTATTGAATGGGTAATTTTTATTGGCTTTTGTTCGCAACCACTGCCACCCATAACCCTGATGCGGTCATGGAAAATCCAACCAGCCAAAAGGGCAGCAAAATCCCGCCACTCCATTGCGCTGTCAGCCCCAGGAGCAATCCGCCCACGGCGTAGCCCAAATCGCGCCAGAAGCGATAAATACCCAGAATGCCCGCCCGTTGAGCCGGCTCGGCCTGATCGGCCACCGCTGCGCCCAGAGTGGGGTAAAGCATCGCCATGCCAATACCGATCAATCCCAGCTCCAATCCCCAAAGCCCTATCGATTGGCTCAAACTGACGGCGACCACACCCAAGCCGCAAAGCCACATGCCGCCGACGATCATGATCTTTCGGCCGAACCGGTCCGACAAAGAGCCGGTGACCAACTGTCCTGCGCCCCAAACCACGCCATAGACGGCGATCAATGAGCCGGATGTGACCAATGACAGTCCTTTGGCCATGAAAAATACCGGGAAAAACAACCAGACCAAGGCATCGGTGAATTTTTCCACCAGACCGGCTTGATTCAGAGCCAGTAGTGATCGATTTTGCCAACTGGCATAAGCAAACAAGGTGCGCATTCCAATTGGCTCAATCATGGAGTTGCCTTGATGCAATATGGCCCAGGGACGCGTTTCCCGAACCGCCACCAGCGCAATCAACAGAGCCAGCACGATAATTGCCAGTGTAAAAATGAACAGCCCCATGCGCGCGCCGAGGGCATGAACGGCCAGAGCCGACAGCATCCCGGCAATCGCCACACCGCCGTACCCGGCAAACTCATTGAAGCCATTGACCAGCCCGCGTTGACGCGCATGAGTGAGATCCAACTTGCTGTTCAAGGCCATGGACCAGCTCAGACCCTGATTAATGCCCAAAAACACCGTCGCTAAGATTATCCAGCCCCAACTCGGGCCGAACAGGATAAGTAAGGGAATGGGCAAGGCACAGACCCAACCAGCGATAAGAACGCGCCGACGACCCCACCGATCCGACAAGCTGCCTGCGAACAGATTCAAAAGCGCTTTGACCAGACCGAAAACGACGACAAATGTGGCCAGCGCCATGAATGAGCCGGCAGCCAGACCAAAATCAGACGCAGCCAGTTCCGGGAGAACGGTTCGGGTCATCCCCACCAGGCTGCCAACCAGGAATACCTGAAGCAATTGCAAAACGAACTGGGCGGCATTTGGGCGAATACCGTGGACATGCGTCATACGTGGTTTTCCTGATTAACGACGATGAAGTTTCTTGCAGTATGAAACATATTGACCAAACACTCAATAGAATGATTGAATGTATGTTGTGTCATTACACAAACATCCTTAATCGGGGGAGTCGCAATATGTTTCTTGAACAAGTTGCCTGTGATAAATCGTCTTTAGCTTATTTATTTGGCTGCGTCGGCAAAGGTTTGGCCATGGCCGTTGACGTTCATGCCGGTGATGAGGCGCGTTTCGCTGCCATGGCGCATGCGCGTAGTGTGAGAATTCAATATGTCGTTGACACACACATCCATGCAGACCACGTCTCGGGTGGACGTCGCTTAGCTGCTTTGACTGGGGCCAAATATGCATTACACGAAAGCGATCATAGTCTGCCGTTCGAGTTCCTGCCGCTGGCTGATGGTCAAACGCTCTCACTGGGTAATGTGTCGGTCAAGGTGCTGCACACACCCGGTCACACCGACGACCATATTTGCCTGCTTGTCACCGACCACACGCGTGGCGATGAGCCTTGGTTCGTGTTGACGGGGCACTCGCTTTTTGTCGGCAGCATCGGGCGCCCCGATCTGCATGGACGCACACATGAGATGGCCGATCGACTCTACGATTCCTTGGTCACTCGACTTCTGCCTTTACCGGACTATCTTGAAATCCTGCCCGGTGCGCAGGCCGGCAGCGCGTGCGGCGGCGGTATCAGCGGAAAACCTTGCTCAACGATCGGCTTCGAGAAACGTCATAACCCGACACTGAGTAAATCACGCGAACAGTTCATTGAAGAAGTCAGTGTGACGGTACTGCCGCCCATCGATGAGATTCAGTCCATTATCAAAATCAACACATCCCTCTGATCCAGACAGGAGCATCATCGTGGAACCAGCAATTACCAGTTATTTATCCTGGGTACTCGCCCTTTCAATCGTCTTTGGTCTGGCGGCCCAGTCTTCCCGTTTCTGCCTGATCGGCGGGCTCAGTAGCTATCGGCAATCGCGGGACGGACGACGCCTTGCGGTTTATTTGGCGGCCATTGGTGTCGCCATTCTTGCAACCACTCTGGTTCAGTCACTCAGTGGCATCGATCTGGACAATACACGGCCCGTGTACCGCTCGCCCGACTTTGCCTGGGGGCGTTATTTGATTGGCGGCTTCGTATTTGGTGTCGGTATGGTGCTGGCCCGAGGCTGCCCGGTACGGAGCCTCGTCAAAGTCACTCAAGGCAATCTCCAGGCGCTGCTTGCGGTGATCGTCATGGCACTGGCGGCCTATGCCATGACCCGCACCACCTTATATGCCTCGGCCTTTTTGCCTTGGGTGGGACACTTGAGTACCAACCTTGAGGTATTTGGAATACATCATCAGGATCTGGCGAGCATTCTGGGTGGTGGCCGCATTCTGTATTTGAGCCTGGCGCTGGCCATTAGTGCATTGTTGCTGTTTGTCTCCTGGCGCTGGTTACCTCTGCGCGCCAATTGGCTCGGATGGTTGGGAGCGTTATCGATCGGGATCGTGGTGGGACTCGCCTTTTGGGTCACGGGCGGTTCACTTGGACAGGCGGCCTCCGATGCCGCTGAAATGATGAACA
>NZ_DAIESY010000043.1:0-11642 GCF_027346185.1 Halothiobacillus sp.
GGCTATGAATTGGGGGCGAAAATTGCCAAGCGGGCCTACGCCGAACGTAGAAGTGTGTTGGCCGTTGCCCTAGAAATGACGGACCTGTCAGAAGAAGAACTCAAGCGTTTGCTTGATCCTGTCTTGATGACCGGAATCTAGTAGTCGCAGCACTGCTGATTTAACAAGACATTCTTGAATAAAAAGGGGCCGCTGTACAAATGACAGCGGCCCCTTTGTTATGGAACCTCTGATTGAATCCTTCGTGGCCGAGACGGGCTTTTGAGGGATGAGTCGCAAGGCGCAACACAGCGGGCTTACGCCAGCTCCGCGTAAAATCGCCCTCAAAAGCCCGTCCCATGCGGGTTGCTGCCCAAAAGCCGCAACACTTCGTTATCGGCCTTGGCATCGTAGCGTAAACTACGACCTGCGGCCTTTGCCTCGTTTTGCGGCTTTTGGATCAGCAACTCGGCTCACGAGGGATTCAATCAGAGGTTCCTTAGGATGCATCACGAAAAGTCGTGTTCAGCGGTGCGCTACTTCGTGCGGATAGACCGCAATCGAAACCAGTCTGGATTTGGTTATCCGGGAAAGTTAGACGGCCTCCTGTGCCTGGTTTGCTTCAGCAGGTTTAGTTGCTGCATGTTTTTTCAGATCGTGACCGATCATCATGTAAACACTGGGAACGACGAACAGTGTGAAGATCGTGCCGATGCCAAGGCCACTGGCGATCACCAGTCCCAGGTCGAAACGGCTTACCGCGCCGGCCCCCGATGCTGTCAGTAGAGGTACTACACCGATCACCATGGCGAAGGTCGTCATCAAAATGGGGCGCAAACGCAAGCCGGCGGCCTCAATGATTGCCGCTCGTTTTGAAAAACCGGTTTTCTGCAGGTTGTTCGCGAACTCGACAATTAGAATACCGTGCTTGGAAATCAGGCCGATCAATGTCACCAAGCCCACTTCTGTGTAGATATTCAAGGTGGCTTTGCCAATACCAAGGTTGATGAAGATCAGGGCGCCTGCGATCGACATGGGGACCGAGACCAGAATGATCAGCGGGTCACGGAAACTCTCGAACTGGGCTGCCAGTACGAGATAGATGATTACGATGGCAAAGAAGAAGGTGATGACCAGCCCTCCCGACTCCTGCATGAACTGTCGTGACGGGCCGGAATAGTCGTAATTGTATCCGGCTGGGAGTGTGTCCTTGGCCAATTGGGTCAGTTTTTCCAGTGCGACACCTTGCGGAATTGTCGGGAAGTTGACCCCTTGAATCGAGGCTGCGTTTTCCTGCTGGAAATGGTTCATCGTTTCAGGCAGAACCCGCATGGTGATATGAGCCACAGTGGACAGTGGCACCATTTTCCCAGCTGATGTCTTGAGATAGTACGACTTGAGTTGGTCCGGGTTGAGGCGATAGGCTTGGGCGACCTGTGGAATCACCTTGTACGAGCGACTGTCGAGCTCGAAGTAGTTCACGTACCCACCGCCGAGCATGGCCGACAAGGCCGATCCGATATCCTGCATGTTGATACCCAGTTGCGAAGCCATGTTGCGGTCGATGACCACAGTGGCTTGCGGTAGGTCGATCCGCAGATCGGATTGCAGGAAGATGAAATCTCCAGTTTTGAGCGCCTTCTGCAGGAAATCATTCGCGACTGTAAACAGTTTGTCGAATGGTTCGGTCGTGGTGATGACGAACTGAATCGGAAAACCGCGCGAACCCGGTAGGGAAGGGGGCTGGAACACGGCATTCTGTGTGCCGGCGATTTGAGCGAGGTCCTTTTGTACCCGCGGTTGCAGCTGTGATGCCGTCTGTGTGCGCTCATCCCAAGGCTTGAGCACCATGCCGCTGATCACCTGAGAGGGCGTGTTGAGCTGGAATATGTGCGCGGTTTGAGGGTATTTCTCGAAATCCTTGAACACCTGATGCGCATACAGCTCACGCTGCTCCAGCGTGGCCGTCGGCGAGTTAAATGCCAATGAAATCAGTACGCCCTGATCCTCCTGCGGGGCCAGTTCGCTCAGTGAGGTCGAATACAGGAAATAAATTCCGCCCAGCATCAGAAGAATGAAGGTAAACACCACCGGCAGGTAATTGAGCACACCGTCGAGTTTTCGTTGATAGGCTGTGTGCAGGCGGGTGAACTGTTTGTCCAGCCAAAGCACGAGGTGATCCTGCCAGCCACCGCCCTCTTTCTTGGGTGCACGCAGGATTTTAGAGCTCAGCATGGGCGAGAGCGTAAGTGCAATAATGGCTGAAATGGTGACCGTTCCAACCAGGGTAAAGGCGAATTCGGTAAACAGGGCACCGGTCAGGCCTTGCATGAAACCGATGGGAATGTAGACCGCAATCAGGACGATGGTCATCGAGATGATCGGTGAGGCGAGTTCCCTCGCAGCTATTTTTGCCGCATTAAACGGAGTTTGGCCTTCCTCGAGGTGCCGGCTGATGTTTTCAACCACGATGATCGCATCATCAACCACCAGACCGATGGCAAGTACAAACGCGAGCAGGGTAAGCAAATTGATTGAATAGCCCAGCATTAACATAATCGTAAACGTGCCAATCAGTGAAAGAGGAATGGCAATGACCGGGATGAGTACCGAGCGCAGCGAACCGAGGAAGACAAAAACCACCAGAGTCACGATCAACACGGCTTCGCTCAGTGTTTTGATTACCTCATCGATAGATGAGTGGACAAATTTGGTCGAATCGTAAACGATATTTGCCTTCAGCCCTGTTGGCAGCTGCGACTCGATACCTGGCATGACGGCCCGTACTTTCTTGATGACATCCAGCAGGTTGGCACCGGGAGCGACCTGGATACCGATATAGACCGCCTTGCGTCCATCGAAGGACACGCTGGAGTCGTAATCTTCCGCACCCAGTGTGACATTGGCTACATCCTTCAGTCGCACGATTGAACCCTTGTTCTCTTTGAGAATCAAGTTCTTGAAGCCATCAAGTGAGTTGAGTGCCGTTGATGCATTCAAATTAATCTGAACCATCTGACCCTTTGTCTGGCCGCTGGAGGACAGATAGTTATTGGCGGCCAGGGCGCTGAACACATCGGCGGCGGTAAGCCCGACAGCGGCCAGCTTGTTCGGGTCGAGCCAGGCACGCAGGGCAAAGTTCTTGGCCCCGAGCATTTCCGCTGTCTGTACGCCATCAACTGCCTGTAATTTTGGCTGAACGGCGCGGATCAAGTAGTCGGTGACCTGATTGGGTTTGAGTACATCGCTGTAAAAGCCGATATACATGGCATCGATGGTTTGGCCGATACTGACCGACAGGGTAGGTTTCTGCGCTTGAGGCGGCAGCTGGTTGAGTACCGAGTTGACCTTGGTGTTGATTTCGGTCAAAGCCTTGTCCGGCTCGTAGTTGAGTCGCAGGTTGACGGTTATCGTGCTGACCCCCTGCGTGCTTCTGGAGGTCATGTAGTCAATGCCATTGGCCTGTGCGATGGCATTCTCCAACGGTGTGGTGATGAAACTGGATACCAGATTTGCATCAGCGCCTGGATAGGCGGTTGTGACCGTCACAACGGCATTCTGGGTGAAAGGGTATTGCAGTACCGGCAACAGGCCGAACGAGCGCAACCCCAGTACCAGGATCACCAGGCTGATGACCGTCGCCAGAACGGGCTTGGCGACGAAGATATCCGTGAATTTTGGGGTGTTCGAAGACGCCGTACTCATTGGTCTTTAACCTCGGGGTGCGGATTGTTTGAAGGCTGAATGCTGTTGTTGATGAATACCGGAGCTCCATTGCGCAGCTTGAGTTGGCCTGAGGTGACCACGGTTTCTCCCGCCTTCAGGCCACTTAAGACGGCAATCTGATCACCCCGCGTCGGCCCGGTGGTGACAACACGCTGTTCCACTGAGAGCTTGGGTTTACCCTTATCGTCCTTGCCTTCATCCTTGACCACGAAGACGGTGCTTCCGTAGGGGTTGTAGGCAATGGCGGTACTGGGGAGCGTCAGGTATTGCCTTTGCTCACCTTGATTGACATCGGCCGTTGCAAACAGTCCGGGGATCAGCTGACCATCGGGGTTGGTGATTTCGGCGCGGACCATGATATTGCGCGTACTAGTGTCGGCCTGCGGTTCGATCGCTCTGATTTTGCCTTCGAAGCTTTTGTCAGGAAAGGCATTGGTCGTGATTGATATTTTCTTACCGACCTCGATCAGGGATAGCTCGGTCTGCGGAATTGTGAAGTCGAGGTACATCGGATCGAGTTTTTGCAGACTGACGATGGCAGTGCCAGCCGATAAATATTCGCCAAGATCAACCTTGCGTATACCGAGTTTGCCCGTGAATGGCGCTTTGAGCGTTTTCTGATCAATCAGCGCTTCTTGTTGTTTCACTTGCGCTTCGGCACCCTTGAGGGTGGCCATGTCGCTGTCGACAACAGCCTGGCTCACCGCCTTGATCTTGAGCTGCGCGCGATCGCGGTCGAGGTTTTGCTTGGCCAACGATGCCGATGCCTTGAGCTGTGCCAGTTGCGCCTGGAGTGGAGCGTCATTGAGCTTTAGTAAGACTTCACCTGCCTTCACCTGATCGCCTGATTTAAAGTGAATCCCGGTAATCAGTCCACCGACCTCGGTCGCCAGATCCGTAGATTGGGCAGCCTGCAACGAGCCGACGACCTGCACCTTCGGCTGCCATAGCGAATTTTCCACTACCGTGGTGGAAACAGCCTGTGGTGGTATGCCGCCGCCCCGAATGGCCTTGGCAATCATTTGATTGCGGAATTGCTGAAAGCCGTAGATGCCGCCGAACACCAGCGCGACCAGCAGCAGCATGACGATCATGCGGATGGGGGTACCTTTCTTCATGGTGTAGTGTTCTCCGGCTTGGTTGTTTGATTTTGTGACATGGTTTGAGGTTGATTCGCGTCTGTTGCGGGTACGCCACCGCCCATGGCTTGATACAAGGCGACGCTATCGGTAAGTCGTTGCGAGCGTGCGGCCAGCGTTACCAGTTGCGTTTGTGCGACTTGCTGCTGTGCTGTCAGGAGTTGGAGCGCATTCACTGCACCCAGTCTCATTTGCTGTTCCGTGAGATCGAGCGAAGCCTGTGCGGAGCGTTCAGCCGCTGCTTGGGCATTCAGGGTATCTGCATCGATGGCGGTTGCTCGCAATGCATCGGCTGTATTACGCAATCCGTTGAGTACTGCCTGTTGGTAATTGGCTGCGGCGGCAGAAAGCGCAGCCTTGGCCGCATTGGCTCCAGATTCCAGGCCTGCGTTGAAGATTGGCTGTGTCAGGCCAGCAATCAAACTCCATATGATCGAGTTGGCATCGAACAGGCTGGCGGGTGTCAGGCCTTGAGACCCCAAAGTGGCCGATAGATTGATTTGCGGATACAAGTTCGAAACGGCTACACCGTATTGAGCCGACGCCTCATGCAGTAATGCCGTTGAGGCCTGAATGTCTGGCCGCGAGGCAACCCATTCGGATGGTACAACAACGGGGAGTTCGGTTGGCAGTGTGAAATCATTAAGGCTGAACACAGGCATGACCGTGCTTGGCGGTTGTCCGACCAGTGTCGCCAGCAAATGGTTGCTCTGATCGCGTTTGAGTATCAGCGGAGGCAGAGTGGCGCGGGTCTGATCCAGTTGGGTCTGCAGTGTGAGCACGTCGCTTTGGGTTGCAGCGCCCAAATCGAGGCGCGACCTTACCAGTTTCAGCTGATCTTCCTGATTGCTGATGATGCTTCTGGTTGTCGTGATCTGGTCGTTCAGCAGCGCTTGTGTCATGGCTTCTATGGCAATGTTGCCCGCCAGGGTGAGCCGTGCGGCATCCAGCTGATATTTCTGGTAATCGGTCTGTGCGGCCAAGGCTTCCAACGCTCTGCGATTGGCACCGAACAGGTCCAGATTGTAACTGACGGTCACACCCGCATTGTACAGCCCGAAGACGTGACCATTGCCTTCCTGACCGAAAGCGGCATTGTTGGTCTTCTGCTTCTGGCCGCTGAGTTTCCCATTAACCTGTGGCATCTTGGTTGACCCGGATTGAGCCAAATAGGTTTCTCTAGCCTGCTCCAGTTTGGACTCAGCGGCGGCAAGCGTGGGGCTTGCGGCCATGCCTTGTTCAATCAGCTTGTTCAGCTCGTATGAGTTAAATGCCTTCCACCAATCACCCTGAATAAATGATGTTTGTTTTAGGGACTGGGCTTCACCTTGTTTTATACCGGTGGTTGCTTTGGTGCTTTTGGGCATTGTTTGCGCGGTGTACCTGGGAATATCCGGTGCGGCAGGCGCAACAAAATCAGGCCCGACAGCTGAACAGCCGGCTAGCATTGTCAGTGATAGCAGCGTGCCCAATTTCAGCATCGGGGCGGAAAAACGATCACGCCAACAGGCTAAATCATGCATGAAATTGCAGGCTCCCAGAAATGTAAGTCCAATGCTCATGATCACTCCCGCCGCCTAGGCAACAGATGTTCCACCGCGTTATATTTAGCAGGTTGGGCCGGGTTTATCGCAACTTAATTGACGCAAACCGCTCATTTCTCTGCACTCTGGCCGCTGCAGCCTGCGGCGGTTGGTAGTAGGCTAATTAAAAGCCAGCGAATTCGAGTAAAGATAGCACATTAACGTTTTTCTCATAAGTTTTTTACTCAGTGGGTGCAAGATGCTTTGCGTGGTGCTGATTGTGATACTGCACCAGACTTGGTTTTTAAAGGTTCCCACATGTGTAAAATTATGGGTTTAATGCGGTGCCTGCTCTGATGGGGTTTACAGCCAGTCTGTCAGTGCGATCCCGATACCAATGCGGTTGATGGAACGGTTGTAATCAATCAGAGATTCACCGTAGCCATTGAAATACTGAACATAGCCCTTGATATGCTTGTTGAGTGGAAAACTGTAATCAATTTCGATTGACCCGCGGTTTTCCGACTTGAGGTTGTTTCTGAGCGTGGCGGAAAGCGTGCCCGTCGGGAATTTGTAGGCGAGAATCAAGTCGCCGTATCCCAGATAGTTGGTGATGTCCGGGTTGTCATCGGTTTCCCTGGATTCAGGAATCCGGTACCAACCCCGTAGGGCTCCGGCAAAATTACCGTTGCCGAAGGCGGTTTGCAGCGCCAGACGGTTCCAGCTGCGTGAACGCAACCCACCCTGGCCATTGGATTGATGGATGAAACTCGCGCGGACCTTGCGAAAATTCAACCCCATGAAATTCTGATTGACGGTCACATCCAGACCCGCCTCTGGCTCGTAATCGGTTTCCCGGAACGGGGCAGACTCGGTGTTGTACGTTTGCCACAGGGAAAGCTGGGTGTAGGCAAAGTAGAACCGTGAGTCGGTGCCTAAGGGGTGATCCCACCAATTGAACTGGAAGGAAAGCTGAAATTTGGACTCGATCCGCTGGGGGTTGAAATCGTAGACCGAGTTATCCAGACGGTTGGTCGTGTACGTCACCGGCAGAAAGTAGTTGGGCTTGTAGGCGCGCATTAAAAAAGCGTTTGAATTGCCCTGTTTTTCCTGGTCGATGCGTTTGTTCAGCGCCTTGGCTTTCGGGGTCGCTGCCGAAGATTCGGTATCCGGTGCCGTTTGATTGCTTGATTTGGCGGTGGCGTCGATGTGAGAAGGGATGGCTTCGGCTGATTGATCAGAAACTAATCTGTCGTAACAGGCCAGCCGGGCCGAGTCATCCGAAAGGGACGCACAGTGTGACCAGTCCACAGCTTGGGTCAGGGTGGGAAACCCCATAATGGCGATGACTAAATAGGCTGTGTTTTTCAATGCATATCACTCTGACTGTGGGCGATACCCATCTTAGCAGGAGTCAGTTCACCGCGGGTGGGCGGACCGAATCGCTTAAAGTGATTCGATTGCACACGATTTCAATTCGGTTGCGCCCTTCCTGCTTGGCTTGGTACAAAGCATCGTCGCCACAGAGGTAGAGTGTGTCGAAATTCACTCCGGGTTCCGCCAGTGTAAAGCTGAGCGAGGCTGTCACTCGCAAGCCGATTTTGTGTTCTTACGGAGGGTTTCTGATGGCTAGAGCAGGGATTGCTGGATCACGCTGGCGTCTTCGATGCTTTCAAACCAGCTGACAATGTTGTCGTGCCTGCAACTCGGTCATGACGTGCATCAGGTCGAGTACCTGACCGATACCGAGGTATTTGCCTTCCTGCAGAATGATGAAGCCATCGGTAAATACCTTCTCACCCGCTTCGATAGCCAGAGCGGTCAACTGTTCGATACGCAAGTCGGCTTCGACGATCAGCGGCTCCTTCAGTCGAAGTCGAGCCCGAATTAAAGAAGATTTATTCTTGGCCGATATACTGATCGAGTCACCCGGCACAACGCTGTGATCGTGGGTGGAAAACGCTAAACTGCGCCAATTACATAATAAGGCTGAATATCACCGTGAAAAAAACGTGATGTCATTGGTTGATTCCCGGACCAAGCTCGCCGGTCATAATCGACTTGAGTTGTTGATTTTTGGCCTTGCTGACGATCAGCGATTCGGAATCAACGTATTCAAAGTGCGCGAAGTGATTCACTATCTTAAGTTGACTGACGTGCCGAAGGCGACCTCATCGGTGCGCGGTATCGCGGACGTGCGGGGGCATACCATTACGATCATCGATCTGTCCGATGCCATCGGCGGCCCGCGGATGAGCCCCGAAGAGGTGAAAGAGGCATTCGTCATCATCACGGAATACAACCGGGCGGTTCAGGGCTTTCTGGTTAATTCGGTCGATCGCATCGTCAATCTTTCCTGGAAAGAAGTCATGCCGCCGCCCACCGGCACGAACACCTCCAATTTCCTGACTGCTGTGGCCCGTGTGGATAAGGCGCTGGTCGAGATCATTGATGTGGAGCAGATTTTCTCCAAGGTGGTCGGTACGCGCGAAGATATTTCTGCGGACGTATTGCAACAGGTGAGCGGGTTGGCATCCAAGGAAAGCATCGCCCTGGTCGCCGATGATTCGCTGGTTGCCCGGAATCAGGTGCGCAACACGCTCAAGCAGATGGGGCTTGAAACGGTGTTGGCCAACAATGGCAAGGAAGCTTTTGATATCTTGCGCCGTTGGGCAGACGATTCCCCCGAACAACTCGACCGGGTCGCTCTGGTCATATCGGATATCGAGATGCCGATCATGGACGGCTATGCGCTAACCACCCATATTCGCCGTGATCCTCGCCTCAAATCGCTTTATGTCATCCTTCACTCGTCGTTGAGTGGGCTGTTTAACGAGGCCATGGTCGAAAACGTCGGTGCTGACCGTTTTATTGCCAAATTCCACCCGGACGACTTGGCCAAGGTCGTCGCTGAGGCGCTCCGTAACCGGCCGAAACATCTGGTCGAGTCGGAATAAGGATGGAGGCTGATCAATATCAGAGGTTTTGCGCGTTGCTCGAAAAGCGCAGCGGCATTCTTCTGGGCGCTGATAAGCGTTATCTGGTGGAAACCCGGTTGAGTCGCGTGTTGCGTGATCAGAAAATCGAGTCCATCGACGCGCTTATGGGGCGATTGCTCAATGGTCGCGAACCTGCCCGACCCGTTCGGTTATCGAGGCGATGACCACCAACGAAACGCTCTGGTTTCGGGATGAATATCCTTTTGCGGCGTTGCGTGATGTTTTTTTTCCTGAGGCGGCGGCGCAAAAAAAGCAAAATCTTCGCATATGGTAGGCGGCGTGTTCTTCGGGGCAGGAGCCTTACTCGATCAGCAAGCTCGTCAGCGAGATCAAACCGCCATTTACGGTTGAAATTATCGGTACCGATTTGTCCTCGCGTGTATTGGAGCAGGCTAACTCAGGTGTTTTCGATGCGTTGTCGCTTGAGCGCGGCTTATCCGCTGGGCGTAAACAACAATTTTTCGATGTGGTGGGGCAAGGTTGGATTATCAAACCAGAAGTGCGGCGTCGTGTCCGTTTTCAGGTCGGTAATCTGCTCGATCCGCCGGTTGGTTTGGGACGATTTGATATTGTTTTCTGTCGAAACGCGTTGATCTATTTTTCTCGTGAAACCAAAGCCCATATCATTGAGCAGATCGCCAATTCTCTTCAGCCTCATAGCGGCTTATTCTCGGTGCGTCCGAGTCCACTCAGCAGTTGAGCGACCGTTTCACTGTGGAACGTCTGCCGGGCGGCGGCATGGCTTTCCGGTTGAAAAGCTAGGCCTTTGCGCTTACTGCCTATTTTGATGTAATCGCGCATTCTGACTGGAATATGCCCCATGAGCTGCACGCTTGTTCGAAATCGATGCTTCTCGCCACGATTGAGTTCGCTGTGGTTGCTGGCGTGGTCTGTTGGCGCCCTGGGTGCCTGGTTGCTGCCTTGGGCTGCTCTTGAAACATCGGGCGGTTGGCCCGGACCTCTGATCTGGCTGACGTCGCTTATCTCCAAATCTCTGCACGCCAACCCGTTGGCCGGTGAACTGTTGCGCCCATCGGTAGCCTTTTGGGTTCTGGTTCTGTTGGTTCTTCTGATTCTGCGATTACAGCAATCGGCGCATATTGCCCGTTTCTGGACGATTGCCGTGCCTGCTTTTGCGGTACTCAGTGGTTTGTTGTGGTCGTTATCCGCCATCAGTAAATTCGTGCAGACGTTGCCGCCGTCATCGCTTGCGCCCGTATCCTGCTCCGTGACGGCCATGATCGATGCCTTGCCGCGTCCATCAACGCACGCGACCCAGTTGATGTTGCGCGTTGTACAAGTCGATAGAAACCAAAGCGATGTGGCTTGCCGATTTTATTCAACCGGCCAGCGATTGCGTGTGGGTGATTATCATCGTTATCCGCCTAATGAACAGGTTGAGTATCACGGTGGTCAGGTCTGGCGATTTGATCTGCGCTTGAGACCGCCCCATGGCAGCGCGAATCCCGGCGGGTTCGACTATGAGCGCTGGCTATTTTCCCAGCGCATCGCGGCGACAGGATCGGTTCATGGCAAGCCCATACTAGTGGCCGAACGAGGTGAAGGATTCGCGGCCTACCTGTTATCGGTTCGCTCGCACTGGCGAACGCAGTTGCTGGCTATTTCCCAATCACAAGGCACACCGGACCGTGGGCGGGGCCTGCTGTTGGGTTTGACCATCGGGGATAGTGATTATCTGGGTCAAAACGACTGGGAAACTCTGCTGGCTACCGGCACAAACCATCTGCTGGCTATTTCCGGCTTGCATGTGGGTATGGTTTCTGGCTTGTTCGCCTGGCTCGCGGCCTGGCTCTGGTCGCGCACGCGATGGTGCGAGCGTCTACCTGCCCGCCGTGTGGCTGCTGGAGTGGCGGTTTTTGCAGCCTGGGGCTACGCCTTTTTGGCGGGGATGTCTGTACCTACCGAGCGCACGGTACTGATGATCACGATTCTGCTGGCCGGGTTGCTGCTGGGGCGATCATGGCGGTTGCTCGATCTTTGGCTGGTCGCTTTGATGGGCGTGCTATTGCTAGATCCGTTCAATGCGCTCACTGCCGGGTTCTGGCTTTCGTTTGGCGCGGTGCTGATCATGCTGCTCTGGTTGCAGTACCGCCCGGCGCTGGCGTTCTGGCGCGATGGATTTCGCCTGCAGATCATTATCACGCTTGCCTTGCTACCCATCGTCTGGTGGTTGTTCGACCGCGTGGCCTGGTCGTCCTTGCCCGCCAATATCGTGGCTGTGCCGGTGATTACTTTTGTGATTACGCCGCTTTCCC
>NZ_DAIESY010000068.1:0-10278 GCF_027346185.1 Halothiobacillus sp.
AGGTAGATCCGCAGCATGGTCGTGATGCCGATCGGCTGGCCGCCGCGCCGCCCTGATTTGGGATAGTACGGTTCAATCACCGCTTCGAACTGTGGCCACGGCACGCACGCTTGCATCTGCTCAAGAAACAACTCCTTGCGCATCTTTTTCTTCTTCGACGCAAAGCTTAGCGAGGCAAAACTTGTCTGTTTCATCGATCCGGCACCTAACACGATGGTTTCACACTAGTTTATCTGATTTGGGGGGATTCAATCAGAGGTTCCTTAGCAAAATGACCGCACGGACTCAAGCCAGAAGGTGGCAATTTTTTAAAAAAATAAAATATATAAATCAATTAGTTAACTTCTGTATTTTTTTCGGGTTTGTTTTGCTGCCTATTTTTTCACCAATCCCTCAACTACTTGATCTCACATGGCTCCGGCAAGATGCCCGTAAACAACCCACAGGTTCATCCACAGGTTTTGTGGATAAAAAATCGTTGACTGGGTGCTTGAATTTTTGATTTTTTCTGGACCAAACCACCCATTCCGATTGGCACGAAAAATCGCATCCTTGAAATCAAACAGTTAAGCCAATATCGACCAATAAACTCAGGAATCCACTCAATTAATACACAAAGTTATCCACAGGGCTGAAGATTAAAACATCGTGCATTCGAACGGCTAACATGAACGCAGGCACGGAACAAGAGCGACCGGACTCAATCTGAAAGTTTATTTATATCAATTAAAAACAACAGGTTATTCGCATAGACAAAGCCGGTGCGTATATCTGATGATTTTTTGACCAATTGTGCTAAGCCATTGATGGCATGGGCTTGCTGATGGTCATCAGACGGTGATGCACTGGGTTATCCACAATAACTGTGCACAGTTTTTTCTGAGCCGGAAGTCAGAAAAAACCGGGATTCTCATCAGATGAATCAAGCCAAAAACAGGCTGTAAACCGGGTTGTCGCTTTCCGGCCAGTAGGGATAGCTCAGTTCATCGAGGTACGTTATGAACTCGTCCATGGCGCCCTGCTCCACTTGAACGCCCACAAGTACACGGCCGTAATCCGCACCCTGATTGCGATAGTGGAACAGGCTGATGTTCCAGCGTGCGCCCAGATGGGTCAGGAAGCGGAGCAGCGCGCCGGGGCGCTCGGGAAACTCGAAGCGGTACAGACGCTCATCGCTTATGCCGTGCGCATGGCCGCCGACCATATGCCGCGCATGCAGTTTGGCCATTTCGTTGTCGGTCAGGTCGATCACGGGATAATCAGCATGCACCAGCCGATTGAAGACGGCGGACCGATCCGAGGGCGTATCCAGACGGATGCCCACAAAGATATGCGCCCGATCCTGATCCGCGTAACGGTAGTTGAATTCGGTAATCTGGCGACGGCCGAGCAGTTCGCAAAACACCTGGAAGCTGCCCGGTTTTTCCGGGATGGTGACTGCAAAAAGGGCTTCCTTCTGCTCGCCGATATCCGCTCGTTCGGCCACGAAACGCAACCGGTCAAAATTCATGTTGGCGCCCGAAGCGATTGCGATCAGTGTCTCGCCGTGCAGATCGTGCTGCTTGACGTATTTTTTCAATCCGGCCAGTGCCAATGCCCCTGCCGCTTCGTTGATGCTGCGGGTATCATCGAACATGTCCTTGATGGCGGCGGTCATTGCATCGGTATCGACGGTGATCACTTCATCAACCGCTTGCTGCGCCACGGCGAAGGGATATTCGCCTACCTGTTTGACTGCAACCCCATCGGCGAACAACCCGACCTGCTCCAGAACCACCCGCTCACCAGCGGTCATGGCCGCAGCCAGACAGGCTGCATCGTCCGGCTCGACACCGATGATCCGGATTTCCGGGCGCAACATCTTCACATAGGCCGCGATGCCCGCAATCAGACCGCCGCCGCCGACTGGAACAAAAATCGCGTGAATCGGGTCGGGGTGATGGCGCAGAATCTCCGCACCGATGGTACCCTGCCCGGCAATGATATCCGGGTGATCATAAGGCGGGATAAAAGCCAAACCTTCGGACTGAGTAAGCTGCTGTGCATGAGCGAATGCCTCATCGAAGGTATCTCCGTGCAGGACGGCCTTCGCACCGCGTCGGCGAACGGCATCGACCTTGATGGCGGGGGTCGTCAACGGCATCACGATGGTGGCGGCCACACCCAGCTTCTGGGCTGCCAGCGCCACGCCCTGGGCATGATTGCCAGCCGAAGCGGTAATCACACCACTGCCCAGCTGTCCCTCGCTTTTCAGCCGATGCATCATGTTATACGCGCCGCGCAGCTTGAAGGAGAAGACCGGCTGCGTGTCCTCACGCTTCAACAAAATTCGATTATCCAGACGCTCGGAAATCAGAATTGCGGGCGTCAGCGGCGTGTCTTTCGCCACGTCGTACACCCGTGCGGTCAAAATCCGATGAAGATAATCCTGAAGTAAGGCGGACAAATCCAGCTCCTTGAACGATTGGGCACCGAATGACACGAAGAAATGCCCGGGCAAACGATGCGCGCGAAAAGACGAAGCAGTACAAGCAGATGATGCACTGAGCGCCCTATCATGCCAGAATAACCGCCGACAATTATCGTCAAACTGCTCATCGGTTCGATTTAACCGCGTACAGCGTGTTTGGCACGCCTCGTTCGGCGGCCGAAAACCAGCTATTGGCAGGTATGGCGATCAACCAAGGCAAACGAACCATCGATAACAACAAGGAACTGAACATGACCCCACAAGACCAACTCAAACAACAGGCAGCCAAGGCAGCGCTTCAATACGTACAAACCGGCAGTATTGTCGGGGTTGGTACGGGGTCGACCGTGAATTTCTTTATCGATGAACTGGCCACCATCAAGCACAAGATCGAAGGCGCCGTTTCCAGCTCCGAGGCCAGCACCAAGCGTTTGCGGGCACACGGCATCGAAGTGTTCGACCTCAATGGCGTGGGCGACATTCCGGTCTACATCGACGGTGCGGATGAAACCAATGCCAACCTGCAGCTCATCAAGGGCGGCGGCGGCGCTTTGACCCGCGAAAAGATCATTGCGCACATGGCGAAAAAATTCGTCTGCGTGGCCGACGAGACCAAGCTGGTACCGCGTCTGGGAAAATTCCCGCTGCCGATCGAAGTCATCCCCATGGCCCGCAGCATGATCGCACGCGAACTGGTCAAGCGGGGCGGTCAACCGGTGTACCGTGATGGTTTTGTCACCGACAATGGCAACCAGATTCTCGACATCCACAACATGGAGATCATGGAACCAGCCAAGCTCGAAGCCGAACTCAACAATATTCCCGGCATCGTCACCGTTGGTCTGTTCGCCCTGCGCCCTGCCGATGTGTTGATTCTTGCCGCCGCCGAAGGCGTGCGCACCCTCACGATCTAAGCCGCACGATGACAGTTCGATACGGGGTGATTGGCAACCCTATTGCCCACAGTCGGTCGCCGCTGATCCATCGCGCCTTTGCCGAACAAACTGGCATCGATCTGGATTACACGGCGATTCTGGCACCTTTGGATGGGTTCATTGCAACCGTGGCACAATTTCGCAGCGAAGGTGGGCTCGGGCTGAACGTTACCGTCCCCTTCAAGGCCGAAGCGTTTGCCTTATGCGCTACGCTAAGCGAACGGGCACAGCGGGCAGGGGCCGTCAATACGCTGATTTTCCCGGCAGATCCCCGGTCATCCGATGTGTCATCCGATATTCGGGGCGACAACACCGATGGCGTGGGTTTACTGCGCGACCTCGCGTTCCACCAGATCCCACTCAAAGGCAAAAAGGTCCTGCTGCTAGGCGCGGGTGGGGCCTCGCGCGGCGTGCTCGCGCCCCTGCTGGCTGAAGAACCCACGCAATTGCTCATCGCCAATCGCCGCGCGGCAACGGCCGAACAACTGGCAACCGATTTTCAGGATCTGGCGGGAACGCAGCTTGGCGCCTGCGCGCTGGATGCCCTCCCCGCAGAACCGTTCGATCTCATCATCAACGCGACTTCCGCCAGCCTCAGCGGTGAACAGCTTCCGCTGCCGGACGCGTTGATCGGGCAGAACACCACCGTCTACGACATGGCCTATGGACGCGCGCCCACCGTATTCATGCAGTGGGGTGCGGCCTTGGGCGCTACCGCATTCGACGGTCTGGGCATGCTGGTCGAGCAAGCGGCCGAGAGTTTCTATATTTGGCATGGCATCCGACCCCAAACGGATCACGTACGGGATTTGCTCAAGAAACAACTGGCCTTGGGCTGATTAAAACACTTTAAAGGGGCGCCCGAACACGCACACCGGTCAAACCGGTGTAGGATGAACCCTTGTCACCAAAGGAGATCGCATTATGCCCACAGCCCCCAAAACCACAGACGCCACATCAAACACCACCGGCAACGAAGAACTCGCCGCCATCAAGCAAGACATGCATCAACTCAAGGCCGATTTGGCCGAGCTGTTGACTGCCATGAAAACACGCGGCCAAAACAAGGCCGAAGCACTCGGGCAGGACGCCATCAATACGCTGCATGATGCAATCGACACCTTAAATCAGCGGGTGAATGCGGCCAAAGAGGGCGTGAGCGAGAAGACGCGTGCCACCGTCGATCAAGCAGAACAGGTCATCGAACGGCATCCGGTCGCCAGCCTGCTCACTGCCTTCGGCATCGGCTTTGTGCTCGCCAAACTGTTCAGCAAAAACTGACATTCAATGCCGGAATTCGTCATCGCCCTGCTCGAACTGCTGGAGGCGGAAGGGCGCGCGCTGAAGCGGTCCGTCCGCCGTGTCAGTTTCGGCCTGGTGTTCCTGCTGACGGCCTCGGCCCTCATCCTCACGGCACTGGGCTTTCTGCTGGCTGCGGGGTACCTCGCCTTGGCCGCCGCATTAGGTAGCACGCTCGCCGCCCTGATCATGGGTGGCGTAAGCCTGCTGCTGGCGGCAACGCTCGGCTTTATCGCCTATCGCGCCATGCGGTAATCGGATCAGGCTAACGATCATGGCAAACCAATCCGCACCCCGCTCACTGGATGAAGCCAAACAGCATTTGCGCCAATCCTGGCAGGATGCCGTCAACGACCCGCTATCGGTCGTACGCGACACCACGCGTCGCTTTCCTTGGGTGAGTGTGGCCGTCGCCGGTGCCGCTGGTGTTGTGGCCGAACGCGGCATTCCAATTGTGTTCCATACGCTAAAAACGACATTGAAAACCCATCCTGAATTGCTGCTGCTTCTGGCCCGGCAACTCATTTCCGCACGCAGGAAATGACCGAATTTGATGTGATCGTGATCGGCGCGGGCGCCGCCGGCATGATGTGCGCGGCACAGGCGGGCCAACGGGGTAGACGCGTTCTGTTGATCGATCACGCTTTGACTATCGGCGAACGCATTCGCATCTCCGGCGGTGGCCGCTGCAACTTCACGAACAAGGACGTCAAACCGGAAAATTTCCTGTCGCAGAATCCGCATTTTGTCCGCTCCGCACTGGCTCAATTCAGCGCACAGGATTTCATCCGGATGGTCGAACGCCACGGCATCGCCTATCACGAGAAAACGCTCGGCCAACTGTTCTGCGACGATTCCGCCACCCAGATCATCGACATGCTCAAGGTCGAATGCGTGCAAGGTGGCGTGACCTGGGCGCAGCCCTGTGCGGTAACGCAGGTTGAAAAGACGAGCGATGACCGCTTCCTGGTTGAGACCGATCAAGGTGCCTTCGCGAGTCAATCGCTGGTGATCGCCACCGGAGGATTGGCCATTCCCAAACTCGGGGCAACGCCGTTTGGTTATCGATTGGCCGAACAGTTCGGCCTGCCGGTCATTCCGCCCCACCCCGCGCTGGTCCCCCTCGCCCTCGCGCCGACCGATGGCGAACCACTGCAAGCATTCACGGGCAACTCACTCGATGTTATCGCCGAATGCTCGAATTTGACACCCGGCAAAGAGCACAAGAACGCCAACAAATCCGGCCAACACCCTCGCTTCAGGGAAAACCTGCTATTCACCCACCGCGGGCTTTCCGGCCCCGCCATTTTGCAGGTATCGAGCTACTGGCAAAGTCAGTACTATTCGGCAGAAAAGAAGCAGCCCATCCGCCTGAATCTGCTGCCGGATTTGAACATTCCGTCCTGGCTAGAGGAAAACCGATCGAGCAAACGCAGCCTCGCGCAATGTCTGGCCGATTACTGGCCCAAACGCATCGCGCAGGAATGGTCGGCCGCTCGGGGCTGGACGAAACCGTTGGCCGAACACAGCAACAAGGAGATTACCGCCATGGGCCAAGCCCTTTCGGCCTGGGAGATCATGCCTTCCGGCACCTTGGGTTATGCCAAGGCAGAAGTCACCCTCGGTGGCGTGGACACGCGCGCTTTGTCATCCAGCACAATGGAAGCCAAGGACGTGCCGGGCCTGTACTTCATCGGCGAAGTCGTGGATGTCACCGGTTGGCTGGGCGGCTACAACTTCCAGTGGGCCTGGTCATCGGGCTGGGTCGCCGGGCAGGCGGTCTGAAGACATCGCCGGCTCAGTCCGCAGAATCTATTGGCTTAAGGCTGACCAGAACCCGCTTGATCCGGCACCAGCCACAACAGCACGGCAACCACCTTGAAGACGACGGCCTCGCCCTGGGACACATTCCTCGATGGCGCCATGATCGTGATGGAATGCGTGCCAATGCACCCAAAGGGCCATCTGTTGACACGCTGGAAATAAACGCCCGTTCATTTCTGATGCCGTCGCAACTCACGCCGCGCACCGGTACCTTGTTGCAGCGGTACGAATCACAACCAATTGAATTCGTTTATTTGTGTTATCCGGTAGCTATTGAATTTCTGACAGGAAGGCCTAAATTTTCGCTGTAATTGAACATGGTTTAGATGAGCTCTTGAGGATCGAAGACACCATGAACATGATCAGCAATCGCAAGGAACCCCGGCAGATCGACATCCGTAAATATTGGTCGGTCATGAATCTTGCCGAGCGGTTCGAACAGGTCATCGCGACCGTGCTCGGGATAATGATTGCAATCATCATCCTGATGGCACTATGGGAGCTCATTAGAGATGTCCTGTCGAACCTGTTCGTTCAGCACGAGCGTGTGTTGAGCCATCGAGTTTTCCAGTCATTGTTCGGCAGCATAATGACTTTGTTGATCGCGATGGAATTTCAACATTCAATCATCAAAGTGATCGAACGCCGCGAACACATCATTCAGACCAAGATCGTGGTGCTCATTGCGCTGCTGGCCTTGACACGAAAATTCATCATCCTGGATTTAACAGAAGTCCAGCCGATGATGCTAATGGCTCTTTCTGCTGGCATTCTCTCGCTGGGTGTGGTGTTTTGGTTCATAGACAAACGGGAGATCGGAGAGAAAGAACAGTCATCATCGGGCGAACAGGCTGATGACATTACGAAACCCCATCCTTGAAGGTGCGCCACCAAACATCCAGACAAATCGCTGAAGATCGAGCGATTCAGATCACCCCTTGAAGGCATCCTTAGAAGCCAGATACGCGACTTCCGCCGGGGTGCTTTCCCGCCCTAAAATGGCGTTACGATGCGGGAATCGGCCATACTTCCGCACAAGCTCCCGATGGTGTTCCGCAAACTTGATGTTGCCCGTCAGCCCGTACCGACGGAACAGCGAGACAGACAAATCCTGATCTTCGAGCTTCTCACTGTGCATCAACGGCATAAACAAAAAGCTCAAAC
Organism: Halothiobacillus sp.; assembly: GCF_027346185.1. Lineage (GTDB taxonomy): Bacteria > Pseudomonadota > Gammaproteobacteria > Halothiobacillales > Halothiobacillaceae > Halothiobacillus. The sequence continues at coordinate 7,693 of NZ_DAIESY010000068.1, forward strand.
GGTCTTTGCTCAACTGCTTGTCGAACCCCTTTTTCAAGGCGTTCAACGTGACCTCAATGGCCTTTCGTTCCGTGCGAAAACTCTCCGGCTTGCCGCGAAACATATTGAGCGGAAACTGATCCAGAACGATCACCAATGCCAACGCCCCCTCGGGCGAATCCTGCCAGTGATCCAGCTCGCCCGTCGCCGCACGCTCCCACAACGACCAATACTTTTCCCTGATCTCTTCATCCAATGCCGGTGTCGAAGCGAACCAGTGCTTCTGCATGAACTCGGAATACCAGTAATCTAGGATGTCGGTGGGTTTAATCGACTCAGTTCTCATGATGAAAACCTCATTGCAATCGCACATAAATTCCGAAAATAAATTTTTCTGAGACCCTAATTTTATGATGGCGCACTCAAAACAACGGTGGTAGTTGAAGCTTCATCTGTTGAATTAAGCTTTTACATCTCATCATGCATTTCCAACAGCCTTAGCTTGATTTTCTCTATATCTTCTTGATTCTTTTGAAATCCGATGACATATCTGTTTGTGAGCCGCTAACGCAGAAGGCAGCGGCGAGCGTTAGCGCGTCCGCTGGCCTGACTTGTTGGCAGAGATATCCTTGAGCCCGCCCGAGACATACTTGTGCAGAACACTCGAAACCAAAGACTGGTAAGGCAGCCCCTCTTCCAAAGCCCGACGCTGCAGCGCCTCCAGATCCCGGCTGGAGATACGGATGTTGATTCGCCTGTCTTTCTTAAAAGTTTCTTCCGCTACCTTAGCGAGGGACTCCCGACGATCGGCACCCAGGTCCGACTCGAATTCTCCCGACTCATATGCCTCAAGCAACTCTTGCTCTTCAGGATCTAATTTGGTCTTGGCCATGCTATCCCCCTAAAAATTTCTTGGTGGCCTTGCGGCTGGGAATAATCGTCTTGAGAAAGATTTCTTTTTCGTTCTCGACGTACGGTACCAGCCAGGCGTAATCATCAATCCGAACCACAAACAGACGCTGATTCGGGTACTTTTCCCTGTTGGGGTGCGGTCCATCATCTAGTAAACCACCCGACTGAAGAGCATATAGGACATCTTCAAAGGAAGTTCCGCGCTAGCTCATCAACTGCTGGTTCTTTTCAGCATTCCAGTTAATTTGCTTCATCAGACGAGCTAGTGTAATGCGTCACCATTAAGCAGCTTATTAGCAGATTCTGCCTGAAGACGCTCCACCAGCCACACCTTGATGATCGATTGGCGGGTAACGCCTATGCGCGCAGCCTCGCGATCCAACGACTCGACAACCCAAGCCGGGAAATCGACGTTGATTCGCTTTTGTTCCTGATTAACGCGGCGAGCAGAGGACAAATCCAGGTCATCGAGAATATCTTCCTGGCCTTCCTCAAATTTCTTGTCGAAGTCTTTAGCTTTCATAGAGCTCAATCTCCTTCTTACGGGAACGTCTGACTGAAATCAGACGAATACGAGCTTCCCTGTATGTGACGATCGCCGACCAGTGCTTTTCAACAATCTTTCCTATCAGCAAGAACCTTTGCTCATCCCCTGATTTTGCGCGGATCTCCAGCAGGTATGGATCTTTCCAAAGCCCTTGGGCAGCAACGAAATCTATACCGTGCTTTTCCAGATTGGCCTGGCTTTTGGCTTCGTCGAATTCAAACTCATCCATGAGTACAAATTATTCCTTTTTTACTCAATCCGCAAGATTTGGTAGGAAGCTGTAACTGCTAACGTTTCGCTTGAGATGCGCGGAAACAGGTGCGAAGCCCGCTGTTGGAGCGACCCTCTCGAAGCAATTGTTAGATGAAGTTTTTCTCAATGTAAGATGTAAGCCTTGATTTTATCAGTGAAGTGAAACCACTCGTTTTCAACTTTAAGGTGCTGGAAGCGGCTATGAATTTCCTTTTCCATGATTTGATTGCCCGGCATTTTGGCAAAAATATTTAGCGCCACTGGCAATCCAGTTAGTAGCGTGTGAAGCCTGCTTTCTGGATCTTCGGAATAGCCGATCTTCACTCTCGATAAGCCTACGGCTTCGATGAAGTAGACGTACCCACTGCCCTTTTCAATTCGTTAGAAGAATGCAATGTTTCCAATACGTGTGAAACCCAACGAAAGCGATTTTTCTAGAATGTATTGGTTTGCTCTTTCATTACCCCATTGTGGGAATTGAGCCGTTTCGTTTTCATCGCAGATCAGAACGGAGTGCTTGTCCATGGACTGTGCTTGCTCTCGGCTAGCAACCATCCCGATGTAGCCTTCGTCGGTATGAACATAATAGACGCAGCCTCACCCAGTATTTCTGGATGGCGGCCTGTTTCTTTTTGCCCGTGAAGCTTTGCCCATAGAGCACCCCGCATCTAACGACGCTGTAGAAAAACCCATTTATGGGTTCCGTTTGCCACACCCACCGGAATTTTTTCAGTAGATGGCTGAAGCTGATGCGGCATCAGGTCATTCCGGGTTTTCATCGTCGTTCCTCGTTTTTCTGTGCTCAACCCCAGTTTGATCCGGTGTTGTGGCGGCGGAAGTTACTCTCTCCACCCTGTTCAATGGGCATAGCCATGATGCGTCAGCTTCTCGATGTT
>NZ_DAIESY010000074.1:0-4244 GCF_027346185.1 Halothiobacillus sp.
GGACAAATCATCGCCAGCGGCACACCGGAAACCGTGGCAAAAGTGGCTGGATCTCACACCGGACGGTACCTCGCCCGGTTACTCGACCACTGAACCCTCAAATCCACCCCTCTGTAAGGAGGGCAGGGGTAATGCCATTAGGTTAAGCCCCAACCGGTTGATAAATAATGCTTAATGTGCAGGCCCAACAACAACATGAGCAGCTACCGCAATGGCCGCAGCTAGTCTGATTGGGTCGTGCCGTCCTGCACTGATTGTTGTGCATTGAAGCAAACAAAACCCCCGGCATGACCGGGGGGCTTTCGTAGGCTTTGGTGTGCTTCAGATCAGAAGCACGTCGCAGGTCACTGCGGCGTGCCTTTGGATTTTTCTTCTTGCGTGTCGAAGAGAAAACCCGCGGCGGCAGAGGTCAAAATCAACAACCCGGTGCCGATGATCCAGGCGAAGTACCAGGGGGCGGCTTCGCCCATCACGATCACAAGGAAGATCACGATCATGGCCAGCACAAAAAACAGCAGGAAATAACCAATCGTCTTCATATTCTTTCTCCGTAAATTTCAGCCCGGGATCAATAAGCGTGCGGGTCTTTCTCGATCTTGCCCGCATCCACCTTGCCGCGCATCACGTAGAAGGCCCAGCTGGTGTACCAGAGGATCAAGGGTACGAACACGACCGAGAAGCCGGTCATCCACAGCAGAGTGTTTTCACTGGAAATCGAGTTCCAGATGGTCAGGCTCTGACTTGGATTGGTGCTTGATGGCATGAGGAACGGGAACAGGCTGATCGCGGTTGCACCGAGTACACCCACCCACGCCAGAACGCCAAACCACCATGCAATGGCGGGGCGATGCGCGCGCAGCAGCAGGCCACCGATGATCATGCCTGCAAAGCCGATAACCGGGATGACCCACAGAATGGGCATGGCCTTGTAGTTGGCCAGCAGGCCGCCTTTGACGAGTTCAACGGTTTGGGTGAGGGGTGTCTGCGCCAATGCCGGGTCGACTGAATGGGTCAGAACGAAGCCGGGCATCATGCTGATCCACACACCGCCCACCGCAAATAGGACGATTGCGACCAGAATGGCAAATGAACCTGCCGCCCGAGCCCGCCCGGCCAGTGCGCCCTCTGTCTTGATGACCATCATGGTTGCGCCCATGTACATGGCCAGCGCCAGGGAAAGAACACCGGCAAGAATGGCGAACGGGTTGAACAGGCTGATGAAACTGCCGGTGTAGTAAGAGCGCAGATCCCAGTCGAAGTGGAAGGGTACGCCTTGCAGCATATTGCCCATGGCCGCGCCGTAGATGATCATCGGCAGCGCGCCGGAGAGCAGGAATACCCAGTCGGCAATGTTGCGCCAGCCTTCGGTCGGAATTTTCGAACGGTATTCGAAGGCGAGCGGTCGCATGATCATGCTCCACAGCAGGAGCAGCATGACGACATACAAACCGGAAAACGCCGTGGCATAGATGAGCGGGAAGGCCGCAAAAATCGCCCCGCCGCCCAGGATGAACCACACCTGATTACCGTCCCAGTGCGGGCCGATGGCGTTGAGCATGCTCCGACGTTCGAGATCGGTCTTACCGATGATGCGCAGCAGCGCCCCGACACCCATATCCATGCCCACCATAACGGCCAGCCCCAGTAACAGCACGCCCAAGAGCAGCCACCACAAAACTTTCAAGCCTAGATATAAATCCATCTCACACCTCTTTGGATTGTTCGTTCACGAGCGTCTTTGCATGAACAGGGGCGTAGTTGCCACCCAATACCGAGCCACCTGACGACGTGTTCTTATCTTGCTTTTGCGCCGCGTGATGATCGTCGGGCCCTTGCTTGATCGCGCGTACCATCAGGTACATTTCGATGATGATGAAGATCGAGTACAGACTCACGAAACCGATCAACGAGAACATCATGTAACTCACGCTGTGGCTCGAGGCCGACATCCAGGTCGGCAGCAGGTTGTAGACCGTCCACGGCTGGCGACCCAGCTCGGCCGTGAGCCAGCCCATCTCGCAGGCGAGAAACGGGACCGGGATCAGCCAGAGCGAAAAGCGCAGGAAAAGAGGATGATTCTCGACATCGTTACGCAGTGAGTAGATCACGCCGAAAATGAAGAAGGCGAGCATCAGGAAGGCAAAGCCCACCATAATGCGGAACGTCCAGTAAATAGCGAAGACATCCGGGATGGTGTCTTTCGCGGCGAGGGCGATGTCCGCATCGGTCGCTTTGCTTACATCCTGCTCAGGCGCGTAGCGCTTGACCAAAAAGCCATAACCGAGATCTTGCTCATGCGCCTTGAACTGAGCCATAGCCGCCGCATCGGTTGGATTACCGGATAGAATTTTCAGCGCCTCTACCGCCTGGATACCATTCTTGATGCGTAGGGCATTGCTGGCTTCAATCTCTGCGATACCCGGAATTTTCATATCCATGGTGTGTGTCAAAAGTGGCGTGAGCAGATAGGGAATCTGGATGGCCCAACTATTTTCCTGCTTCTCCTGATTCGGCCAAGCCATGAGATTAAATGGCGCGGGCGCTTCTTCCGTTTTCCACATGGCTTCCATCGCGGCAATTTTGGCCGGTTGAGCTTCGCCGTCGATGAAGCCGAGCGCATCACCCAAGGTGATTACCCCGATGGTGGACAGCACGCCAAAGATCGTTGCCATGCGGAACGAGCGCTTGGCCAGTTCCATGTGCCGTTTGCGCAGCAGGTAGAAGGCACTCACGCCAGCAACGAAGATCGCCGCGGTCACATAACCGGCAATACTGGTGTGCACGAATTTGGCTTGTGCGTCGTGGCTGAAAATCAGCGCGGTGAAACTTTCCAGTTCCATTCGCATGGTGACGGGGTTGAACACGGCACCTTGCGGGTCCTGCATGAAGCCGTTGGCGACGAGAATCCACAGTGCCGACAGGTTCGAGCCCAGTGCGACAAGGTAGGTTACGATCAGATGTTGCCCACGGGAGAGTCGATCCCAGCCGAAGATCATCAGGCCGATCATGGTCGATTCCATGAAGAAGGCCATCAGGCCTTCAACGGCCAGGGGCGCACCGAAAATATCGCCAACGAAGCCGGAATAAAATGACCAGTTGGTGCCGAATTCGAACTCCATCGTGAGGCCGGTGGCGACACCGAGGGCAAAGTTGATGAGCAGCAATTTTGCCCAGAATTGCGTCATTTCCTTGTAAATCGGCTTGCCGGTGACCACATACACTGTTTCCAACGCCGCGAGGAACACAGTAAGCCCCAGTGTGAGTGGCACAAACAAGAAGTGGTAGAGCGCGGTGGCGGCGAATTGCCAGCGCGATAGCTCGACGACGGTATCGTTGATCATAATGAGCTCCAGATGTAACAAAAATCATGGATAAACACGGCCCCATGCAGGAAGATGTGCCTGCACGACCGCTATATAGAGCGTACGCCCGTCGTGTTGCCGCCAGTTAAATTTATGGCTGATTAACTGGGCAGTATGGCTAATAGGCGTTGCCGGATAACAACGCGGTATCGCCTCTTAACCGGGCAATTTTGGTCGCTTATTTGCATAGGTAAACCTGAGTAAATTGAATTGTAATTTTCTATGATATAGCATAAAAAATTATTATTAATTGAGAGGTGCGCTCATGTCTTTTCTTCTTTCCAAGGCCGGGAAATCTCCGGTTTCGCGTTTGTTGCGCCATTTGAGTCTGATGACCTTGGTGGAAGGCACTTCCCTGATCGCCCTGGTGCTTATTGCCGTGCCGATCAAATACGGTTTGGATTTTCCTTTGGCCGTCCAGGTGGTCGGACCCATCCACGGGGCTTTGTTTCTTTGGACAATGGGGGTATTACTGACCAGCGTATTCGCCGGACGATTGGCTGCTGCCAAGGGGGCGGTGGTCTTTTTCGCGGCATTGATCCCCTTCGGTGGCTTGTGGTCGCACCGGCTGCTGGACCGGGAAATTGCCCGCCAGCGTCAGGGTGTAACTTAACCGTCCGGTCGAGTGGCCGGGCTGACGCCAGCTTGGCTTTAGCACGGTTCGATGAGGTGATACCTGTTATAGTGCGCCGGGCTTCCGCGAAGGACTTTTGCAGGTTTTGTTTGATGACTTATCCCACTATTTCCGCTGCCGAGATCGAGTTCACGGCCATCCGGGCGCAGGGTTCGGGAGGGCAGAATGTCAACAAGGTCTCAACGGCGATCCATCTGCGCTTCGATATTCATGCTTCATCTTTACCCGATGAAATCAAAGAAAAACTC
>NZ_DAIESY010000089.1:0-4758 GCF_027346185.1 Halothiobacillus sp.
GCAACGCGGCAAGCGGGCCGTATTGTTATTCGACGATTTCATGTCCGAGTTCGATGCCCGTCATTCTTCTGCCTTGTTGCACTATTTGTCGAATATGGGGCATCAGGTCTTTATTTCTGCAATCGATCGACAACAGATCGATTTCCCATTCGATGCGGTTTTCAGGCTGGATGCCGGGCAAATCTCAGCCGTGGTATAATCTTTCGATTGTCTTGGGCCAAGGTGATCCGGCTTTGCTGGATGGGCGTTGTGTCCCGATAAAACGAGGGTTGCCCTGTCGCATCTACGAGCAAAAATATCCGGCAGCCCTGCTTGGCTTGCAACGCGCCGATATCGGCTTGCACGCCCTATTTTCCGCCCATTTTCTATGTTTCTGGAAGCCCTCTCATGAGCGATAACAAGACGTACGACTCGACCAGTATCAAAGTCCTAAAAGGTCTGGATGCCGTTCGTAAGCGCCCCGGCATGTACATCGGCGACACGGACGACGGCAGCGGCCTGCACCACATGGTGTTCGAGGTGGTGGATAACGCGGTCGACGAGGCTCTGGCCGGGCACTGCGATACCGTCACCGTCACCATGCACACCGATGGCTCGGTTTCGGTAACGGATAATGGTCGGGGTATCCCGGTGGACATCCATGCCGAAGAGGGCGTTTCGGCGGCGGAAGTCATCATGACCGTGCTGCACGCGGGCGGCAAATTCGACCAGAACAGCTACAAGGTGTCCGGCGGCTTGCATGGCGTGGGTGTGTCGGTGGTCAATGCGCTTTCCGATGAATTGGAGCTGGATATCTATCGCGGCGGCCATGCGTATCACCAGTCGTATCGTCTGGGGGTGCCACAGGCGCCCTTGGCCGAGGTCGGGTCGACGGATAAATCGGGTACCAGCATCCGGTTCCTGCCCAGCCCGACCGTTTTCGCCGATGTCGTTTTCCACTACGACATCCTGGCCAAGCGCCTGCGCGAGCTGTCCTTTCTCAATTCCGGCATTCGGGTATTCCTGAACGACGAAATTTCGGGCCGTTCCGACACGTTCTACTACGAAGGCGGTATTCGTGCCTTCGTGGAGCATTTGAATAAAGGCAAATCCGTTATTCACAAAAACGTCCTGAGTTTCTCGGGGCAGAAAGACGCGGTGCTGGTCGAGCTGGCCTTGCAGTGGAACGATTCCTATCAGGAAAACCTGTTCTGCTACACCAACAACATCCCGCAACGCGATGGCGGCACGCATTTGACGGGCTTCCGGGCGGCATTGACGCGCACGCTGAACGACTATATGGATCGTTCCGGCATTCTGAAAAAAGCCAAGGTTTCCACCTCGGGCGAAGACTGGCGTGAAGGTTTGGTTGCGGTCATTTCCGTGAAGGTGCCAGATCCGAAGTTTTCCTCACAAACCAAAGAAAAGCTGGTGTCCTCCGAAGTTAAATCGGCGGTTGAATCGCTAACCTCTGAGCGGTTGGCAGAGTTTCTGGAAGAAAATCCGCAGGAAGCCCAGCTCATTACCAACAAGATCATCGAGGCAGCACGTGCCCGCGAAGCCGCGCGTCGTGCGCGTGAAATGACGCGTCGTAAGGGCGCGTTGGACATTGCCGGCTTGCCCGGCAAGCTCGCCGATTGCCAGGAAAAAGATCCGGCGCTGTCCGAAATCTATCTCGTGGAAGGTGACTCGGCGGGCGGTTCCGCCAAGCAGGGACGTGATCGCCGTACACAGGCGATTCTGCCGCTGAAAGGCAAGATCCTGAACGTGGAAAAGGCGCGTTTCGACAAAATGCTCTCATCGGCCGAAGTTGGCACCCTGATCACAGCGCTCGGCTGCGGTATCGGCCGGGAGGACTTCAACCCGGACAAACTGCGTTACCACCGCATCATCATCATGACCGATGCGGACGTCGATGGCAGTCACATCCGCACCCTGCTGCTGACGTTCTTCTATCGCCAGATGAAGGAACTCGTCGAGCGTGGGCATATTTATATTGCCCAGCCGCCGTTATACAAGGTCAAAAAGGGCAAGCAGGAGCAGTACCTTAAGGATGATCTGGCACTGAACCAGTATCTTTTGCAATTGGCGGTCGATGGTGCCGCGCTGCAGGTGAATGCTGAAGCGCCGCTGATCTCCGGCCCCGCGCTGGAATCCATGGCACGTGAGTATCTGGTTGCACAGGCCGTGATTGATCGACTGTCGCACCGATACGACCCTTCCGCGCTGAAGGCCATTCTGCATCTACCGAAAATGACCTCTGCCGAAGTCACCGAAGATGGTGAAGCATTCAAGGTTTGGTTGGGCCGCTTCACCGAGTCGATGAATCAGTTTGCAGATCACGGTGTCCATTACGAATCCGGGTTTGCCAAAACAACAGAGGGCGTCGCTGGCATTCAGATTGTTCGCAGTCAGCACGGTGTTTCACATGAAACATTCCTGCCCGCTGCTTTCTTTTCGACCGCAGATTACCGCGTGTTGGGCGAACTGGCTTCTCAGCTCGAAGGCTTGATCGGTGAAGACGCGCGCGTATTGCGCGGCGAAAAGAGCGCACCGATTACTCATTTCGAACAGGCGATTGACTGGCTGATGCAGGAAGGGCGGCGCGGTTTGGGTATTCAGCGCTACAAAGGCCTGGGCGAAATGAACCCGGATCAGTTGTGGGAAACCACCATGAACCCGGAAACCCGTCGCCTGCTGCAAGTGCGCATTGAAGATGCCATTGCCTCGGATGAAATCTTCACGATTTTGATGGGTGATCTGGTAGAGCCCCGCCGAGATTTCATTGAGAAATTCGCCTTGTCCGCCGTCAATATCGATATCTGATAAAATCGATCTGCGACGGAGCTGCGGAGCAAAACAAAAAACTAACCCGGCCCGATTGGTCGGGTTTTTTTGTGGCAGTTTTAGGCGCCGATGGCGTGTTCAATATAAGTAACAGATTGGGATTGAAGGGAGCGAGCATCATGGGTGTCACAATTTCGGTTTTGTTGTTCCTGTTCGCCGTGATCGTGATCTGGGCGATCATCATGTATAACGGCCTTGTGGTGTTGAAGCACAACGTGTCACAGGCCTGGTCGAACATCGATGTGCTGCTCAAGCAGCGGCACGATGAGCTGCCAAAACTGGTTGAAACCGCTAAGCAGTACATGAAGTACGAGCAAGAAACGCTGGAGAAGGTCATGCGGGCTCGTTCGGCTGTACACGGCGCGCAGGAACGCGGTGATATGGATGCGCTGGGTATGGCCGAAGGGCAGTTGCGCGCAGGATTGATGGATTTCTATGCCGTTGCCGAGGCCTATCCCGACCTCAAGGCGAATACGAGCTTCCAGCACTTGCAGCAACGTATTTCCGGTCTGGAAAACATGATTGCCGATCGGCGTGAGTTTTATAACGCGTCCGTCAATCTCAACAATGTGCGCATCGAACAATTCCCCGATGTGCTGATTGCCCAGTTGTTCCGTTTCCGTCCGTTCAAGTTGCTCACCTTCCGGGAAGATGAAATCAAGGATGCGGATCTCAAGACGCTGTTCAATCAATAAACGAGATTGGTTTGATGACTTGGTACGCCCACTGGGTGGGTTCCTTTGACGACAACGGCTACCATTTTCTATTGTTCGGGTTGATTCTGCTGACCCTGATCACCTTGTTGGCGGGCATCTGGTTTGTTCGCCGCACCTACTGGATCATCAATACCCCGACCTCGAAAATTGCCTCGGCGCACCAGGGGTACATCGAAATTGAAGGCATCACCAAAAATATCGACGCCTCGCCCCTCGTTTCGCCAATGACCGGCGCGGCATGTGTCTGGTTCTGGGTGTCCGTTGAGCACCGGGAGCAAAGTTTCACTGAATCCAAGCGTTCTGACTGGCAGCGCATTTATCAGCATGAAAGCGATAACCTGATTGCGGTAGAAGATGAAACCGGCGAATGCCTGGTTGATCCCGAATCGGCCAGTATTCGCCCCAACATGCGACGCCAGTGGTACGGCAATACCGAGCGGCCAAGCGGGTTGACCAACAGCGTGGGCGGGCAATTTTTCGGCGATTACCGCTACACCGAAAAACTCCTGCTGCCGCATCGCAATCTGTACGTTCTGGGCTGGTTCAAAACTATTACCCACGATCCTTATGTGGTTGAGAACGAGTCGGTTGCCTCGCTGCTGAGGGAGTGGAAGAACGATCCGCAAAAGATGAAAACATTCGATCTGGATCGCAATGGCTCCATCGACTCCAAAGAGTGGGATCAGGCGCGGGAAGCCGCACGCCAGCAAATTCAGGCACAGCAGGTACGGGAACTGGAACGTCCCCAGCAAACACACCTGATGAGCGCCAACCCTCAAAGCAGGCGCCCCTATATCATCTCGGCAGATGATCAAACCGTGCTGGCCAAACGGTTTCGACGCTGGGGTTATCTGCTGTGGGCGGGTAGCGTTCTGGCGTTTTTCTTCTGGGTGTCCGCGTATTATATCCGGCCTTAACCCTGCTTCGATCTTTGGCCGAACCACCTACTCCCAGATTTTAGCAAAGCCACCACCTCACCCCCCTTTAACGCGGGCTTCGCCTGCTTCGCATTAAGCTGGCGTAGCCCGCAAAGGGGGGCAGGGGGGATTTACCGCACCAAACCCAAGCCACCAAATCCCCCTCATTCCCCCTTTTACAAAGGGGAATGCGAAATGCCTAAACGCAGCACACCTCTTTTGCAAAGCCACCACCTCACCCCCTTTTAACGCGGGCTTCGCCTGCTTCGCATTAAGCTGGCGTAGCCCGCAAAGGGGGG
>NZ_DAIESY010000096.1:0-5867 GCF_027346185.1 Halothiobacillus sp.
CGTTGGCAGGGTCGCATCGCCACCATGGCGCTGATCGGCGCGCTGTTGGGTGTAACGACCGTCGTCATTTTCGCCATGATCGATCACAAATCGCATAAGGAAATCACCCTGGCTGTGCGCGACCGCATCGCACCCGATGCCGATGTGGTGTTCTACAACTATTACTATTTCAGCGTGCCGTTTTATCTGGATCGCACCCAGCCAGCGCTGGTGACCGGGCCATGGGGCAACCCGGATCATTTCAGATCCGATGGTGCCAATACCGAGTTGTACACGTCGGCGAAATTCGATCCCGAAGCCGCCAAGCGCATTTTGATTTCCACGGACCAGCTTGGCGCCATGGCGACCGAAGCCGAGCAAGGAAAACGTGCGCCGGTATGGGTATTCGTTCAGCGGGATGATGCACAAAAGGCACCGTTGTTTGCAGATCAGCATCCGGTGACGCAAGACAAACGCGCCGCGATTTACTGCTTCGGTTGCACCGAAAACGCCCAGAATCGACTGGACAAGTAGGTCGCTACCGCCACGATGGCGATCACGATGAACAGCGCGACGGTGTACGGCAAGGGCGTCCAGGCCAACAGGGCCGCATAGAGCAATTCGTTACCGATGAATCCGGTCACCGCCACCAAGGCGAACCGGGGCAGCGCTCGGCGGATCGGATGCGGTTCATCCGCCTTGAAGCTGCCGTGACGATGACCGAAAAAACTCACCCAGAACGCCACGAAAAACCCCGCCGGGTTCGCCAGCAAAGCGGGAATCGACCACTGGCTGACCAATGCCCAGACCACGGCCAGATGCACTACCGCGGCCGCCACGCCAACCGCAGCGAAGATCACCAGCGATTGCAGACGAACCCAGATTGTCAGCCCGGCATCCCACAGCGCGCGGACTATCGAACCCTCAGCCATGTTTGCTATCGGATTCGGTTGAAGTCGGCAGGGGCATGGATGTTTTTGCTTGAGAAAACGGGCTGTTATCGATCTGTTCATCGACGATATAGCGCGGGCGCTGCTTGACTTCGTCGTACACCCGCCCCAGATACTCCCCAAGAATCCCGATGGAGATCAACTGGATGCCACCGAACAGCATCAACCCGGCGACGATGGTCGTCCAACCGGCGACAGGGCGTTGATCAATGAAATAAGCCAGCGTGACGTAGCCGCCGTAGATCAGCGCCAGCAACGCAAGCGTCAGACCGAATACGCTCCATAGCCGCAGAGGCACATTAGAGAAGGCCGTCAAGCCGGTCAGCGCCAGATTCAGCAACCGCCGCCCAGAAAAATGACTTTTGCCGTGCAGCCGCGGTTCGGGCGTATAGGGCAGGGCCTGTGTGCGAAAGCCGACCCACGCGTACAACCCCTTCATGAACCGGTTACGTTCGGGCAGAGCGCGCAGGGCAGCGACCACCTTGGCATCGAGCAGCCGAAAATCGCCTGCATCTTCCGGCACCTGAACGGACGAACCGAAATTGATCAACCAGTACAATAGCCCAGAACCCCAGCGCTTCCAGAACGGTTCGTCGTCCCGGTTTTCTCGCACGAAATAGACCATCTGCGCACCCTCGCGCCAGGCGGCCAGCATTTGCGGCATCAACGCGACCGGGTGTTGCAGATCCGCGTCCAGCATGAAGCAGACATCGCCCCGTACCCGATCAAGCCCCGCGCTCAACGCCGCTTCCTTACCGAAATTGCGCGAGAAATGCAGCACAACCAAACCCGGCGTATCGGCAAATTCGGCCAATACCTCGCGTGTCCGATCCCGACTGCCATCGTCGACCACGATGATTTCCCAGTGATCGGACAACGCGCTCAACTGCATACTCAATTGGGTCAGCAGGTTCGGTAGATTGTCCGCTTCATTGAAAGCTGGCACCACACAGGAAATACGCACGGAACGATCATTCATTCTTCTTCAACCGAAACGAAACAAAGCGCAAGAATACACTTAACCGATCAAAGTCAGCTAACGCCAGCCACCCAAAACGAGTGCACGCCGGGGCACATGTAAGCCAGAAAGTGCCGGGGAAATAGTGCAGTGAGTGTATTAATGGCAGAGCGATCCGCACACGAGCTACACTCAAAGGATCAACGCAACCGAGGAGCAACATCATCATGCGTGAACATTACGGTCGCGAACCTGATATCGATCGCAAAAGCTTGGTCATCTGGATGCCTGTCAGCCTCATTGTGGCAGGATTGCTGATCTGGCTGGGGTTAAGTCTGCCGCCTGTGGGCATCTCAAGCAGTGTGCAAGGCATCCCGGCCTCGCCCGAGATCGGCGCCATGGGTTTTACCTATTTCCTGACGTGGGCCGCTTTCGCCTATGGGGTATCCATTTCGACACCGCACAACACGATGACACGCGGCTTGCTGGTTTTGTCACTGATTTTTCCGATCGTCGCCGTTTTGGCGCTCAGTTACGGCATGATCATAGTTGCGCTGCTGCTTGCCATCGCATGGCTTGCGCTGCTCGTAACCGCGGCCCTGCGTCTGGCCAAGCAAGAGCCACTGGCCGGACTGATGTTCCTGCCGCTGATTGGCAGCGCAGTTGCCAGCGTACTGCTGCCACTGACTTACTGGTTCATCGGCTAGGTAACCTCTGATTGATATAAGAAGCAAACCTACCAATTTAACCCATAGAGTGCACTCTTACTTAATCGGCATTTTTGCTAAACTGCCCAACAAATTCCACCGACCACACCTCAAGCAAGAGTGACACATGATTACCAAACCGATTGATATCATTCAGGCGTTTGCCGATGGCGTAAACGAAGGCAGTGCTGACAAGCTGATCAGTCTGTATGACGAAAAAGCCGTGCTGATCCCCACCTTCTCCGCACGCACGCGCAAGACCCCGGCGCAAATTCGCGATTACTTTGAAACGCTCGCGCAAAAGCCGGGACTCGGTTTGGGTCTGCACGACAAAACCGTAAACATCATCCATGTACAGGATGAAGTATATGCTTTAAGTGGCTTGTATTTATGGCGCTTTTCTGTAGATGACGAAATACTGAACTTCGAAGCGCGCTTCAGCTATATCGTGAATTTGAAGTTGGAAAACCCGATTCTGCAACATCACTCGTCGCAGATTCCTCGCACGCTGTAAGCCGCGCGCGTCAGGCTTCTTCTTTCGCGGCCCGTTCGCGTCGGGCGGCCTTCGGGTCGGCCAGTAAGGGCCGATAGATTTCGACCCGATCACGCGGCTGCAATCGCTGATTCAGCGCGACCAGTCGCGAGAAAATCCCGATTTTCTGTTTTTCGAGATCAATGTCCGGAAAACGCTCCAGAATGCCGCTGGCATCAATCGCCGTCTGAGCGGTCGCATCGTCCGGTACATTTACCTTTAAAATTACTTGCTGATCGGGTTTCGCATACGCGACTTCAACCCACATCAAACCTGTTGTGCCGGGCTCGGCTTGCGTCATGATGCCTCACCTTTTTCGATTTTATCGCCGTATACCGCCACCGCACGGTGCTGAAACGCGTTGATCAGGTTGCGAACGATTTCACGGAATACCGGACCGATCGCCATGTCCACCAATTTGCTTGAGAACTCGAACGACATGTTCAATCGCACCAACGAGCCGCCATCGGGCAGATCGTGGAACGACCAGAATCCATCCAGAGATTTGAAGGGACCGTTAAGCAGGCTCACGATGATTTTCTTGCCGGGTTCATTCTGATTGCGGGTGGTGAATACCTTGCGCAAGGCGCCGACCTTGAGCGTAATGCTGGCATCCATCTCGTTGTCCTGAACCCGCAACACCCGCGATGCATCGCACCATGGCAGGAACTCGGGATAGGCCGCCACGTCGTTGACAAGGTGATACATCTGGGCAGCGCTGTAGGGTACTTGAATTTGTCGGGTGATATTTGTCATAAAGGCAGTCGATCTGCTCCAGCTTGAATGATCGCAAGAAGTTCGAAGAGAAGAAATCGTCGTCAACGGCAGTTCCGGGCACGAAATGATACTGCAAAAACCCCTCTCCCGCCGCATCGTTCACCGTGGGAAAACACCCAAATTCGTGCAGCAAAGGGGGAAGTCTGCGAAACTGGCACCTTATCTGAACTGGAAATACGCGCATGTCGAAATCCAAGAAGTCCGCTGGTGAATCCACCATCGCACTCAATAAAAAAGCGAAATTCGATTACTTTCTCAACGACCGATTCGAAGCGGGTATCGCGCTCGAAGGCTGGGAAGTCAAATCCCTACGCGAAGGCAAAGTGCAACTGACCGATGCCCACATTCTGCTGAAAAATGGCGAAGCCTTCATGATCGGCGGGCAGATCAACCCGCTGATACAGGCCTCTTCCCACGTTCGCCCGGACAACACCCGGATTCGCAAATTACTGCTGCACAAACGGGAAATCGCCCAGCTCATCGGCGCGGTGGAGCGCAAGGGCTTCACCGTGGTGCCCACCGCCATGTACTGGAAAAATGGCCGGGCAAAGCTCGAAATCGCGCTCGCACAAGGCAAGAAGGAACACGACAAACGCGCCACGCTCAAGGATCGGGATTGGGAGCGCGACAAGCAGCGCATCATGCGCACCAGCAGTTGAGCCATCATGCCCGACCGCATCACCGCCGAAATCAATCCCGCCGCAAGACGGTTTTCATGCGCCGAGAACGCTTGGCGCGCCCATGAATCTGAACAGCGGCATTACATTGCCAAGCAAGTCAGTGATCGGCATCTGGCAGACGATTTGATTCAGGAAGCCTTTCTGCGCGCCATGGTTCAGGGCGCCAAATTCTGCACGCTGGATGATCCCCGAGCCTGGCTGTTCCAGGTGTGCCGCAACCTTTGGGTCGATCACTGGCGCAAACACCGCCATCTGGTCACGCTGCCCGATGATTTCGAATCGACGCATACCAAGGAAACACTACCGGATGAACCACTGGACGACTTGCTCGACTGCATCGAACCGAACCTGCACCAGTTGTCCGCCAATGATCAAAGCATCATCCGCGCCTGCGATCTGGCGCATAAAACCATTCAGCAATACGCCGATGAGCAGGGTCTGACGCTGACCGCCGCCAAATCACGGCTGTTGCGTGCCCGCGCCCGTTTGCGTGAATCGATGGTAGCCCGTTGCGGCGTCCAATTCGACGAAAAACAAGCCGTCTGTTGCCGCAGTGATTCCTCCTGCGCCTAAGTTCAAAAAATTAAGCATCCTTTTCGCTCAGTGGATTCAACTCGTAAGACGCTTCCCCTTTGTAAGTAGTAAATGAGGAGGAAAAGGATCAAGTAGCGCGTCAAATTCGCCGATGAAATTCATCTATTTGTCACTTAGCTTGTGTAATTTCTAATTCATTCGCTAAAACGGATGAATAACCATGACGCACACCACGCTGCACGAACACCCCGAAGAGCTTTTCGCCGCCCTGAGCGATGAAACGCGCCTTCGCATCCTGATGCTGCTTGAATCCGAACGCAGACTTTGTGTGTGCCACCTGCAAAGCCTGCTCGACAAACCTCAATCCACCATTTCGCGCCACATCGGCACGTTGATGGAACATGATCTTTTGTCGCAAACTCAAAAGGGCACCTCGAATCTGTATGCGCTCAATCAGCAAATTCCCTTATGGGTTCGTGAGATTTTGCGCCTATCGCGCATTAGCTGGTCGCTTAGCAATGAAGGCTTCAGGATGCTCAAACAGGCCCGCGCGCTGTATCAAGAGAACATCGAACTGTTGCAAGACGCGAACCAAACCGACGAGAAAGCCGACCAAAAAACAGGTGAAGCAGCAACGCCCTCGAACAAAGTCTTCAATGTGCTGTTCTTGTGCGTATCCAACAGCGCGCGCTCGATCATGGCCGAAGCGCTGCTCAACCGTTGGGGCAACGGCCGCTTCCGCGCCTTTTC
>NZ_DAIESY010000137.1:0-10223 GCF_027346185.1 Halothiobacillus sp.
GTATGAATCTTCGGCCGAGCAGAATGGTCTTCATTCGGGTTCGCCACCGGACGTCAAATCGACTTGGGGCGCTACGCCGCCGACCAGTGCCTTGGAAGCGGAAGAACAGCGGCAGGTGCTGAGCGCGCTGGAAACGACCCGCTGGAATCGCAGCGAGGCCGCCCGGCGTTTGGGGTTGAGCCTGCGGCAACTACGCTATCGACTGGCTAAATGGGGTGTCGAATAAGCCCATCGCTTACCGTTGGTGATCCGTGTGTTTTGATGTGGTGCGATACGCCAGGGTTCGCTCGGCCTATGAGCGAATAACTAATTTAGTATTAACGAATTTACTTGGACAGGCTCCGGGATGAGCGAATAATCCAGGCATCGGGCAAGAGGCCCGTGTACTGAGGTGATCGGCGACGCACTTAGATTCGATGCCGATTATTGGATAATCACCCAGCTAGTGTACTGTTTCGCTCTTGGAGGTACTTTCAGAGTCCTCCGAATGCGTCAGGACAAGGCGCCGTGCGCAGGCAATGGCCACGCCCTTGGCAAGCACGGCAACGCCGTCGTCATGGCGCATTCGGAGGACTCCCTTCGGGCGAGCCGCTGGCCGATCATCTGCGGTGTTGCGCCCGCTTGCAAGGGGGTGGCCCTTGCGGCGCGAGCGCGCCTTGCATCTAATCGGCCAGCGACTCGCTGAATGTACCTCCAAGAACGAAACAGTACACTAAGCAGATGACACTGAAAAAACTATCCGTGCGCGATGCCTGGGGGCTGATCGAAGTCATCGAAAGCGCCGGGGAAATCACTCTGCACTTCGGCAACCACACCGCACAATCCGGCTGGTATCCCGCTCAGCCGACCGAACTGGCCTTCGGTTACTACCGCGCCTTGCTCGTGGGGCTGGTTCTGCACCCCGATCCACGCCGCCTTAATTTGTATGGTCTGGGTGGCGGCGTGCTGGCGCGATATTTATTGGAATATACCGATATTTCCGTTCACGCGCACGATCTTCGCCCCACACTCGCGCCCATCGCCCAGCAATACTTCGGGCTGGATCTCGATCATCCCCGCTTGCAGCTCCAATTTGGCGACATTTGCGCGAGCGATGAACTGGAAGCCATTCCGGTAGCGGATATCATCTGGGTCGATATTTTCGATGAACAGGGCATGGTGCCAATCCCGACGCGCAGCCTGGCGCAATTGGCTTCGCAACTGGGCGAAAACGGCATTCTGTGCATCAATATCTGGCGCAATGAACTGGGCGACGTAACAGATCTGACCCGCGCACTGGAACGTTTTTTCGCGCCCGATCCGCTCACGTTGCACGTACCCGATCGATACAACACCGTGCTTTGCTATCGCGTGGAACCCTGGGCACAGGATGATTTGCTGCAAAGCCACGGACGCATCAAGCGCTTTTCACCCCCGGTACAGGAAACACTCAGGGAAGGGCTGGGATGGCTGCAACCCCTGCCCCAACGACGTTCTCGTTAAAAAATCTTCAGCAATCCAATTCAAAGACTTAGATTACAGCGCCGCGAGCACCGCCTCGGCGGATGAATTGGCAAGCCCAGATTCGTCCACCCCAAGCCATTCGACCACACCATTTTTCACGATCATGGCGTAGCGCTTGGAGCGTATACCCATGGCACCATTGCTCATATCTCGCTCCATGCCCAACGCGCGGGTGAATGCCCCATTGCCGTCGGAAACCATGCGTACCGAATCACCCACGTTCAGGTGCTCGCCCCAGAACTTCATCACGAAGGGATCATTGACCGCAACGCAGAAAATATCGTCAATGCCTTTTGCCCGAATCTCCTCGTTGTGCATTAAAAAACCGGGCACATGCGCGTCCGAACAGGTAGGGGTAAATGCGCCCGGCACGGCAAACAGCACGATGCGTTGTGCAGCCGTCAATTCTGTGACAGAACAACCATTCAAGCCCTGCTCACCCCGGTAGTACAAGGTGGCTTCCGGCAGTTTTTGTCCGACTTCGATCATGGCTCAATCTCCCGTACATTATGCTTTTACAGAAAAAACCCGCGTCCGATTGAACGCGGGTCACAGGTTACTTCTCGGCATTCGATCAGATGCGACCGTACACCTCGGCGCCCTTTTTCACAAACTCGACCGACTTTTCTTCCATGCCTTTCTTGATGGCTTCGATCTCGTCGAGCCCAAGTGTTTCGGCATAGTCGCGCACATCCTGCGTAATCTTCATCGAGCAGAAATGCGGGCCGCACATGGAGCAGAAATGCGCCACCTTATGTGCTTCGGCCGGCAGGGTTTCATCGTGATATTCACGCGCACGCTCCGGATCAAGGCCCAGATTGAACTGGTCGGCCCAACGGAATTCGAAACGGGCCTTGGACAAGGCATTATCCCGAACCTGCACGCCGGGGAACCCCTTGGCCAAGTCGGAAGCGTGGGCGGCAATCTTGTAGGTGATGACGCCTTCGCGCACATCGGCTTTGTCCGGCAGCCCCAGATGTTCTTTCGGCGTCACGTAGCACAGCATGGCGGTGCCGTACCAACCGATGTTCGCCGCGCCGATGCCACTGGTGATGTGGTCGTAGCCGGGGGCGATATCGGTCACCAGCGGGCCGAGCGTGTAGAACGGTGCCTCGTAGCAATCGGCCAACTCCTTATCCATGTTCTCCTTGATCATCTGCAACGGCACATGACCCGGGCCTTCGATCATCACCTGCACATCGTGCTTCCAGGCGATTTTGGTCAACTCGCCCAGGGTTTGCAGCTCACCGAACTGCGCCGCATCGTTGGCATCGGCCAGGCAGCCGGGGCGCAAGCCGTCGCCCAGAGAGAAGGACACGTCATAGGCCTTCATGATCTCGCAGATGTCTTCGAAATGCGTGTACAGGAAATTTTCCTTGTGATGCGCCAGGCACCATTTCGCCATGATCGAACCACCACGAGATACGATGCCCGTCACGCGTTCGGCCGTCAGCGGCACATAGCGCAGCAGCACACCGGCGTGGATGGTGAAGTAATCCACGCCCTGCTCCGCCTGTTCGATCAACGTGTCGCGGAAAATCTCCCAGGTGAGGTCTTCGGCCTTGCCGTTGACCTTTTCCAATGCCTGATAAATCGGCACGGTGCCGATCGGCACGGGTGAATTGCGCAAAATCCATTCGCGGGTTTCGTGAATGTTCTTGCCGGTGGACAGATCCATGATGGTATCCGCGCCCCAGCGAATGCCCCAGACCATCTTCTCGACTTCTTCGGCGATACCGGAAGTAGTCGCCGAGTTGCCGAGGTTGCCGTTGATTTTCGTGCGGAAATTCCGGCCGATAATCATCGGCTCGATTTCAGGGTGATTGATGTTCGCCGGGATAATGGCGCGCCCACGGGCGATTTCATCCCGCACAAACTCAGGGGTAATTTCGTCGGGAATCGCCGCACCGAAGGACTCGCCCTTGTGTTGACGCAGCAGCGCCTTGTAACGCGGATCGGAGCGCATTTCCCTCAAGCGGTTGTTTTCGCGGATCGCCACGAATTCCATTTCAGGCGTGATGATGCCTTGGCGGGCGTAATGCATCTGCGAGACATTCTTGCCCGACTTGGCCTTGATGGGCGTACGGATATGACCAAAACGCAGGCCTGCCGTTTTGGGGTCGTTCAAACGAGCCAGGCCATATTCGGAGGACGGGCCGCTCAAGGTTTCGGTATCGGCACGCTCGGCGATCCAGTTCGCCCGTAGCGGTTCGAGCCCCTTGAGCAGGTCGATCCTGACCATAGGATCGGTGTACGGGCCTGAAGTATCGTAAATCGTGATCGGTGGATTGATTTCCACGCCACGATCCGTTCTGGTCGGCGTCAACGTCACTTCACGCATCGGCACACGAATATCCGGGCGCGAACCCGTCTGGTAAATTTTGGTACTGGCAGGAAACGGTGCGATGACCGACTCGGACAACCCCGCCGTTTTGGCTAAAAAATCACTCGGCACAGCGCTCATGTCAAACCCCATATTAAATTAATGAGTGACTTGCAGGCGAGGAAGGGCGCAGGACTTAACGGCCGACTTCCCTCCGCCGGTGCAAGCCGGATCAGGTTCCAAGGGACTCTCTCAGCGACACACAAAACATGTGCCGCACCCCCAGTCGATGAAAGAGAACGTATATCAGGCGAGGTCAAAAGTCCAACGAGAATAGAGGCACGACGATTATTTTGAACCGCAAACACCCCAGTCGATTGACAACCGTTAAAAACTGGCTAATCCTAGCTAATGCGTATGAGCAGAGGAAGAACCCTATGTCTTCGGTAAACATGCTGGAAGCCAAATCCACACTTTCCCGTCTGGTCGAAGCGATTGAACAAGGTCGGGAGCGCGAAATCATCATCGCCCGCCATGGCCGCCCAGCTGCCAAGCTCGTCCCCATCGATACACTTGAAGGCCAGCGAATAGGTATCGCCAAAGGATTGTTTGAAGTTCCAGAAACGATCGACGCACATAACGATCTTGTGCGGGCTTTGTTTACTGACCCGAATTCATAAACCAAATACCGGGCACTGAAGGCAATAGCGCCAAATGAACCTCCTACTCGACACCCACGTCGCACTGTGGGCCATCACGGACGACCCCCGTCTTCCCAGCGACGCGCGAGATCGTATTCAATCACCCAAAACAACCGTATGGATCAGTGCGGCCACGCTTTGGGAAATTGCCATTAAATTTTCACTTGGCAGGGGTGATATGCCCATATCGAGCCACGATGCTTTGCGTTATTTTCAGGATTCGGGCTACCGCTTCTTACCGATCGACGCTGAACATACCATCGCTATGAAAACACTCTTGCCGCACCACCAGGATCCATTTGATCGCATTTTGGTCGCACAGGCACTCACTGAGCCCATGCGCCTGATGACACACGACAAAACCGTCGCCCGTTACAGCGATACCATTATTCTTATTTAGATTAAGACCAATGATGCTTCGTCAGGAATCATGGTCATAGCCGCCCGCATTCGGTATATTGGCGGGCTGATTGACCATTCGATCCGAAGGTTTTCCGGCCGGATCGAAGCCGAACACTATTCGACAGGCATAAATAAACAGGATCCTCCCGCATGATGGCTTTTGATACTGAACGCGCCCGCTTCAATATGGTTGAGCAACAAATTCGCCCCTGGGATGTGCTGGACAAACGGGTACTCGACACCCTGTTCAAGATTCCACGCGAACATTTTGTACCCGCTGAACAGCGCCAATTCGCCTTCTCTGATATCGCGCTGCCGATCGGCCACGGCGAAACCATGTTGCCGCCCGTTGTTGAAGGCCGAATTCTGCAATCATTGGCCGTAGCACCCAACGAGCGCGTACTGGAAATCGGCACGGGGAGCGGATTCTTCACCGCCTGCCTGGCTCATTTGGGGCAAAGCGTCCACACCGTCGATATTTACTCCGATTTCACCCAATCGGCCGCGGAGAAACTCGCCGCGCTGGGCATTGAACGCGTGGTGCTCGAAACCGGTGATGCCGTCAACGGCTGGGCTGGCAACGAACGCTTTGATGTGATCGTGCTCACCGGAGCCGTGCAACGCATTCCCGAATCCTATCGGCAGCAGCTCAATGTCGGTGGCCGTTTGTTTGCCATCGTCGGACCTGAACAGAACATGTCCGCCACCATGGTGACACGCCAAGCAAACGATCAGTTCGATACACAGAACCTGTTTGAAACATACACACGCTATCTCAAAGGGGCAGAACCCAAACCACAGTTCTCGTTTGCGTGAGTAGCAACCGGATTCGGCATCAGGCATCTATGGAAACTATGCTAAATCCCCCTCGTTCCCCTTTTTACAAAGGGGATGCGTTTTTGTTTGAAGCCGGGCTGATTTACTCCCCTTCTTACATGGGGGAAGCGCCTATGCTTGAAGCTGGGCTGATTCCCCCCCTTGAAAAAAGGGGGGCCGGGGGATTTACCGGGCCACACCCGTTGCCCGATGGAATTTCTGCATTTGCGCAGAGAATATCTACCCATCCAGGCTCTCTTTGAGCTAGTGTACTGATAGCTGGCTAATAATATGATGAGGAATTAACCATGACGAGTCACCTCCACCCCCGTCGGTTGAAAAAAACCGTACTGGCAGCGCTTGTGGTCATCGGCGCGTATGGCTCACCCGCTTTTTCAGCCAACCTGATGGATATCGTCACACTAGCAGAACAGAACGATCAAACGCTGCTTGCAGCTCAGCAGAAGCGGTTATCCATTCAGGAAAACACCCCCATTGCACGATCAAATCTGCTACCGCAAATTGGCGCCAGTGCAGGTTTGAACTACAACCGAACCGAGATCAAATCAAATGGCATCCCCAATGCGCCCACGGTCATCGAAGGCAGTGGCCGCAACCTCGGACTGAGCCTGAACCAGGTAATTTACAATCGGATCGATAATCTCAATCTGGGCATTGCCGATCTGCAAGCCAAACAGGCCGACATCGACTACGCATCCGCCCAGCAGGATCTGCTCTTGCGGGCCAGCACAGCCTACTTCGCCGTGCTGCAAGCCAATGCCAGCCTACAACTGGCGGTTGCGAGTCAAAAGGCATTCAAAAATCAGTTGGAGCAAGCCCAAAAACGCTATGAAGTGGGCCTCGTGGCCGTTACCGACGTAGCCAATGCACAGGCCAATTACGATAAGGCCAACGCCGATATCATCGCTGCGCGAAATGCGCTTGAGAATGCCCAATCCCTACTTGCGACCATCACCGGCAAACTGCCCGCCGAGCTTGATGATGTCCGGACAAGCCTTTCAACACCCAGCCCGGATCCCGCCAATCCCGAAGAGTGGATTAATCTGGCAACTAAACAGAATATCTCGCTCCAAAGCGCCCAAATCGGCGGCCAGATCAGCCAGGAGAATATCGCCATCAACCGCGCAGCCCGAATGCCCACGGTCGATCTGACCGGGCAATACGGCTACAACAGCACACTAAGTCAGTTCAATGGCCGACAATCCAGCAACCTGGCCGCCAGCATTGGCCTACAAGTTTCCGTACCGCTTTATACCGGCGGACGGATCAATGCCAAGTCACGTCAGGCTGCCTACCAATATCAGCAAACACAGAACGAAATCGAAAACCTGCGCCGCACCGTGCAACAGGGCACAGCCAACGATTACCGGGGTGTGATCACCAGCATCAGCGAAATAACCGCGTATGGGCAATCGGTAGAATCCGCCCGTACCAGCCTGGCCGCAACCGAAGCTGGTTATCAGGTTGGCACCCGCACCATTGTCGATGTACTCAATGCGCAGATTCAGGTGTTCAGCGCCATGGCGAACTTCTTGAATGCCCGCTACAGCTACCTGACGAACTACCTCAAACTCAAAGCGGATACGGGCCAGCTTTCACTCGATGACATCAAGGCCGTCAACGCCCAGCTCGTGCCGGGCAAAATCAACGCCCTGATTGCACCACTGATGAACAGCGGGAAGGAAAGCTCAAAATCCCAACAGCAAATGATCGAGCGCGTCATCCAACGTGCGGCAAAAACGGTCGAGTCCAAAGCGGCAGATCAACACTAAATCTGAGTCACGCCAAACCCCCATGTCCGCCGCAACTCATCCCATTCGCGCTATGATCCTTGCCGCGGGCCGGGGCGAACGCCTACGGCCACTCACCGATCACATCCCCAAGCCGCTCATCCCCATACAAGGCAAACCGCTGATCGTTCACCACATCGAACGACTGGCCAAGGCGGGCATCACCGACATCGTCATCAACCTCAACCATTTGGCCGAACAAATCCCCGCCGCGTTGGGTGATGGCAGCCGCTGGCAGGTTCGCCTACACTACTCATGGGAAAACCACCTGCCCGAAGCCCTGGAAACCGCAGGCGGCATTCGCCATGCCGTGGCGCTGCTCAGTGACACCTTTATTCTGGTCAATGGCGACATCTTCACCGATTTCCCGTTTGAAGAATTGCTCAACAACCCTCTCAACCCTGAAACCGATTTTCGACTGGTGATGGTCGCCAACCCCAAACATCACCCCAAGGGCGATTTTTCGCTTGACCAACAACGACTGGGATTGTGCCCGGCAGACACGCAGGAAGCGGCCACCTGCCTCACCTATGCCGGCATCGGCCTCTATCAAAAATCGATGTTTTCCGGATTACCCGAAGGACGACGCGCGCTTGGGACGCTGTTACGGGAAAAAATCGCCGCCCAGCGTGGGCAAGGGCAAGTATTTTCTGGCTTGTGGATTGATGTCGGCACTCAAGAGCGACTGGAACAGGCCGAGCATTCAAATCTCAGATGAAGACCAGATAAACAGGATGGTTCAAACGCTAATACGCGTTTTTGTGAACAAACCCACGGAACACCGTGAGAAATATGATTTTTATATCAAAGGCCAATGACCAGTTTTCGATATAGAACAGATCGTACTCAATGCGCTTTTGCATTTTATCCAGAGTATCCGTCTCGCCTCGCCAGCCATTGATTTGTGCCCAGCCCGTGATGCCCGGCTTCACCTTGTGGCGAAGCATATAGCCATCGATTTGAGACTTATAGATTTCGTTATGCTCAACCGCATGTGGACGCGGGCCGACAATGGACATCCGGCCTTGCAGCACATTAATGAATTGCGGCAACTCATCCAGACTCGTCCTTCGCAAGAAGGCACCAAAGCGGGTTACACGGCTATCGCCCTTCACAGCCTGGGGAACATCCCCTTCTTCATCCGCGCCATCTTTCATGCTGCGGAATTTATAAATAGTAAAGGGCTGTCCATCCCAGCCATGCCGTTTTTGCTTGTACAGCACCGGCCCTTTGGAGCTGAGCTTCACCCCCAAGGCAATCACGAGAAGCAGCGGACTGATGACCAGCAAGATCAAGAGCGCCAATACCCGATCTTCTAAGCCTTTTACTAACCGATTCGCCCCGGTCATAGGTGAAGCCGATAGGTCGATCATCGGCACATCCATAATCTCGGACACGCCATGATTAATCAAAAACAAGCCGAACAAATCCGGCACGAAACGCACATTGGCCGTCGAAAATCTCAAATTTTCTAGAACGCCTTTCAACTGCTGGCTTTGATCCAGCGGCATAGCAATCCACACTTCATCGATCTGATGCGATGACACATAATCGAACAACTCGTTCAGCGGATGAATCTCATGCCCGGCGATACCCATATCATCAGGGCGCTCACCAAACACACCCACCACATCAAAACCGGCCCAGCCTTCTTTTTCTGCACGGTTGATCAGATTCAATGCCTGGGGGCCGCAGCCCACAACCACGGCCTTGCGATGGTTAATCCCTCGCTGACGCAGACCACGCAAAACGAAATACACTGCCACCCGTTCGATGGCCAATGCCAAGCCGCTGACGAGCCACCACTGAGCCAACCAGAGCCGAGAGAAGGTTTCCGCTTCCTTCACCAACACCAGTGAAATCAGCAGGATCATCAACACCAACGACCAGGCACCCACCACGCGCAGTGCAGGGGAAGCCAAGCCTCTTGCGCGCCATGAGTCGTACACACCCAGCAATGGAAAAACCAATGCCACGAGCAGGCCGCCGATCACCATCAAGGTCCCGTAGGCGGCTGGCAGATTGGACACGTCCCCACCAAAACGCAGCCAAAACGCGAACAAGCCACCCAATCCGACCAACAGCACATCCAAAGTGCGCGTGACCGCCGAGATCAAAGCCGAATGTGAGCGTAAAAGCGCAGTGGACATAAATTGAAGATAACCTAACAGTTTAAGCAGTTACCCAATACAAACACTTAACCACGCAAGGAAAGCGCTCACAACAGCAGTTCCCGGCCTAGCAGCCTGTCGGACTTTAAGGAATTGGCTGCGAATCCAGCTAAACGATGCAAATTTCATCGCTTTTTGGGGCAATCGAGCCTGCTATTACCTAGCATCCGCGATTACGCGTCAGCGTGGCATACAGAGCCAAAGTGTCCGCTGCCATCCGTTCGACGTTGTACTGCTCAAGTGCGCGTTTTCTACCGGCTTCTCCCAGTGACTTCGCATATTCCGGCGACTCAATCAGCGCGTTCAAGGCTTGCGACAAAGCGCCATCATCACCCGGCGGCACAGTGAGTGCACACACACCTTGAGGCGCCACTTCATTCACCCCGGTGCCCAAATTCGTATTCACGATTGGTTTTCCGCAGAGCATCGCTTCGGTCTGAACAATACCAAATGCCTCTGTCGTCGCCACCGAAGGCAGACAGAATATATCGCAGGC
>NZ_DAIESY010000144.1:0-16673 GCF_027346185.1 Halothiobacillus sp.
CACCTCGCTGAGCTGGCGCTACGGCACCAAGTTCGCCGAACCCTTTGAGGGCAACGATATCGCCAAAAATATCCTCAACTTCTCCCATGTCAGTGGTTTCAAGTACGGCACCAACTTCTTCAGCATCGATGCGCTGTTTTCCGACACTAAAGATCCTTCCGGGCTTGATGCCAAATCCGGGGCTCAGGAGGTCTATGCGGTTTACCGTAATACGCTGGATATCGGCAAGATTATGAACAAGGATCTGAAGTTCGGCGTCGCTAAAGGCTTCGGTATCACCAGCGGTTTCGATTTCAATACGAAAACAGATGTCGGTTATAACTCGAAGAAACGAATGCTGGTTCTCGGCCCCACCGTGATGTTCGATGTGCCTGGCTTCCTGAATGTAAGCCTCTTGGCGCTCTGGGAAAGCAATGCACCGTGCAGCGATTACACCAATACCTGCGTCTCTCGTTACACCTATAGAACGCATCCCATGTTGACCGCCGCTTGGGGTATCCCCATCGGTAACTCCGCCTTTTCATTCGAAGGGTTCGCCAATCTGATCGCCCCTAAAGGTAAGAATGAATTCGGCGACCAAACCAAAACCGAAATCAATATCGATGCCCAAATCATGGCTGACGTCGGCAAGCTGTTCTTCGATAAACCCGGTACCTTCAAAGCCGGCCTCGAATACCAGTACTGGAAGAATAAGTTCGGTGTCGATGCGAACGGATCCGCAGGATCAGGCGCCTTCGCCAAAACACCCATGGTCCGCGTCGAATACCACTTCTAACAACGATACGATTCACTTTTACAGAGGGACAAAACTATGAATTTAAAGACAATATTACTTGGATGCGCACTCTCGACGGGTCTAGTATCCGCCGTCCATGCGGATGAACCGCTCAAGGTCGGCTTCGTATACGTCGGCCCGGTGGGTGACGGCGGCTGGACCTACGCCCACGATCAGGGTCGGCTGGCCATGCAAAAAGAGCTAGGCGATAAAGTAAAATCCACCTTTGTTGAAAATGTACCTGAAAGCTCGGATGCAGAGCGTGTCATCCGACAGTTGGCCGCCGATGGTAACAAGCTGATTTTTACGACCTCGTTTGGTTTCATGAATCCGACGCTGAAAGTGGCCAAGGCGTTCCCGAACACCTACTTCGAGCACGCCACAGGCTACAAGATGGCGAAGAATGTTGGCATCTACCAGGCGCGGAGTTGGGAAGGCGCCTATATGCTGGGCGTTCTGGCCGGGAAAATGACCAAGAGCAATATCCTCGGCTTCGTCGGTTCCTATCCCGTACCGGAAGTGGTGCGGAATATCAATGCATACACGCTGGGCGCGCAGAGCGTGAATCCGAAGATCAAGACCAAGGTGATCTGGGTTAGCAGCTGGTATGACCCGGCACGCGAACGCCAGGCTGCTGAAACCATGATCGCACAGGGTGCCGACGTGCTTGCGCAGAACACCGACTCCCCTGCTGTGGTTCAGACAGCAGAAGAAAAAGGCGTCTACGCTTTTGGTTGGGATTCGGATATGGCCAAGTACGGCCCGAAAGCGGAACTGACCGCGAGCACTCTGGACTGGTCGAAATACTACACTATGGAAGTGAAGAAAGTGCTGGATGGCACCTGGAAACCCGAAAACACCCTTTGGGGCATCAAGGAAGGCTTGGTCGTGCTGAAGCCACTGAACCCGATCGTTCCTGCCGATGTAGCTGAACTGTTCAAGGAGAAGGAAAAGGAAATCAGCGAAGGCAAGCTCGTACCGTTCACCGGCCCGGTGGTCAATCAGGCGGGCAAGATTGTCGTGCCGGCAGGCAAGCCAATGCCGATGGATGAACTGATGTCCATGAACTTCTACGTCAAAGGCGTCGAGGGTTCCATTCCGAAGTAAAATAATCGGGTAGTGATGCTACCCCCATTCCGATCAAAGAGTTGCATCTTGATTTAAAAACAGACGAGTCCCTCGTCTGTTTTCTTTTATGTGGAGAAAAACAATGAACAATCTGAAAACAGGTGCACAAGATGCACTTCGCGCCCTACCCAAGGCCGAACTTCACGTGCATATCGAAGGCACGCTCGAACCGGAAATGGTGTTCGAGCTGGCAGAAAAAAACAGCATCGCGCTCGATTACCCGGACGCGGCCACCTTGAGGCAGGCCTATGACTTTCAGGATTTGCAATCCTTTCTGGATATCTACTACCAGGGCGTGAAGGTGCTGATCGAAGCCGACGACTTCTTCGAACTGACCTATAGCTATCTGCGGCACGCGCATGAAGACGGCGTTGTGCATACCGAGATTTTCTTCGATCCGCAAAGCCATACTGATCGCGGTATTTCTTTGGCGACTGTGTTCGAGGGCATCAACCGCGCACTGGCTCAGGGCCGGAAAGAATTCGGCATTACCAGCCGGTTGATTCCCTGTTTTTTGCGGCATCTGAGTGCTGATGCCGCCATGGAAACATTGAATGCACTGCTGCCGTATCGCGATTCTTTTTGCGCGGTCGGGCTCGATTCCAGCGAAAAGGGCAATCCACCATCCAAGTTCACCGAGGTATTCGACAAGGCGCGGGCGGAAGGCTTACTCACCGTCGCACATGCGGGCGAGGAAGGGCCAGCAAGTTACATCTGGGAAGCGCTGAATCTGCTGCATGTGGCGCGTATCGATCATGGCGTGGGTTGTGAGTCGGATGATGAACTCTGTCGGCGGCTGGCCGCAGAACAGATGCCCTTGACCGTCTGCCCACTGTCGAACATCAAACTGGCCGTGTTTGACGATATCAAGGCGCACAACCTCAAACGCCTGCTCGATCGCGGCCTGTGCGTGACGGTCAGTTCCGACGACCCGGCTTATTTCGGCGGTTATCTGCTGGACAATTTAATGGCAGTACAAACGGGGCTGAATTTGACCTGGGATAACGTCACCGAACTCGCACGAAATTCGATCCGCGCATCGTTTCTGTCGGATTCAGAAAAGGCGGATTGGCTGGAGAAAATCGAAACGGTGCACCGCGAAGCGGTGGCCTGACTCGCCTTGAACCGGCCTGTTTGAGCCGCTAACTCGAACAGGAAGGGGGGAAATCAGGTTAAACGCTTCGGTGCAATGAGCACCCCGTCCTCATCTGCGTACAGGAAATCGCCGGGGGTAATGGTGAGCCCACAGAAAGCCACCCACACTTGCGTCGTGCCCTCGGCGACTTTCGCGCTTTTCATCGGGCAGGTGCCCCGTGCCCAAACGCCCAACGGCAAAGCTTTGATCTGCGCGGAATCACGGATGTAGCCATTAATCAGCAAGGCCTTCCAGCCATTCGCCACCGCCAGCCCGGCCATGATGTCGCCCAACACAGCGCAGTACTCGCCACCCACGTCCACGGCAATGGCGCGGCCTTCGCCCGGCTGGCTTAACAATGCACGCAGGGCACAGTTATCCTCATATAGCTTAACGGTTACAAGCGGGGCTTCGATTCGGCTCAGCCCGCCATAGGAATGGAACACCGGTTCGGCCACTTGCAGGAAGGAGCGGTGCGTATCGCAAAGATCAGCGGTCTGCCAGCTCATGATGCGGTACCCCGCGTGGCAGCAATATGGGTTTTAGCCAACTCTTCGAGCGCAATCAAAACCGTGTCGACCGCAATTTGTGCATCGTCTGCCGAAACAAATTCGCCCGGATGGTGACTAATGCCGCCTTTGCAACGCACGAACAACATCGCCATATCGGTGATATTTGCCATCAGCATGGCATCATGCCCAGCGCCGCTGGGAAGAACACGCACGGGCACGCCAAGCTTGGCGACTGCTTGCTCGAACAGTGCCTGAAAATGCGGGGCGCAGTGCCGTGCTTCGGCCCGATGGTACACATCCCAGTCCACCGCGACGCCACGTCGGGCGCTGGCCGCCCTGCTCGTCGTCTGAATCTCACTCAGAACACGCGCCAGCACGGCATCATCGATGCTGCGTAAATCCAGGCTGCATTCCGCCGTGGCAGGAATAACGTTCACCGCGCCGGGTTGAACGTTGAACTGCCCGACCGTGCCTACCACACCTTCGGCAATCGCGAAGCGTTCAACCGACAAAGCAAATTCAGCCGCTGCATTCAGGGCATCGTGGCGTAAATTCATGGGCACCGTACCGGCGTGACCGGCTTCACCCGTAAAGCGAATCCGGCTGCGGCAGGCGCCGGCAATCGCCGAAACGACACCGACCGGAAGGGATTCCTGTTCCAGCACCGGCCCTTGTTCCATGTGGACTTCCCAGTAACCCAGCAAGCGATCATTAACCCGACTGGCTTCGCCGATTTTTGACGGGTCCAGCCCACAACTCCGCAAGGCATCGCGAACCGTCACGCCTGCCGCATCAGCGATTTCCAGCCATTGGGGTTGCCATTGCCCGCAGACCGCCCGCGCGCCAAGCATGCTGATTGGGAAACGCA
Organism: Halothiobacillus sp.; assembly: GCF_027346185.1. Lineage (GTDB taxonomy): Bacteria > Pseudomonadota > Gammaproteobacteria > Halothiobacillales > Halothiobacillaceae > Halothiobacillus. The sequence continues at coordinate 4,419 of NZ_DAIESY010000144.1, forward strand.
CGCCTTCCTCATCGCCGAAACCGACCACATCAATGTGAAATGGCAGGGTTTTTCCAGCAGCCTGAAGTCGAGCCACCACTTCAATACCGCAGACGACACCGAGGATGCCGTCGAATTTTCCGGCATTCGGAATGGTATCCAGATGCGAGCCGATAATGATAACCGGTGCATCCGGATCAGCCGCCGCTAATCGACCCCATTGATTGCCCGCTGCATCGACCCATGTGGACAGACCCGCCGCCAGCATCCACTGCTCGACGAGCCGCAAGCCCTCGCGGTAGGCGGGCGAAAGATATAGGCGGGTGATTCCGTCCGGGCGATCGGAAATCTGCGCCAGCGCTTCGCAGCGCTCAATAACGCGCGACATTTCATTGGCCACTGTATACGGCCATCGCGGCATCCACCCCGGCGCCTGCCGTGCACTTGTGCCCCATGCGGCGCAGCACGTTTTCCAGTGCCGAGAGCGTTATCAACACTGCGTCTTTGCGTGCGTTATAGCCCATGGTGCCGATACGCCAGATTTTGCCTTTGAGTGGGCCGAACGAAGTGCCAATTTCAATGCCGAAATCCTGCAACAAGGTGCTGCGCACCGCTTCGCCAGCAACGCCATCAGGAATGTACACACCGACGATATTATTCATTTTGTGCGTCTGGTCGCCGAAGAGCACAAGATTCATGGCCGCCAAGCCCTGCGCCATGGCGCTGCCGTGTAACTGGTGGCGCGCAATGGACTGTTCCAGTCCTTCCTGCATTAAAATCCGCGCGCATTCGCGGGCGCAGTACAGCATTGAGGTTGCTTCGGTGTGGTGATTGAGTCGCTCCTCGCCCCAGTAATCGAGAATCATGGGCATGTCGAAATAATTCGAGCGAATCATCGAACCCTGGCCTTCGGTGTGATGACCATCGCGGATGCCGGCCTCGATATGATGACGCTTGCGTACTTCATCCACATAACGACTGCTGAGCGTGACCGGCGCACTGCCCGACGGGCCAGCGAGGCATTTTTGCAAACCCACCGATACCGCATCCAGCCCCCAGCCATCGGTCTCGAACGGATTGCCGCCGATCGAGGCGGTGGCATCACTGTAAAACAGCACATCGTAGCGACGGCAAATGGCGCCCAATTCTTCCAGCGGTTGCAGCATGGTGGTCGAAGTATCGCCTTGCACGATGGCAAGCAGCTTGGGCCGAACCTTGATAATGGCTTCTTCAATCTGTTCAGGGGTGAACACCGCGCCCCACTCGGTTTCGATGGTGTGCACATCCGCGCCACAACGCGTGGCGATTTCATTGAGGAGGTGACCGAAACGGCCGAAGATCGGGATCAGCACCTTATCGCCCGGTTCAATGACCGAGACCAATACAGACTCGATCCCGGCGCGGGAGGTGCCATCAATGAGCAGCGTCCACTGATTTTCGGTTTTGAATACCTGCCGGTACAGCGCCATGGTTTCGTTCATGTAGCCCGTCATGGCCGGGTCGTACTGGCCCAGCAATTGCGCCGACATCGCCCGCAAAACACGGGGGTCTGCATTAATCGGCCCCGGCCCCATCAGAAGCCGTGCCGGGGGGTTGATTTGCTCGAATTGCTCAGACATAACGACCTTCTCTCAAATAACATTCAACGGAAATACAAACTAAATACCCAAAGCCGACAACAACATGCGTATACCGGTAACCGCCAGCACCACCGCGAAAACCTTTTTCAACTGCTGAGCGGGTAAGCGAGCCCCCAGTTTCACCCCCACCGGCGCGAACAGAATGCTGAGCGGCACCATGGTCAACAGCGCAGGCAAATTGACCAGCCCGACTGTGCCTAACGGGGCATCCGCCGGGGATTGGCCCAAAACCAACATCACCAGTGCACCGGGGATGGCGATCACGAAACCAAACGCGGCCGCCGTACCGACTGCCCGATGCGCGGGCACATGAAAGCGACTCAACAAGGGCACGCCAATCGTGCCGCCACCCAAACCGGACATAACCGACAACAGCCCTAGAATGAATGCCGATATCCGCTGCCAGATCATCCGGGGCAACACCTGCACCGCGCCGGTTTTATGCAGAAACATCCGCACGGCCACGAACAGCGCAATCAACGCAAACAGCACCACGAACCAACGGCTCCGGAACTGGGTGACCAACACACTGCCGGTGATGACGCCGATCAGGATAAACACCCACCACGTCCGAAAAATCCCGACATCCACATTCCCCTTACGGTGATGCGCACGCACGGAAGAGATGGCTGTCGGAATCATCCCGGCCAGGGACGTGCCCGTTGCCATACTCATCGCGTCCAGCGAGTGGACACCCATGGCCTGAAAAATAAAAAACAACACGGGCACCATAACGATGCCGCCACCCACCCCGAGTAAGCCGGCCAACAATCCGGCCGCGACACCGGTAACCGCAAGCAAAGCGGCAAAGGGTAAAAAAGCGATCAGAGCGTCCATATAAAAACATCCTGGCGATTGGTAGAACGAGCGTTCGGTTTGGGTAGAGAAAACGAAATGCCGCGACGATACGCCAAGGCAAACGCAGCATTAAGCATGAACCAATCCCGTTTGGGAAGGTCTGCACAAACGCAGACCTTCCCTTGCAGAGCATGGATGCCCTGCCGCTCAATGACGCAAGTCATTGAAATGCGGAGCACAAGACGGGCGTGTACCGGCTTGTGAACGCGTAGCTGGCGAAAGCCCGTTTCTGCAAGAAGCCATTGATGGATTCGTGCGGAGATTCCTTAGTCTATGCGCCAAGCCAATCAACGAATGGTCAGTGTTTCTGTCGCCAATCAACGATAGGCCCCAGGGCGCGCCCTGATCGCTCAATACCGGCAGATGAAGTTGAGGACGCGACGATAATCCCGCCAAGGCCGTCAACCCCATCAAGGCCACGCGATAATCCGCCAGACGGTCCGCCGATTCGGTCAGCAACGGCGCGGCACCGGGTGTGGTCGGCAAGATCGCCACGGTATGTTCACCCTCAAGCCAATGCGACAGAGTCCGAATGATCTCGATACGATCACACGCTGCCTGCTCGATCTGTGCCGGTGTGATCGACCGGCACCAAGCCATCCGTTCGCTGATATCCGCGGCGAATGTCGGATGAACAGTGCTCACCCATTCACCATGTGTCTGCCAGATTTCGGCACCTTGCAATATACGGAACGTCTGGCTCGCCCACTGCAGGAAAGACTCAGGAACCTCAATCTCATGAATCGTTTCGAACAGAGGGGCGGCCGCTGACAGCAAATCACTGGCGCGGGAAGGCCAATCGCCCAAGCCATTAATCTGTGGCTTTAGGATGCACAATTGCGTGAACACGACCCGCTGCTGTTCGGGCAACAGCACCTCGGCGACATCGGCCAAGGTGGACAGATCCCGAGTCATCCAGCCCACGGTGTCGAACGACGGCGCCAGCCCCACTACGTGTTCGACCGGGATCACACCATGCGTGGGCCGCAAACCGAACAACCCGTTGTAACTGGACGGCACGCGAATCGACCCCCCGGTATCCGTTCCCAGACCGATATCGGCTAGTCCATGGGCAACCATCGCCGCTGAACCACTGCTTGAGCCACCCGGCAACCGCTCCGGTGCAGCCGCGTTAATGGGTGTTCCGTAGTGCGTGTTGATACCGTTGAGGCTGTAGGCCAACTCATCCGTTATGGTTTTGGCCACAATGTGTGCGCCGGCTTGCATGAGCTGCAGAACCGCAGGCGCCGTATGTTCAGGCACTGCATGTGTCGCCAGCCAGTCCGGATTACCTGCCGAAGTCGGTATGCCCGCGATATCGAACAGATCCTTGACGCCGACCCGCAGCCCACGCAGGCGAACATCGGCAACCCCGACCGAACTCAGATTCAGTTCTTGCAATACACCCTGCTGGATATTCATCACCACTCTCAGTAACAAAAGCAAACTTGTGCACATGATTGTACACAATTATTTGCGAGGCGCACGGGATAATTCGAGAGAGGCATCCTGATTGCGAAACCCATCATAAGCAAAGGCTCTTCCTTGATTTTCAGATGTCAACCAGCCTCTGAAACCAAATAAAGCATGACGTACAAGCAGCTAATGCAAGCACTGATTGTGCTGCAAACTCAAAATTTTCACTTTGGAAATGACAGAAACTGTTCTAGGATTGTTCACAATATAATCAAAACTGCGAAACAAGAAGGTCCAGATGAGCGCACTCACCACTCATATTCTCGATACCAGTCTCGGCAAACCCGCGGCGGGCGTGCGGCTGCATCTGCACAAGCGGGTTGATGATCAGCAGCAGTATCTATCAACCCACATCACAAATGCGGATGGTCGTTGTGACGCGCCCATGCTTAGCGGTGGGGCCTTCACTACCGGCGTTTATGAACTGGTATTCGAGATGGGCAACTATTTTCGTCAACATCATGCCAACCTGCCCGACCCGCTGTTTCTGGATCAGATCGTGATCCGTTTTGGCATCTCAAACACGCAGGATCACTACCACGTGCCGCTTCTGGTATCGCCATTCGGCTACAGCACGTATCGGGGCAGTTAAGTATGAATACCTTACGTTTTCTTTTGGGGCAGGAATTGATCGAACTCGAATCGGTTAAGCCCACTCTGACCGTCTTAAATTATCTGCGCGAAGAAAAAAAGCGGATCGGTACCAAGGAAGGCTGCGCCGAAGGTGACTGCGGCGCCTGTACGGTGGTAATCGCTGAAGTGGTGGATGATCGCCTGCACTATCGCGCCGTCAATGCCTGCATCGTTTTTCTGGCGACGCTGGACGGCAAGCAACTCTTGACGGTCGAAGACCTCAAGACGGCTCGTAATGAATTGCACCCGGTGCAGCAATCCATGGTCGATAGCCATGCTTCGCAATGTGGGTTCTGCACACCGGGTTTTGTCATGTCGGGTTTCGCTGAATATCAAAACCGGCTGCACAGGCTTGATGAGCTGCCGGAACCCCAGTCGGACGAGGTGGTGACAACCCATCTCACGCAAGTTTTCGCAGGCAATCTGTGCCGCTGCACCGGCTACGGCCCGATCATAGAGGCGGGGAAAACTTGGCTTGCGCAGGCCGAACAGTCAATGCCCCGAAAATTAATCCAGGCATTGAATGAGGAGGAAGCGAACACCATCGCCCAACTCAAGGCGATTCAGCCCCAGACCAGCAAAACACTGACTCAGGCCGGCCAAACCTATATTCAACCGGATTCCATCCCGGCGCTGACCGATGCCCTAGCCAAACTGCCGGGCGCCACCTTGCTGGCAGGCGGCACCGATATCGGCCTATGGGTCACCAAACAGCACAAGACGTTGGACACGGTGATTTATCTCGGCGGTATCGAGGCGCTCAAGCGGATCGAGATTCGAGACGGCCAGCTTGAAATCGGCGCGGCCGTCACCTACTCTGAGGCATTGCCTGCACTGATTCGGCATTTTCCCCGGCTTGAGGAATACCTGTACCGGCACAGCTCGACCCAGATTCGCAACGCCGGCACCGTTGTCGGCAACATCGCCAACGGCTCGCCCATCGGCGACATGCCGCCAGTGCTGATTGCATTGAATGCCGAGATCACACTGACCCGTCAGGGCGGGCAACGCCATCTGCCGCTCGAAGATTATTTCATCGCCTACGGCAAGCAGGATCGCCAGCCGACCGAGTTCATCGAGTGCGTCCGCATTCCCTTGTTGAAGTCTGACGCCGTCTTGATGAACGTCTACAAAATTTCCAAGCGATTCGAGCAAGACATCTCCAGCGTGAGCGCCGCGTTCTACATCGAACTTGACGAGCAGCAACAAGTTCGTGAGGCACGCCTGTGCTTCGGTGGCATGGCGGCCACGCCCAAGCGCGCGACCCGCTGCGAACAGGCCTTGCTGAACCAGCCGTGGAATAAAGCGACCGTATATGCCGCCGCCGAACGGCTGGGGGATGATTTCACACCGCTGAGCGATTTCCGTGCATCTCGGGAATACCGCCTCGCGGTGGCTGTGAACCTGTTGAAGAAATTTTTCATACAACAGCAGAGCCCCACCCAAGCAACGCAAATCTCGTACACCGGAGGGCTGATCCATGCATGAACCCATCCACGGCATTACGGCGGGACAAATCCGCGCAGCACACGTCAGCTCAGGCGTCGGCGCGTCGGTCAAACACGATAGCGCCGTCAAGCACGTCAGTGGCGAGGCGCTGTACACCGATGACCTGCCCGAACCCCGCGACCTGCTGCACATCTACATCGCGCAGAGCACGCAGGCGCATGCGAAAATTATCAAGCTCGATCTGGACGCGGTCAAAGCCTTTCCCGGCGTGGTGGCCGTCATTCAGGCGCGTGACGTGCCCGGAAAAAACGATTTCGGCGCGGTGATCGAGGGCGACCCGATCTTTGCCGACGGGCTAGTTGAGTACGTGGGGCAATCGTTGTTTGCCGTCGCCGCGGAACACATCGACATTGCCCGCAAAGCCGCCGCGCTGGCCCAAATCGACTACGAGCCGCTGCCCGCGCTTATCACCGTGCGCGATGCCCTCGCGGCCAATTCCTATGTGTTGCCGACCAAAACCTTCCGGCGCGGCGAACCCGAAGCGTACCTGGCAAAGGCCGAACAACGGCTTCAGGGTGAAATCGAAATCGGCGGGCAGGATCATTTCTATCTCGAATCCAATATCGCCCTGGCGCTGCCCGGTGAGGATGGTGATCTTAAGATCTTTAGCTCGACCCAGCACCCCACCGAAATCCAGCATTGTTGCGCCCGCGTGCTTGGCGTGCCGGATCACGCCATCAATGTCGAAGTGCGGCGCATGGGCGGCGGCTTCGGCGGCAAAGAATCCCAACCCGCGCTGTTCGCGAGCATCGCTGCGCTGGTGACGCACCACACCGGGCGCCCAAGCAAGCTGCGGCTCGACCGCGACGACGACATGACCATCACCGGCAAGCGCCACGATTATCTCATCCGTTATGACGTCGGTTTCGATGGGCAGGGGCGTATCCAGGCCATCGCCTTTGAAGCGGCTTCGCGCTGCGGCATGTCGGCCGATCTGTCCGGTTCGATCAACGATCGCACCATGTTCCATCTGGACAATGCCTATTACCTCGAAAACGTGTCGATCGTGTCCCATCGTTGCAAAACCCATACCGTGTCCAACACGGCCTTTCGTGGATTCGGCGGGCCACAGGGCATGGTCGCCATCGAACGGGTGATCGACGAGATCGCCTATCAGGTCGGCAAAGACCCGCTCGATGTGCGTAAGATTAACTACTACGGCCCAGCGGACGATCCGGCAGGCCGGAACGTGACGCCGTACTACATGACCGTGACCGATAACATCCTGCCGGAGATCACAGCCGAGCTGGAAATGAAGGCCGACTACGCGGCGCGGCGCGCGCAAATCAAGCAGTTCAATCGGGAAAACACCTATTTGAAGAAGGGTCTTGCGCTGACGCCGGTGAAGTTCGGCATCTCATTCACCGCAACGCACCTCAATCAGGCAGGTGCGCTGATGCACATCTACAGCGATGGCAGTATCCACCTCAACCATGGCGGCACGGAAATGGGCCAGGGCCTGTTCACCAAGGTTGCACAAATCGTGGCGGAAGAATTCCAGGTAGACATCGAGCGCATCAAGATCACGGCCACCACAACCGACAAGGTGCCGAACACCTCGCCCACCGCCGCCTCCAGCGGCTGCGATTTGAATGGGCAGGCTGCGCGCAATGCGGCGCTCATTCTCAAGGGGCGGCTGACCGAATTTGCCGCGGAGCACTATTCGGTCGATGCGGCGACGGTTCGCTTCACTGCCGAGGGCGTTACCGTGGGCGACCAGCTGATCGCGTTCAACGTGCTGATCCAGAAAGCCTATTTCGCCCGCATCTCGCTCTCGACGACCGGCTTCTACAGCACGCCGAAAATCCATTTCAATGCGGAATCCGGCAAGGGGCACCCGTTCTTCTATTTCGCCTACGGTGCCGCCGTGTCGGAAGTCACCGTGGATACCTTAACGGGCGAATACAAGGTCGATCGCGTGGACATCGTTCACGACTGCGGCGCCAGCATCAATCCGGCGATTGATACGGGTCAGGTCGAGGGTGGATTTATTCAAGGCATGGGCTGGCTGACAACCGAAGAACTGGTGTACGACGCGCGCGGTGTCCTGCGTACCCACGCGCCGTCCACTTATAAAATTCCAGCCTGCGGTGATCGGCCAAGAATCATGAACATTCACCTGCGCTGTGATCCGAACCGCGAAGAATCTGTCTACCGCTCCAAGGCCGTAGGTGAACCGCCGTTGATGCTCGGCATCAGCGTGTTCAACGCGCTGAACGACGCCGTGGCGAGCCTAGCGGATTACCGACACCACCCGCAGATCGACGCACCGGCCACGCCGGAACGCGTGTTGATGGCTTGCGAGAAATTGCGTGAATTGGAATGCAAACCTGAGCAGGCGCTTATCCATGCTTGACTGGACCGCCCTCGCCCGCCTGAACAACCAGCCAGAGGACTTCGTGCTGGTCAGCGTCGGCGCTGTCAAGGGCTCTTCCCCGCGGGAAGAAGGCACACACATGGCCGTCTTCCCGCAGCGTACGCAAGGCACCATCGGCGGCGGCCATCTGGAGTTCTTTGCCATTCAGCACGCGCGTGAATTACTGAGCCAACCAACGGATATGGCACCGTTTCACACACTCACCCAGCACCGCACACCGCTGACGCCGCGCTTCGATCAATGCTGTGGCGGCGTAGTGCAACTGGTATTCGAGAAAATCCGGCCACAACAGTGCGTCTGGCTCAATCAACTGGCAGCAATCCTCGATACCAGTGGCGCGATGACAGCCGAACACCGCCCCACTTGGCTGATCTCCAATCTGGCCGAAAGAACGCGAACCGTGTTATTGGCACCGCCGACTGCTGACCAGCGGCAACGCGAAACCGATCGCACGGTATTGATCGAGCCCATTGCCCCGCGGGCGCTGGATATCGTTATTTTTGGAGCAGGACACGTGGGTCAGTCGCTGATCCATAGCCTGCAGAACCTGGATGCCGATATAACGCTCATTGATAGCCGCGGCGAACAATTGGGCTTCGCCACGACCGCCAATGTCCAAAAAATCTGCACTACCGACTGGCAGGATTATGTGGATCGCGGCACGGATCGAACCACCTTTCTCGTGCTGACCCACAGCCATCAACTCGATTTCGACATCGTTGAGGCCATCTTGCGCCACGGTCGGTTCCGTTATTGCGGGCTGATCGGTTCGAAGACCAAGAAAATCCGTTTCGAACGCCAGTTCAAGAACCGTGGACTCACCCCGGCGCAGATCGCCCGGCTCACCTGCCCCATCGGCCTGCCAGAAATCCAGGGCAAATCCCCTGCCGTCATCGCAGCCTCGGTCTGTGCCCAAATTTTAATTTTGCACAGTGATGCCGCCGAAAAACACATCACCCCCTACCAGAGAGCCATCAACCATGTGTGACTGCGCCGTGCACGAGCAAGAAAAACAACTCATGCGTCAAGCCATCGAGTTATCTCGAGAAAAAATGATTGCCGGCTTCGGCGGCCCGTTCGGTGCCGTGATCGCCCGCAATGGGAAAGTCATCGCCACCGGCTTCAATCAGGTCACCTCTGCTAACGACCCTACTGCGCACGCTGAAGTCAGCGCCATTCGTGCCGCCTGTCAGGCATTGAACACATTTGATCTGTCGGGCTGCGAGATTTATACCAGTTGCGAGCCCTGCCCCATGTGCCTGAGCGCCATCTACTGGGCGCGGCTGGATCGGATCTATTATGCCAACTCGCGTCAGGACGCTGCCGATATCGGGTTTGACGATGCCTTCCTGTATGAGGAAATCGACAAGGACATCCCGGACCGCCAAATTCCGACCATTCGCCTGCTGGAAAAGGAAGCAATCCTGCCATTCAACGAATGGCGCGCAAAACCAGACAAGATCGCCTATTGATTCAAACAGACCCAAGCGCCTATTAGATTCGCTCAGACCCAACCGATTAGGGAGAACCAATCATGCTGCCGTTAATCGACCCCTCTGTTGCGCAAGCCAGAACGATCACCCCAGCCGTGCGCATGGAAGCCGAAAAACTTCATCGCGCCTGCCGCGATATCGGGTTTTTCACCGTGAAGAACACCGGTCTATCCACGGAAGCGTTCGTGGATATATTCACGCTGGCCCATCGTTTTTTTGCTCTACCGCTTGAAGAGAAAATGCGCATCAGTATCGAAAACTCGTCGCACCATCGGGGTTATGGAAAGGTTGGCGCGGAGCAGTTGTCGCCTGAAACGCCGGCGGATTTCAAGGAAACCTTCGACATGTCCCGCGATCTGGATGCGACCCATCCAAAAATGCGTGCTGGCGATCCCTTCTACGGTCCCAACCAGTATCCTCAATTTGAGGGTTTCAAGGAGATTGTCGAACGGCATTACCAGCGGTTGAGCGAAACGGGTTTAAATCTGCTGGCGCTGATGGCCGTGTCGCTGGAACTGCCGATCGATTACTTCGACCCGCTGTTCGAAGACCAGACCAGTGTGCTGCGCATGATTCACTACCCACCGATCACCGATAAAGGTCAGATCAGTGCCGGAGTCCACACAGACTATGGTTGCCTGACCCTGCTGGCGCAGGATGCCGTGGGCGGGCTTGAGGTCAAACCCCGAGGGCAGGACTGGATTCGCGTGCCTTACGAACCGGACATGCTGGTGGTGAATATTGGCGATCTCATGCAGCGCTGGAGCAACGATGTGTTCCAGTCGACGCCGCACCGGGTCATCCCACCGCTGGGTGTCGATCGCTATTCGATCCCCTTCTTTCTCGAACCGAATACGAAAACCCGGGTGGAGTGCTTCCCCTCGTGCGTGACGCCCGAAATGCCGTGCCGGTATGAGCCCATCTTTTCGGATGACTGGATCACGTCCCGCTTCAATCAAACCTACGCCTACCGACAGAAATAATCGAGACGCTTATGACCTTTCGAAACGGCTGCCGCCGGCCTTCTTTTTCGCCAATTGAGTCAGTGTGAGGGTTTTGGCGAAGTCCTGGCTGCGCTGGATGTGACGTTTCATCAGGTTACGGGCCTTATCGACCTCGCGACCCACAATCGCTTCGATGATGGCGTGATGTTCGGCATAGGTTCGCTTGACGCGCTCTTCATCTTGAAAATCCACGCGACGGATGATGCGGATGTGATCATTGACGTCCTGAAGATATTTAACGAGCGTCGAATTCCCGCTACCCAATGCCAACGAAATATGAAATGACTCATCCTTATCTTCCATCTGATCGGCACTGTGCTCCACCAATGCCTGGTCGGGCGACCACAGATGCAGCAGCTGCTGCAACTCACTTTCCGGCATGTAATGGCAAGCCCCTTCGACCGCCGCCACTTCAAGCGCAGTACGCACGCCGTAGTACTCGCCCAGTTCCTCAATGTTGATCGGCTTGATGAAACAGCCTTGTTTCGGCCGGATGGTCAGGAAGCCTTCGCTTTCCAACCGGAGCAGCGCTTCGCGAACGGGCGTTCGACTCACCATAAACAAATCCGCCAGCTCCGATTCCGTCACCCGGCTGCCCGGATAGATTTCGAAACTGAGAATTTTTTCTTTCAACGCGTCGTACACATACTTCGTCGCGACAGGTTTTAACGTGGTCTGTTCAGCAGATTGCTTCATGCGGAGTGATCGCTATTAAGAAAATTTCCGGTCCGAGTATAGGTAATTTCAGCCCAGTCTACGCTTATAAGGTCACTCGAGACCATCCCTATGTGACGGGCCGGTCGGGTGCCAAACAGAAACAGCGGTTAGTATTGGCAAAAAATGCACTAAACCAGCACAAGACTCACACCTTATTGCACCAAAATGCTTCGTTTTCACACACACCGAGATGAGAAGCAGGACGTAAAATCGTCGTATAAATCGCATATTTATTTTTAATTACAAACAGATATGAAATATTAACTCATTATGGCACAATCAGTGCATACATCGTTGCATGCAACAGATCGACTTGGTCACTGTACCCACCCTTTAGCGAAAGACAAGGAAATCAACGATGCCAACTCAACACATACAACGGCTCACCACATCCCCTCTGCCATCTGCTCGTCGCTCATCTGGGATAGCTGCAATGGCCGCTCCGACCCTCCCCAGAAAACTCGCGCTCACGCTCGCCCTAAGTATGGCCCTGGGCACAGCCGCCCAGGCGTCCGACTGGAGTGACACCTCGCTGAGCTGGCGCTACGGCACCAAGTTCGCCGAACCCT
>NZ_DAIESY010000163.1:0-4201 GCF_027346185.1 Halothiobacillus sp.
TGACGGGGAGCGGTGCTGGATCAGTCGAGGCAGAAGCAGTACTTCCCCTTTTGCGGATTGCAGATGTATTCCTTCCACTCTTCATTTCCGCTGAAGATGTTCTGCATCCGCTGGCTCTTGCCGACCTGCTTGTCGGGATAAGCTGCTGTGAGGATCTCTCCAGCATCAAGCAACCAGCGGTCGAGTTGAGCCTGCTCGTACATGTACCTGACGGCGGCAGCCTGGCGGACCCCTTTGATGGGCCAGGGCTTTTTCTTGGTGCGGATGGTCAGTACGTTGCCGACCTCGTCAAAGTGCACCGCCATCACTGGCGGCAAAACTCCGTCGGCGGGCAGGCTCAAAATGCGATGCAAAAGTGTCATGTCGATGCAGGGCTGTGGCACATAGTCCACCAACACCTGTTGCATGGTCGCAAACCGGTAACTGCGGGGAGGTCGGACAAAGGTTGGTAGCGGTGCTCCGGACGTGAGGATCAATCCCTGCTCGGGCACTGCCGTAGACTGAAAGTGGCGGAACACCTGATCGACGGTCTCGGCCAGGGCACGGGTGAACCAGATATCGACCATCGCCGGGCCGATGCGGGCCTTGCCCAGATGCCAGAGTACACCCTGGATTGCGGGGCGTTCGATACCACTCCTCAATACCTGCGGTACTTCCAGCAGGTCGGCGATCATATTGAGTAGCCTGTCCCGCGACACGGCGTAGATCGTCACCATCTCGGCTGGAACGTACTTTTTCCGGAAGGTCTCGGGGCAGCGATACTGGTAGCGTGCAGAGTCGTCGCCTTCGGTGAGTTCCACCTGCATGCGATCCCCATCGCACGGAGCCGGATAGTGACCGGCGTAGCCGATGCACTCCGTCCACTCGCCGATGTCAGGTGCGGTCAGGGACGTTCTACCGATGACGTCCCAACCGGGAACGCCCTGCAGTCGCTGGCCTTCCAGATCGGAAATCGACTGGATCGATCGCTCGAACAGATCAATCAGGTCAAGCAGCGATCGGGTCGGCAACCGTTTCGACGACATTACCGATCTCCTTTATCAGAAGCCACTTGGCCAGAAGCCGGTCGCAGAGGGCACGATCCTTCTCTCGCTTGGTCTTGATGTTGCACAGGTTGTCTTCACGCAGGACGATGGGGATCGTTCGCGCCCGTTCCTTGCCGACCTTCCTGGTGCGGACGGAGATCTTGGCGTAGTTCAGGTGGTGCTGACGGAAATCAAACGTGGAGTTGATCAGCGACCTGGAGGCGGTATAGATGTCGTCGTTATCCCTCGCCCCGATCTTCACGAGCAGCGACCGATGGTCTGAAACCGTGTAGCCGAGCTCAATCACCTTTGCCGAGGCCACGTTCTCCCCGCAGATGTCGAAAGTGCGCAGTGCGGCGAGGCTCTGATAATCGTACTGCTTCAATGGAATCTTGGTTCCGGTAATGGGCGATTTCAGCAGACAGTCGGCGACGGTGCGCGCCAGTGCCTCGCGACCGTCAGTATTCTTGGACAGGACCTCCAGATGCCCGTTGGCCGGCTCGTAGGTGATGTGGGACGAGACGGCCCGGATCACCTCCTGCGAAACCAGTTCACTGGCCTGGACGCAATCGATGATTTCCGGCGGTCGGTTGTGATGGACGCTGATCTGGTAGAGGTCGACGTCCTCTCCAGTATGCGTATCCGGCCGCAGCCGCTTGAAGATCTGGACCGCCACGACGTCTTCTGAGCAACCGAACTGCTTGGCGATGGACTGGTGGAAGACGAGCCGGGATGAAGTATCATCCATCACGGCCAGATTTTTGGGCGCAATAAACCCGGAGTAACAGAATGAGCTTTGCCGGAATACGTCGGCCTGCCTGGCATTCAGTGCTTCCTCGAACAGCCCGGCCTCGTTGAGGTAGAACCACAAGGCGCGTTCGTACTGATTGTTGATCGCCATGAATTCTTTCAAGCTTTCCTCATCGAAGATGGCGTCACGGAAACCGTCGATCACATCCTGGCCAGGGCCATCGGACAGCAGAACGATACGCTCCGCCATTTCTTCCAGTTGTTGCCGTTCCTTCACCCCGAGGGCGGAGAGAACCGCAGTCATCCCTTCTCGCTGCTCACGCTTGCCCTGCTTCTTGTCCAATTCGGGCAAGGGCACCTTGAACTTGTCGACCATGAAATCGCGGAAGATGGTCGGCGATATGTGGCCGAGCAGTTTGGATAGATTTTCAGCATCGTTCATTGTCATTCCCCTTCTTGAAGTGTTTAGCGGGTGAAATCCAGCCCGGGCGGCCCCTTTTTCCTGTTGGGGGTGTGTAGACCGATTGCGTTCTGTGTGCCGAACATTTATGATTATTTCAAAGCGATGATGGGTTTGTCAAGCAGTTACGGATTCGTTCGGTATTGTGTTATATTTGCGGCCCGATTCAAGAGATTCAGGAGAGACACGTGCCTTCACCTTTGGGTGACAAGATCCGCACCTTGCGGAAGCAGAAAAAATTGAGCCTTGAACAACTGGCAGAACTGACCGAATCCAGCAAGAGCTACATCTGGGAGCTGGAGAACAAGGACGAGCCAAAACCGTCGGCTGAGAAGATCAGCAAGATTGCGGTGGCACTCGAGGTTACTACTGAATTCCTGCTCACTGAGTCCTCGGCCACACCGGACGAGGTCGTGCTCGATGAAGCGTTCTTTCGCAAGTTCAAAGCCATGTCCGAGCCGGACAAGAAAAAGATCCGAAAGATTCTTGACGCATGGGAAGACGAATGACGGATGCGAAAAAGCCCATGGCCGAGGCCAACCGTATCTCGTCCATGCTCAACGCGGTACTTGGCGCTGAACGATTTCCGGTCAAAGTAGATGATCTGGCGCTGGAGTATTCGCGTCAATGTTTTGCAGATTCGCCGATCGACAAGGTTCAAGGCGAAGATCTGGACGGTTTCGATGGTTTGCTGAAAGCGAACAAGACGCGGTCGAAGTGGTTGATCCTCTACAACAGCGCCACTCATTCAGAAGGTCGCAAGCGTTTCACGATCGCGCATGAGTTCGGTCACTACATCCTGCATCGCCATCAGCAGGATCTTTTTGAGTGTGGTGACGGTGACATCGAAACGGGTGACAACAACGAACGGGACATCGAGGCTGAGTCGGATCTGTTCGCATCGACATTGTTGATGCCACTGGACGATTTTCGACGCCAGGTTGATGGCCAACAGATCAGTTTCGATCTGTTGGGACATTGCGCAGACAGGTATGGCGTCTCCTTGGCTGCTGCAGCATTACGCTGGATAGAAGTTGCGCCCAAACGCGCCGTGCTGGTGGCTAGCCGTGATGATCATATGCTGTGGGCCAAGTCGAATATGGCAGCGCTGAAGTCGGGCGCTTACTTTGCGACACGCAGGAACACCATTGAACTGTCTCGCGATGCGCTGGCGCATAGCTACAGCGCCGTTGACATGGTTGATAATCGGACTGGCCGTGCGCAGTCCTGGTTTTCTCGCGAGCCTTCCGGCATGCCGATTACCGAAATGACCCGAGCGGCAGGCCAGTACGATTACACACTGACGTTGTTGTTGATGCCCGACGCTGAATGGCAACGACCTCAGCATGATGACGAAGAAACTGAGGAGGACACCTTTGATCGATTCGTCCGCAATGGCCAATACCCTGTGCGGTAACAGATGAGGCATCGACCATGAGCGCGCACAAATGGCAGTTCAGCACCCGTTTCCGCCGCCACGCTTTCGGCTGGCGATCAGACACGCCGATCCAGCGTATCAAGGAAGCCCTCGCGGAAATCAAACTGGTCGGACGCCAGGAACCAGTGCTTGCGGCTGAAGGCGCTGTCTCTCTGTTGGAAAAGCTCTCGCCTGCGCTGGAACAAGTCGATAGTTCTTCTGGCACCTTGGGCTCGGCGGTCAACAAGGCCATCGAGACACTGGTGCCCCTCATCGCCAAGGCAGACGTCGACGCATCATTGCGCCAGCGTTGGATGGAACGCCTGTGGCAAGCGTTCCAGGACGACAGGATCCCCTACATTGAACTGCTGGGCGACTACTGGGGCGAGCTATGCGTGACCCCGGAGTTGGCATCGCACTGGGCCGATGAGTTCATGCCCATTGTTAAAAATGTTTGGAGCCCTAAGGCGCCTGGCCATGGATTCTTCAAGGGCACCAGTGCCTGTCTGGCGTCCCTGTACACGGCGGGCCGTCACCAGGAATTGTTGG
>NZ_DAIESY010000031.1:0-7011 GCF_027346185.1 Halothiobacillus sp.
GCAGTTCGCGATTCTGGGCAGACAGGGCAGCATCAGCACGAGCGCGATCTTCACGTTCGGCCTTGCGCTCATCTTCCTGTTCCTTGCGGTTGTCCTTTTCGGCTTCCTTGATGGCTTCGGCGGCTTTGTGTTCTTCCTTGGCTTCGGCCTTGGATTCTTTCTCGGCGGCCTTTTCTTCGCCTTCGGCAGCTTTCTCGGAATCCTTCTTGACCTTGCCTTCGGTGGTCAGAGTGGGGTCTTTGCCTTCATCCTTGCTGTCTTTCCGCTCGAACGCGTCGAAACGGCTATGCAGGGAATCAAACTTCTTCATCATGTCGGCAGCCCAGACCGGCATTTCCTCGCTGTCTTTCCGCGATTCGGTGCCGGCATGTTCATGCTCGCGCAGCTTGTTTTCGGCTTCGGTGGTCATGTGTTACTCCTTTGGATCAGTCAGAAATTAACGCCTCGTGGCTCGCCGCCCTTGTCCCAAACTCCAACCTCGCAAACACTGAGGTGATCCAGGATCGGTGGCTTATCCTCGATGAGCAATGTCGAGCCGTCATCCTGCGTGACGGACCTCGAATTACCCGCAGCGTTTAGCCCGACTGCGGGAGACGTGGAAATGTGGCTGGTCTGCATCAGTTCAGCCGCATCCCCGTCATAGATTCGCGCAATCGACCACACCTCATCAGTGAGATGCTTATCATCATTGCGCTGTGGAATGTATGGCAGCATCAGGCTGCCGATTGCACGCTGCCGGTATTCCTCGGTATCCAGCATGCCTTTTTCCGGGTGGTCGAATATCACCGGGACACCGTTGCATCGCTCCAGAAACTCATCCGTCAGATACAGTTCCGGCGGACGGTAGACGTACTCATCCAGCGATTGCCGGTAACTGACACCAGTTCCAGTTACTCGCAGATCAAATAGCCACATCTGGCCGATGCGCTGCGGGCTGATCAGTTCACCGTCACGCATGGCTTTGGCAATGTCCATCTCGGTTCGCTGCTCTGGCACCGAATCGTGCTTCACGAATTCCTTGCCGACAGATTCAGGCACGCCACCGCAGCCGCCCGGATTGTGAGCTGCGCATTCCATCAGCCGGTGTTGTTTGGCGCTAACTGATGGCATTTTTCACGCTTTCGATTTTGTCACGTCCAGCTTGGGTCAGCATGTCGCTGGGCAGCTGGCGGAGCGAGTACAGATAACTTGCAAAGCAGCGGCAGTATGGCTCTTCTGCCACATGAGTGATGTCGTCGTAATACCCATTCGCACCCGGCTTGACGAATCCCTGCTCACGCGCCCATGAATTGCGCAGCAGGTAGATTTTGCCGTCGCGCTCTTTGTGGTCTGGTCGGTAATCATACCCAGCCTGCCGCCAGTGCGAATGCCACTCTACCGCTATCGCCCCTGACCCTTCGGCAACAGTCTGATTGATGCTAGCCAGCAGCTTGTGCCCTTGGTCAATCATCATCCGGCGTTCTTCATAGTTAGATTGCCGTAGATTCTTGTAGATATGCGCTTTAGCCTCTCGTACTTCAGTACCGGAGCCGGTCTGCGCACTTGCCCATCCACTGAACCGCCGCAATGTGGTTTCAATGGCCTGTTCGCGGTTCAGCTTGATCAGGTCAGCACTGGCGAATATCCGGGCTTGCAGGATCGGGCGCAGCCGGGGTTCGATATCCTCGATTGTCCTGACGCTGATTCCGGGATGATATTTTTTGATGCCGCCAGTAACGGCCTTGCGGTACACGCCGCGCAATACGGCGCTCGCAACCTGCGATGCGCTGACCTGTTGCTGGCCGGTCAGAATCCTGCGCAGTCTGGCAATCCAGAATTGCAACTGCTCTGCCGAACGGAATCCGTTTGTCGAAAACTCACGGACAGCCTCGGTCAGCTCGCGCTGCAGGTCACTCTGCTGCGGCATCAGGTTCACCCAATTGCATCATGGGCGGTTCGTATGCGGCCAATGCCTCGATGTCGAGCATCAGCGGATTGTTCGCCAGCTCTTTTTCGTTGTTCACCACGCCTGCCAGCCATTCGGCGATGATGGCCTTGTTTTCGGGATCGGCAATCGCAATCAGCCGGTCAGCCACATCGGTAGCCGTTTTGATGCGCGATTCAGCCGCTTTGGCTTTCTCATGGTCTGGCTCGGTCAGAAGATTCGGCCATTCAGCAGAAAACCCGTCTTTCCAGTCCAAAAACGCCGCTTCGTAACTCAGATTTCGATATTGCTCAGGGTATTTGCGCTGAATCTCAGCGTAAAATTCCTCATTCCACGCCAACCGCTGGCAGATGGCATCCAGAAACTGGTACGCCGGATCAATCTCGATGCGCACCCGATCGATGTATCGTGCCACCTGCTTGGCATCCTCGGTGCCTTCACCAAATCCGCTGGTCAGCGTTTCCTCGTTCAGCAGCACGGCAGGCATGCCAGACGCCAATGCGATGTTCTTGAGGCAATTGTTCCGGCTGTACTCGCCAGCGGTATGCACATGGTCGAGGTCGATGCTGTTCAGATCCTCTTCGACGCCAATCTGCACCACGTTACCGGTTTTGGCTCCCTTGATCGCTTCACGCTTGAGGCTGAACCAACTCAGCGCCCGACGGTCAACGATCGAACCGGGGGACTTCGCTTTATGCACCAGCAGCGCCAGCTTCTCTTGCAGGAGGTTGTCCGCAATCATCGATGCAACGAACGTCTTGAGGGGGTAGAACGCCCTCTGGTACACAGACCGCCCGACGAACCCGAATGCCGAATCAGACCACTGAATCCAAATGGGTTGCTCGTGCATCAGCACCAGCGCTTTTGTATTGCTCCACGACTCTGACCCGACAGCAATCTGCCGGGGATGCATGAAATCAACCGCATGCGGATCTTGATTCAGCACCAGCGAGCCAGCGGTATTCAGCGGGTCGAAAATGTAGAACGCCAGATCATGACGATACAGGTCGTCTGGCAGCGGCTCGTTGGTTTTGGCCTTTGTGCCACCGTCCACCACGTTCACCGCCAGCGTGCCGATTCCGTAGATTCGGCTGATTTGCGCAATGCGGTAGATCAGCGTATCGCCACCGACCACGCCCAGTTTGCGCCAAGCCTTGTCAAACGCCAGCTTCAATTCCTCTTCTGGGCCATTTGAAACGGTAATTTCACGCTTCTGGGATAGCGCCATTTCAATCGGCTTGTCCACCATCCGGGAAGCTATCGGGTGGTAGGCGTACAGGGTCTTGCATGCCTGGTAACTGGGCGACTGCCCCGGCTGAATGTCCTGCATGCCGGTCAATACCGCCATCAACTCCGAGCCAGAGTAATCCGACAGCCCGAGGCTTGCATATCCGCCGCCGTCAATGCCGCTGTCAAATCCCATAAATTACCCCGTTTACCACTTTGCACACAAAATAGCGTGCAGATTGGTCATTGTTTCCCACTTTGATTGATACCGCCCGACGAGCGATTTTGACTTTTTCCCACTTTGAGATCAATAACCGCTCGAATCGCCAAGCCCAAGCATCACGGAATAGGTAAATGCATCGAGCAAATCCATTGTGTGCGGAGTTTTGACACCAATCCGGAATTGGCACACTTGCGCCAGCAGGTGATTCCTGGTCATACCACGATAGCTCGTCACCTTGTTATACGCATGCTCAGAGAGCTTTACCTCGCCCTTGTATACGTACGGACTGGCAGAGATTGCCCGCCCTTCCTTGCCCAATGCCGTCAGCTTGCTATCGATTGCCTCGACCGTAAAGCCGCGATTGCTGGCATGCTGGATCAGCACAGAACCAGTGGATTTATCCTCAATCCACGTCCCAGCAGACCCGTAGCGTGCGCCCGTTTGCTTTGCCAGATCATCCAGCCGCATGTATATGCCCGGCAGCCAGGATTCAAGCAGATAGCCTTCAATCTGGATCACGTCCCAGTCTAGTATCGTAATTGGTGACTCAGCGCGGCTATCTTTGGCGCAGAACACAACCGCCGTGCCATCATGTTCCAGGCCATCCTTGACCGCGGTATCGATGATCGCGAATACTGTATCGCAGCGAGTCGGGTACGGGACAGGTTGGCCGTCGCGGAGTAGGTTTTCTTCAAGGAAGAACGGATCGCCATCTTGACCGAACTCGCCTTCCCAAATGTGCCTATAGCGTTTCGGGAACATCTTGAAGTCAAGCTGGCGCTCTGCCTCCAGCTCTGGCGGAAACCACGGATTGTCACGCCAGTTTGCTTCTACCACTATTGCATCAGGCGGTAGCGTTTCACTACGCAGAAACTGCTCTATCGCCCGATCCTCAGTGTCCGGGTTCCAACTGAACCACAGCTCTGAACCAGGTTCTCGGATCGTCGGCCTCAGCAGTTCCAGGCTGCGGTGGCTCATGGCCTGCGCTTCCTCGAACCAGGCTATGCCGTAACCTTGCAGCGATTTGATGCTGTGGGCATTCTGATCCTTCATGCCCATGAAGATTATGCGGTTGCCGAATGGCCCGATAATCCTGTTGTGCTGCACGTCGAACCGTTCGGAAAGTCCGAACAACTCGATCTTGTCTTCCAGCAGCTTCTTGACCGACTCATCCAGCGTTTGCTGCACTTCACGTAAGCATACAATGTCCACGTTGCGAGTGGCAGCAGCCAGTATTACCTGATCCGCGAAAAAGCTCGATTTGCCCGATCCACGACCACCCCATGCGCCCTTGTAGCGCGATGACTCAGTCAGCGGAAGAAATACCCTCGCCGTTGGTATGTCGAGGATCAATGATCGTTCTCCGAATCTCGGTTATCGGCTGGTTGCCGTTGTTGATCTGGATGGCGGTGTCGGGGGATTTGCCGTAAATATTCTCTTTGCCCTTACCAACCAACTCTTGAGCCGCCTTTAATTCCATCATCGAGCAATCCTCGGACTGCACTTTTTTAACCGCCTTCTGTGCGATTATCAGACTTGCTTTGCGGAAAAAAGCGTTGTCATGAGCCATCTCTGAAACAATGATGTTATGAATCTCAAGCTCTGTTGAATTTAGTGTTGATTTTTTTTCAACAATTTCAGCAAGTTTTTGTTTAGATTCTACTTCAGCCTGCACAAGTGTTGATTTTTCGCCTTTAATCCATCCAGCTTGTTTTGCTCGCTTGCTGATAGAACTGCGGTCTTTGATATTGACTTCTGGCCTTGCGACAATCTCTGCCAAAGAAAGCCCGCGTTCATAAAATGCGCGGACTATTTCCCATTCTGTGTCACTGTATGCCACAGCTCATCACCTCATCAAAAGTTCGTCCATCACTTTCAAGTGCCGCTTGCTTGCCAGTAAATTCCTGCCAGCGTTTGACGATTACATCGCAATATTTTGGATCGAGTTCCATTGCGTAACCAACGCGGCCATTTTTTTCTGCTACGATGATTGTTGTTCCTGACCCGCCAAAGCTGTCCAGCACAATATCGCCGCCCTTGGTGTTGTTGAGCATTTGATACTCAAACAGTGCGACAGGCTTCATCGTCGGATGATCACCATTTCTGCTCGGGCGATCAAATTCTAATATTGTGGTCTGTTTGCGATCAGCCGCCCACAGATGGCCAGCACCTTCTTTCCAACCGTACAGACACGGCTCGTGCTGCCAGTGATAATCTTGTCGACCAAGAACGAAAGACTGTTTTTTCCATATCAAACATTGACGAACTTCCCAACCAGCATCATTAGCCGCGCCACGGAAGTTATATCCCTCCAAATCTGCGTGCCAGATATAAAATACAGCACCTGGCTTCATCACGCTATCTGCTGCGGTATAAGCATCACGCAAGAATTGGCGAAAGTCGATGTCGCCCATCTGGTCGTTTTTGATTGTCAAAAAATCCTTTGTTTTTCCCTCATACGCCACGTTATAGGGCGGGTCAGTTAGAAGCATATCGACCAAAACGCCGTTTGTGAGGCGCGCCATATCATCAATGCTCGTGCTATCGCCGCACATCACGCGATGCTTTCCAAGCAGCCACACATCACCAAGTTTGGTAACTGGTTCCGGCGCTAATTCAGGCGCAGCATCTTCATCTGTCAGACCTTCTTCGATTTCTTCAATTTGCAAATCCGAAATCTCATCAAGCGAGAATCCGGTCAAATCCAAATCAAAGCCATCTTCCTCGAGCTCCGCCAATTCGAGGCGTAGCATTTCGTCATCCCAACCAGCGTTTAGTGCCAGTTTGTTGTCTGCGATGATGTATGCGCGTTTTTGGTTTTCTGATAAGTGTGCAAGCCGTATGCAAGGCACAAATTCAAGCGACAGCTTTTGCGCTGCCAGGACGCGACCATGCCCTGCGATAATGCCGTTGTCGGCATCTATCAGCACAGGATTTGTGAACCCAAACTCTTTAATGGATGCGGCTATTTGTGAGACTTGCGCATCGTCATGAGTTCTGCTATTCCTTGCATACGGAATCAGCAGCCCTGTTTTTATGAGTTCGATTTCCATTTTTCTTTTCAGACGAAAAAAAACCGACTGCGGGTAAACTCACGCGAGCCGGTGTACGAAAATTATGGGCGAGCGAATCCCTCACGCAGAACATCATATCAGATTTTGGGAAATGTGCAACTTATTTTTCAAATCCCGTTCCACTCAACTTTCGCGCAGCCTGCTCCACCCATTCGCGCAATGTGTACCGGCTGATGCCCAATGTTGCCGGGCGGCCAAAGTACCAATGAGTCACGGCCAGCCTCATCTGCATTGGCAACGCAATCACCAGGCGCTCGACGATAACAGCATCAGCTTCATCCAGAGGGACATCAACCTTGCCGTCATTCCACACATCACCAGCATCCGGCAGGTAATTCCCACATACCGCCGCTTTCGGCGCGTAGAAGTGGGATGAAATAGCTGCAATCTCTCCGCGCCTTCCCCAGCGCGCCCAATTGTCCAGACGATCCATTCCAACCTTTGTACTGGTCATTCTGC
Source organism: Halothiobacillus sp. (assembly GCF_027346185.1). Taxonomy (GTDB): domain Bacteria; phylum Pseudomonadota; class Gammaproteobacteria; order Halothiobacillales; family Halothiobacillaceae; genus Halothiobacillus. The sequence goes on from NZ_DAIESY010000031.1 coordinate 6,908, forward strand.
CTCCTGATATTTCGGACACTTCTTGATCGGCTTCTTCCCTTTATTGCACACCTGCACCAACTGGCCAGCGATGCGGATAGCGTCCAGGTGCTTGCAGCCTTTGC
>NZ_DAIESY010000035.1:0-47420 GCF_027346185.1 Halothiobacillus sp.
ATCCGGTTTACCACGTGGCCGATGAACTGCGACGTTAGCAGGCTGCTGAAATATCTATTTCAGCAGCCTGCTAACGCGGGGCATGGATGCCCCGCACGAAAATCAATCACGCAAGTGATTGATTTATCGCTGCCAAGTCCGGGCGTGTACCGGACTTGGCAGGGCTGAAAAACTCATGGATGAGTTTTTCAGCATCCCGTTCGGGGAAGCGCTTATTTATTCAGCGCTTCCCGCTTGGGGCAGGATGCCCCCAAAACGAACAAAGACGTCAGTCTTTGATTTGTGAGAGCCATCGCGGGCGTGTACCGCGATGAGCGAGCTGATTAATTCCAAGGATGGAATAAATCAGCATTTACTTAGGATTGACCTTAAAGGCTTCTTTCGCCAATTCGGCAATCCCTTCGAGCGAGCCGAGCATGTTACTTGCCTCGATCGGCAACATGATGACCTTCTGGTTCGGCGCCGTAGCGACAGCCTGGAACGCTTCGATGTATTTGGTCGCCACAAAGTAGTTGATTGCCTGCACATTACCGGCGGCAATGGCTTCACTCACAGACTTAGTAGCAAAAGCTTCTGCCTGTGCCAAGCGTTCGCGCGCTTCGGCATCACGGAAGGCCGCCTCCCGATCGCCCTCGGCTTTCAGGATATTCGACTGCTTCTCGCCCTCGGCCTTCAAAATGGCTGCCTGCCGGAAGCCCTCGGCTTCCAGAATATTGGCGCGCTTCTCCCGCTCGGCCTTCATTTGGCGTCCCATGGCCGCCACCAGATCCTGAGGTGGCGTGATGTCCTTGATTTCGATTCGGGTGATTTTGGTACCCCAGGGCGAGGTAGCTTCATCCACTACGGACAGCAGACGGGCATTGATATCGTCCCGGCGGGAAAGAATTTCGTCGAGATCCATCGAGCCCATGACGTTCCGGATGTTGGTGATCACCAGGTTCAGAATGGCATAATCAAGCTGGTGCACTTCATAGGCGGCACGGGCCGGATCGAGCACTTGAAAAAAGACCACGCCATCGACCTTGATCATCGCGTTATCTCGCGTGATGATTTCCTGCGACGCGACGTCGAGCACCTGTTCCATCACGTTGATCTTGCGACCGATCCGATCGATGTACGGCACGATCAGGTTCAAACCGGGTTCGAGCGTCCGGGTGTAGCGACCGAAACGCTCTACGGTCCACATCGAGCCTTGCGGCACCTGCTTGATGCCAGCGAAAATGGTGGCCGCAGCCAACACCAACAAAACAATGGCAAACGTTCCCATGAGGCCCACTCCTTTCAATGCATTTTATTGATGCCACTTATCGATGCTGTTGTCTTGATATACGAAGTCAATACTGATGAAAAGAAATCAATCCAGCCATGATCGACGTATCAAACCGTCAATTTACGTGGCATCGATGACAATAGCATTGAACCCGACTGCAACCAACGACAGTTAGTTAGGCTGCGAAGGCATCAATCCCGCATCGCGACAGATGTTGATGACCGGGGCCGCCTGGTTCATGGTGTAGAAGTGCAGCCCGGGCGCACCGGTCTGAACGAGATCGGCAGTCAAGCGGGTCACCACGTCATGGCCGAATGCGCGCAGGCCATCCATGTCGTCACCGAAGGCTTCGAGGCGTTTGCGCAACCAACGCGGCAAATCCGCCCCGCTGGCATCGGAAAACCGCGCCAGTTGAGTGTAATTGCTGATCGGCATGATGCCGGGCACGATCGGAATCGTTACCTGCAACTTTTCGCAATCATCCAAGAAGCGGGCGTAGGCTTCGATGGAATAAAAGTATTGCGTGATGGCGCCGTCGGCACCCGCTTCGACTTTTTGCTTGAAATGCAGCAAGTCGGCACGGGCATTGGCCGATTGCGGGTGAAATTCCGGATAAGCCGCCACTTCGATGTGGAACCAGTCGCCACTGTGTTCACGAATGAACGCAACAAGTTCGCTGGCATATCGGAAATCGCCCGGATCGCGCATCCCGGAGGGCAAATCACCCCGCAAGGCGACTATTCGCTTGATACCGAGCGCCCGGTACTGATCCAGAATGGCCGCGATGCTTGCGCGCGTGGAACCGATGCAAGATAAATGCGGCGCGGCAGGCACACCGGATTCGGTCTGGATGGCCTCAACCGTGGCGAAACTTCGCTCCTGAGTCGAACCACCCGCGCCATAGGTGACTGAGAAATACTCCGGCTTCAAGGCCGCGGTCAATTGTTCGGTAACGGCACGCAGCTTGAGCGCGCCCTCGTCCGACTTGGGCGGGAAAAACTCACAGGATAAGGGCGTGTGCATAATTGCCTCCGAGCCCATCAGTAGCGGTAGCTATCAGGCTTGTAGGGTCCGTTGACCTCGACACCGAGGTAGGCCGCCTGTTTGTCGGTCATCTTCGTCAGAACGCCGCCGAAACCGGCCACCATGTAACGCGCCACTTCTTCATCCAGCGCCTTGGGCAGCACTTCAACCCGCAACAGTTCGGCTTTGCGCGCCTCGGGCTGGTCGGCAAACTTGTTGGCGAACAAATGCAGTTGCGCCAATACCTGATTGGCAAACGAACCATCCATGATGCGGCTGGGGTGCCCCGTCGCGTTACCCAGGTTCACCAGACGCCCTTCGGAGAGCAGAATCAGATAATTATCCGAATCCAGATTCGGTTCCGCTCCCGGTGCCGTGTCACGATAGACCTTGTGAACCTGCGGCTTGATCTCTTCCCATACCCAGTTCTTGCGCATGTAGGCGGTGTCGATTTCGTTATCGAAGTGGCCGATGTTGCTGACCACGGCGCCATTCTTCAAGGCCTTGAGCATCGGCGCGTCGCAGACGTTCACGTTACCGGTTGTCGTGACGATCAGGTCGATTTTGCCGAGCAACTGTTTGTCGACACAGGTATCGCTGCCGTCATTGTGGCCGTTGAGGTAAGGTGAGACGACCTCGTAACCGTCCATACAGGCCTGCATGGCGCAGATCGGGTCGATCTCCGAGACTTTGACGATCATGCCTTCCTGACGCAGTGAAGCGGCCGAGCCCTTGCCGACATCACCATAACCGATGACCAGCGCCTGCTTGCCTGAAAGCAGATGATCGGTCGCCCGTTTGATCGCGTCGTTCAGGGAGTGGCGGCAACCATACTTGTTGTCGTTCTTGCTCTTGGTCACGGAGTCATTGACGTTGACCGCCGGAATTTTGAGCGTGCCGGCCTTCAGCATGTCGTGCAGGCGATGCACGCCCGTCGTGGTTTCTTCCGAAACACCATGGATACCCGCCAGCAACTCGGGATGTTTATCGTGGATTAGACCGGTCAAATCGCCACCGTCATCCAGAATGAGGTTGGGCTTCCAGCCATTGGGGCCTGTGACCGTTTGTTCGATACACCACCAGTATTCTTCCTCGGTTTCCCCTTTCCAGGCGAACACCGGGATACCGGCGGCTGCAATCGCAGCAGCCGCGTGATCCTGGGTGGAGAAAATGTTGCAGGAAGACCAGCGCACCGAGGCACCGAGATCAACCAGGGTTTCAATCAGAACAGCAGTTTGCACGGTCATGTGCAGGCTGCCGACAATGCGCGCACCCGCCAGCGGTTGCGCCTCGCGATATTTGGCACGAATCGCCATCAGGGCAGGCATTTCCCGCTCGGCAATCCGTAATTCACGACGGCCGTAATCGGCCAGGGAGATGTCGGCGACTTTGTAATCGACGGCCGTTTTGAACGCGTTTGGGTTTTGCATGATATTTCCTCAGTTCAACAAAAAACCTGCCGAGATGTGCAGGTTTCAGAGCGCCGTTGAATGAAATCCAATGCCTCAAGCCTCACCCCGGATGGGGTTGCAGCGCTCCTTGAGGAATCGGTTGGGCAGATTATAGCCCGGCGTCAGCCCGCAGCGCATCCGCCCTGTCTGTTTTTTCCCAGGTGAAGTCGTCGTCTTCACGACCGAAGTGGCCATAGGCCGCGGTTTTCTGGTAGATCGGCCGAATGAGATCGAGCATACGGACAATGCCATACGGGCGCAGATCAAAATGCGTGCGCACCAGATCGGTGATCCGATGATCGGAAATCTTGCCGGTACCGAAGGTATCGACACTGATCGAGGTGGGTTCCGCCACGCCGATAGCGTAGGAAACCTGGATTTCGCAACGATCCGCCAGACCCGCCGCCACGATGTTCTTCGCCACATAACGACCTGCATAGGCCGCAGAACGATCCACCTTGGAGGGATCCTTGCCGGAGAACGCCCCGCCACCATGCCGCGCCATTCCACCATAGGTATCGACAATGATCTTGCGACCGGTCAGACCGCAGTCCCCAACCGGCCCGCCAATCACAAAGTTACCGGTCGGGTTGATGTGATACTTGGTTTTCTCATCCAACCACGCCGCCGGCAGTGTCGGCTTGATGATCAGCTCCATCACAGCTTCCTGCAAATCCTTCTGACTCACTTCCGGACCATGCTGCGTTGAAAGCACAACCGCGTCGATCCCGACGGGTTTGCCTTTTTGATAACGGAAGGTCACCTGCGATTTCGCATCCGGGCGCAACCAGGGCAAGGTATGCGATTTGCGCACCTCGGCCTGACGCTGCACCAATCGATGCGCATAGGTGATGGGTGCCGGCATGAGCACATCGGTTTCGTTGGTGGCGTAACCGAACATCAGACCCTGATCACCGGCACCCTGCTCTTCGTCCACCATGCGATCCACACCCTGTGCGATATCGGAAGACTGCTTGCCGATCGCATTCAGAACCCCACAGGTGTTGCCATCGAATCCCAGATCGGAGCTGTCGTAGCCGATATCCACGATAACCTTGCGCACCAGCTCATCCAGATCCACCCAGGCGGAGGTAGTCACCTCGCCCGCCAAAACGACAAAACCGGTTTTCACCAAGGTTTCGCAAGCCACGCGCGCGCGCGGATCCTGACGGAGAATTGCATCCAGAACCGCATCGGAAATCTGGTCGGCAATCTTATCTGGGTGACCTTCAGCCACGGATTCGGAAGTAAAAAGATGAACAGGCTCGCGGTGGGCGGTCATGGACAAAAATCCTTGGGTTCAATAGATAGGAAAGTCTGAATCAGGCTCTGATTCTAGCAGCTCGGCGAGTGTCTGAGCGACTCGGCACGCCTCAGGCCCTGATCCGACCCAAGGCGAAAACGTCGTCCTCAATAACCGAAGGTGCCTTCGAGCAGTTTTTCCTGGCCGGCGTAATCACGGTCGGTGGCCTGGGTAAAGGCGCGCAACTGGGATTGCTTGAGCAGAGCCTCGCCCTCCGGTGTCTCGCCCAACCTGATCAGTGCAGACTGCAGGGATTTGGCGAGCTCTGGCGATACACTCGGGCTCACACTGACGGCAAGAAATGGTAGGGGCGCGGTTGTCGTCACCACATTGAGTGAAGGATAGCCCGCCGCAATCGGTGTCGGGATGACCGCAGCAGCCACTGTCCCAGCCTTGACCGCATCCGCCGCCGCCCGATTCGAATCAACAAACATGAGTTGCGGCTGCTGTACGGGATTCGGGAACAGTTGGTACAGCGTCAATGCACTGACGGAAGGCGAAGGCTGCACGGCAATTTTCTTGTTGATCAGCTCGGAGGGATCGAGCACGGTGTCATTTGGCCCGGTCACCAAGGACTGCGTAACAGTACCGCTAAGTTTTGCAATAACGTGCCAATGCTGGCGCTGCACCCGGAAGTCGGTTGTCGGGGCTGCGTCCAAGGCAATATCGAATGGAGAACCCGTTCGGGTATCCTGCCAGAAAGCCAAATAATTCGGGAACACTTCCATCTCAATGGGCGTTCCCGTCATCTCACTCAACTTTTGTACCAAAGGACCGAACGACTTTTCGAGCTCGGCCTGGGGCAGGAAAGGTGGAATGGCAAACTTGAGCGCTGCGGCCTGCGCCGACAGACTCATCACCGAACACAGCAGCATGCTGGCAAAAACACCGAAATGGCGCCCGAGCCACCGCATACGACCTTCCCGCTTGAACCGTAAAAAAGCAGAAATATCATAGAAACGCATACATCAGACTCCTTTGATTGCCGTGATCCACGCCTTCTCAGATAGAAGCCGCAACCGGGCTTTTGTAATTTTTACTCGTCATCTTCTGCCTATGCACGGTCAGCTACATGAAGCGTCGGCCTTGTGATAGGCTCACCATTAAATTGAACACGACCATACATCTCGGCATTGGCAAACTGCCGGGTGACGGAAGGTCTGACACTAAAATGCAAAAATGAGGGCTTGTCCAATGGTTAGTACAACAACCCCCATAGGTGAATTTAATCGGCCCGCTATCGATTTCAAACTCCCCGATACCGAAGGCCGACCGTGGTCATTAGAGGACTGCCGCGGGCCACGCGGGCTGCTCGTGATGTTCCTCTGCAACCACTGCCCTTACGTGCAGGCCATTCTCCCGAAAATCGTACGCGACACGGCTGAACTCAAAACCCTGGGTGTCAACGCCGTGGCCATCATGTCGAACGACATTACGGACTACCCGGAAGACAGCCCGAAACATATGCAACGTCTGGCGCGAGAATATGCTTTCAGCTTCCCCTACCTATACGACGAAACACAAGAGGTCGCCCGCGCCTATGGTGCCGTGTGCACGCCCGACTTCTTCGGTTATAACGCCGACCTCAAGTTGCAATTCCGAGGACGCCTTGATGCTTCAGGCAGACAACCCCAGCCCGATGCCCCACGGGAACTATTCCACGCCATGCAACTGATCGCCGAAACCGGCATCGGGCCATCCGAACAGACACCATCAATCGGATGTTCGATCAAATGGCGCTCGTAGAGCACTGATCGTCGATTTCATCAACCAAAAACTCGGCCATATCGACGACAAGCCTTGTTGCCATCTGGAGCAATTACGGTAACATGTGGCAAGTTTTGGCCCGAGAAACGCGCGAGAAACTCCACTATGTGGGCGGGCGCGTTCACCATACAGTTTTGATTTTATCTTTTGACCTTTAAGACTGGAGAGACTTATGTCTACGCGTAGAGAGCTTGCCAATGCGATTCGTGCCCTGAGTATGGACGCAGTACAAAAAGCGAACTCAGGCCACCCCGGTGCCCCCATGGGTATGGCCGACATCGCAGAAGTATTGTGGAACGGCTACCTGAAGCACAATCCCAAAAACCCGAAGTGGCCGAATCGTGACCGGTTTGTTCTGTCCAACGGCCACGGCTCCATGCTTATCTACTCGTTGCTGCATCTCTCTGGCTATGAACTGCCGATGGAAGAGATCAAGAACTTCCGTCAACTGCACTCAAAAACCCCAGGCCATCCGGAATACGGTTATACATCAGGCGTTGAGACCACTACCGGGCCACTGGGTCAGGGCATCACGAATGCCGTCGGCTTTGCTATTGCAGAAAAAATGCTGGCAGGTCAATTCAACAAGCCCGGCCACAACGTCATCGATCACTACACCTACTGCTTCCTCGGCGACGGCTGCATGATGGAAGGCATTTCTCACGAAGCCTGCTCACTGGCCGGCACCCTGGGCTTGGGCAAACTGATCGCGTTCTATGACGACAACGGCATCTCCATCGATGGTCACGTCGAAGGCTGGTTCACCGACGACACGCCCGCCCGTTTTGAAGCCTATGGCTGGCATGTTGTACGCAATGTTGATGGCCACGATAGCGATGCCATCGACGCGGCCATCCGCGAAGCCCGCTCCGTCAACGACAAACCCACTATGATCTGCACCAAGACTGTCATCGGTTTCGGCGCGCCGAACCTGTGCGGCACCCACGATTGCCACGGCGCCGCGCTGGGCGAAGCCGAAGTCAAGGCAACGCGCGAAAATTTGGGCTGGCACCACGAACCGTTCGTGATCCCCCCCGAAATCTACGCCGGCTGGGACGCGACCGAAGCGGGTATCCGCAACGAGTCGGCCTGGGAAGACGCCATGAGTGCCTACGCCAAGGCCTACCCTGCCGAAGCGGCTGAACTCAAGCGCCGCCTGGCGGGTGACCTGCCGGCCGACTTCGCGGCAAAAATGGATGCATTCATTGCCGAAGTAGCTGCCAAGGGCGAAACCATTGCCACACGCAAAGCATCACAGAACACCATCACCGCCATGGCGGCCATTCTGCCAGAAATGGTTGGCGGTTCTGCCGACCTCGCGCCATCGAACCTCACCACATGGAAAGGCTGCCGCGCCCTGACGTCGACCGAAGCCGATGCAAACTACATTCACTACGGCGTCCGCGAATTCGGCATGTCGGCCATCATGAACGGCATGGTGCTGCATGGTGGTTTTGTGCCCTTTGCCGCCACCTTCCTCATGTTCTCCGAATATGCGCGTAACGCGCTGCGCATGTCCGCGCTAATGAAGATCGGTTCGATCTTCGTTTATACCCACGACTCCATCGGTCTGGGTGAAGATGGCCCGACACACCAGCCCGTCGAGCAAATCGCCACCCTGCGCACGATTCCGCGCATGAACACATGGCGTCCTTGCGATGCGGTTGAATCAGCAGTCGCCTGGAAAGCAGCCATTCTGCGTCGTGATTCGCCAAGCACCCTGATTTTCTCCCGCCAGAACCTGGCGCATCAGAACCGCACGCCGGAGCAGATCGCCAACATCACTCGTGGTGGCTACATACTGCGCGATTGTGCTGGCACACCGGATCTGATTCTGATCGCAACCGGCTCTGAAGTTGCCCTGGCAATGGCTGCAGCCGAAAAGCTTGCAGACAAGAAAGTTCGCGTCGTTTCCATGCCCTGCACCGAAGTATTCGATGCTCAGGATCCTGCCTACCGCGAAGCGGTTCTGCCTGCCGCAGTACGCGCGCGCGTTGCCGTCGAAGCGGGCGTCACCGGTTTCTGGGGCAAATATGTCGGACTGGATGGCAAGGTTGTCGGCATCGACACCTTCGGTGAGTCAGCACCGGCGGGTGAGCTGTTCAAGCTCTTTGGCTTCACCGTAGACAACGTGGTTGCCACGGCACAATCCGTTCTGTAATCAACAGGGTCAGCAGGCAACTTCTCCGTTGCCTGCCTGTGGATCAGCGCGATAACTCACTCCGATGAGTACGCAGAATTAATAAAATTTTCAAAACCTTAGAAACAGGGGTGTCTTATGACAATTAAAGTAGGTATCAACGGGTTCGGCCGTATTGGTCGTATGGTTTTTCGCGCTGCGGCGAAAGACTTTCCTGAAATCGAAGTCGTTGCCATCAACGACCTGCTGGATGCCGATTACCTGGCATACATGCTGAAATACGATTCCGTGCACGGTCGTTTCGACGGTGACGTTTCTGTCGACGGCAACTACCTCGTTGTCAACGGCAAGCGTATTCGCCTGACCGCCGAGCGCGACCCAGCCAACCTCAAGTGGAACGAAGCAGGCGCGGATATCGTCATCGAATCCACCGGTTTCTTTCTGACCAAAGAAACCTGCCAGGCGCACATCAACGCGGGTGCCAAAAAAGTCATCCAGTCGGCGCCTTCAAAAGACGACACACCCATGTTCGTCTATGGCGTAAACCACGAAAAATATGCCGGTGAAACCATCGTTTCAGCAGCGTCCTGCACCACAAACTGCCTGGCACCAGTCGCCAAGGTGTTGAACGATGCATTCGGCATCAAACGCGGCTTGATGACCACAGTTCACGCTGCGACAGCCACCCAGAAAACTGTTGACGGCCCTTCTTCCAAAGACTGGCGCGGCGGTCGCGGCATCCTGGAAAATATCATCCCCTCCTCCACGGGTGCTGCAAAAGCCGTGGGCAAGGTGCTGCCTGAACTGAACGGCAAACTGACCGGGATGGCTTTCCGTGTACCGACTTCTGACGTTTCTGTCGTTGACCTGACCGTCGAACTGAACAAGGAAACCACTTACGCTGACATCTGCAAGGCCATGAAAGCAGCGTCAGAAAGCGGTTCACTCAAAGGTGTTCTTGGTTACACCGACGATGCCGTGGTTTCCACCGACTTCCGTGGCGTGGCACAGCCGTCTGTATTCGACGCCAAGGCCGGTATCCAGCTGGACCCGACCTTCGTGAAAGTAGTTGCCTGGTATGACAACGAATACGGTTACACCAGCAACCTGATGCGGATGGTTAAAGTCATCGGCTAAGCCGACTCGCTCCGTGCCGTTCCAACCTATGGCTTCGGGGCTGGTCGATTGATCACCTGTGCTCTATTCAGGGCGCAGGTTTTTCACTGAAATCGTTTGTTTTGCGACCACGCAAACCAAACCATTTTTTATTTTGATGTTCAGGAGTGTCTCATGGCCAACTTCCTTCGTATGACCGACCTCGATCTGGCGGGCAAGCGTGTATTTATTCGTGCTGATTTGAACGTGCCGGTGAAAGACGGGAAGGTCACCTCTGATGCCCGTATTGCCGCCTCGATGGCCACGATCACCCATTGCGTCAAAGCGGGCGCGAAAGTCATGGTGACGTCTCATCTCGGTCGCCCGGAAGAAGGCGTTTATTCCGAAGAAAACTCACTGGCGCCCGTGGCCACAGATATGGGCGCCAAGCTCGGCAAACCGGTTCGCCTGATCAAAGACTGGGTCAATGGCGGCTTCGACGTGGCAGCAGGTGAAGTCGTTCTGCTCGAAAACGTCCGATTCAATGTCGGCGAAAAGAAAAGTCTGGATGAAACGGCCAAAAAATACGCTGCTCTGTGCGATGTATTCGTCATGGATGCGTTCGGCACCGCGCACCGCGCTGAAGCCTCAACCCATGGCATCGCCAAATTCGCCCCAGTGGCCTGTGCCGGCATTCTGTTGGCTCAGGAACTCGAAGCGCTGGACAAAGCCCTGGCCAACCCGGCGCGCCCGATGGTAGCCATCGTGGGTGGTTCCAAAGTTTCCACCAAACTCACCGTACTCGAAGCGCTGTCTGAAAAAGTCGACCAGATGGTCGTTGGCGGCGGCATTGCCAACACCTTTATCAAGGCCGCCGGTTACAATGTGGGCAAGTCACTCTGCGAAGATGACCTGGTTCCTACCGCTCAGATGCTGATGAAGAAAATGGCAGCACGCGATGCGTCGATTCCGGTTGCTGTCGACGTGGTCGTGGGCACCGAGCTGCCTTTCCTGCCAGGCAACGAAAACACCCCGGCGACACTCAAACCGGTCGATGGCGTATCTGACGACGACATGATTTTCGACATCGGTCCAAAATCGGCTCAGGAACTGGCAGATATCATCATGAAAGCCGGCACCGTCGTATGGAACGGCCCGGTGGGTGTATTCGAATACGACCAGTTTGGCGAAGGCACCAAGACCATTGCCATGGCCATCGCCAAGACCAAGGCTTTTACCCTGGCTGGCGGCGGCGACACCATTGCGGCCATTCAGAAATATGATATTTATGATCAGGTAAGTTACATTTCGACTGCGGGCGGTGCTTTCCTCGAATACCTCGAAGGCAAGACGCTGCCCGCTGTTGCCATTCTCGAACAACGCGCCAGCGCTTAAGGATTTTTCATGCATGCCCTAAACTCACCCGGCTATTTATCCACTAAGCGTCGCACGAAAATTGTGGCCACATTGGGGCCAGCCAGCGATGACCCGAAAGTCATCGCCGACCTCATCGCGGCCGGTGTTGACGTGGTGCGACTGAACTTCTCTCATGGCAAGGCGGCCGACCACCAACACCGTGCCGATATGGTACGGGCCGCTGCAAGCAGCCAAGGCAAGTTCGTTGCTATCCTCGGCGATTTACAGGGGCCGAAAATTCGCATCGATCGCTTCAAGACTGGCAAGGTTGAACTGGCCGATGGCGCGAGATTCACACTGGACGCCGATCTGGATCGTGACAGTGGCGACGAGACGGCGGTAGGCATCACGTACAAGGCGCTGGTCACCGACTCGAAAGCCGGCGACATTCTGCTTCTTGATGACGGGCGAATTGTGTTGCTGGTCGAAACCATTACCGGCAATAAGATACAGACTAAAGTCGTCGTAGGCGGCGAGCTATCTAACAACAAGGGTATCAACCGTCAGGGGGGTGGGTTGTCTGCGCCCGCGATCACCGACAAGGATCGAGAAGATATCAAAACCGCGGCAGCCATTGGCGTTGACTACATTGCCGTTTCCTTCCCCCGCTCTGGTGATGATATTCACGAGGCCCGTCGCCTGCTGCAAGAAGCAGGTTGCACCGCACACATTGTGGCAAAAATCGAGCGTGCCGAAGCTATTGACTGTATCCGCGAGATCATTCAGGCCTCCGACGCCATCATGATTGCCCGTGGCGACCTGGGCGTGGAAATTGGCGATGCCGAATTGCCTGCTGTGCAGAAAGCGTTCATCCGCATGGCACGTGACATGAATCGCCCTGTGATTACGGCCACGCAGATGATGGAAACCATGATCAGCAATCCGATCCCGACACGGGCTGAAGTGTTTGATGTGGCCAACGCGGTCCTGGACGGCACCGATGCGGTCATGCTGTCCGCTGAAACGGCAGCCGGCAAACACCCGGTGCGCGTGGTGGAAACCATGGCGCGTATATGCCACCGGGCGGAATATCAAATCGAGGCCAAAAGTGGACAACCCCCACTGGATATTCCTTTTGAACGCATTGATCAGGCTATCGCCTACTCCGCCATCTACACGGCGAACCACTTGTCTGTGGCCGCCCTTGTAGCGCTGACAGAATCGGGCGCCACCGCGCTGTGGATGTCCCGCGTCAGTACAGACATCCCGATTTACGCATTCACCCGGAATGAAGTCGCTGCTCGACGCATGGCTTTGTACCGTGGCGTACAGGCGGTACATTTCCCCTATTCCTCTACAGATCATGCTGAAGTGAACCGCCTCACCATTGAGGCCCTCACCAAGATGGAATATTTGGATGATGGCGATGTCGTCATCATCACGAAGGGGGATCTGATGGGTCAAATGGGTGGCACAAATGCCATGAAGATTGTGCGGGTAGGCCAGATTATCAACGCCGATTAAGCGTGGCATGATATTCAACCCACGGGCAGGGCATAAAGATTTTGTTTTATTTTTCAACCTAACTGGAGAAGCTCAATGGCACTGATTTCCTTACGTCAACTGTTAGATCATGCCGCAGAACATAGCTATGGCATGCCTGCATTCAACGTCAACAACATGGAACAGATCCATGCCATCATGCAGGCGGCCGATGCGGTTGATAGCCCCGTGATCCTGCAAGGGTCGGCGGGTGCACGCAAATACGCCGGCGAACCGTTCCTGCGCCATCTCGTCGCTGCGGCCGTCGAAATGTATCCCCATATTCCCGTGGTCATGCACCAGGATCACGGCGCCGATCCGGGCGTTTGCTTCCGCGCCATCCAGTCCGGCTTCAGCTCGGTGATGATGGACGGCTCCCTGATGCCCGACATGAAAACGCCTTCTTCCTTCGCATACAACACGGAAGTGACGCGTAAAGTAGCTGAAATGTCTCACTTCGTCGGTGTATCCGTTGAAGGCGAACTGGGTTGCCTCGGCTCACTCGAGACCGGCAAAATGGGCGAAGAAGACGGCCACGGCGCAGAAGGCGAGCTGGATCACTCCATGCTGTTGACCGACCCGGAAGAAGCCGCACAATTCGTTAAACTGACCGACGTTGACGCCCTGGCCATCGCCATCGGCACCTCACACGGCGCGTACAAGTTCACCCAGAAGCCAACCGGCAAAGTGCTGCGTATCGACCGCGTCAAAGAAATCCACGCGCGCATCCCGAACACCCACCTTGTTATGCACGGCTCATCTTCTGTACCGGAAGACTGGCTCGAAATCATCAACAACTACGGCGGCGACATGGGTCAAACCTATGGCGTGCCCGTCGAAGAGATCGTTGAAGGCATCAAACACGGCGTGCGTAAAGTCAACATCGACACCGACCTGCGGATGGCCTCCACCGGTGCGATTCGCAAGCATCTGCATGACAACCCGGCCAACTTCGACCCGCGCAAGTTCTTCACCGAAGCAACCAAAGCCATGAAGGGCATCTGCCAGGCGCGCTTCGAAGCCTTCGGCTCGGCCGGCAAGGCCTCATTGATCAAGCCACTCACGCTAGATGAAATGCATCAGCGCTATGCATCCGGCAGCCTGAAGCAGCAGATCAACTAAACCCGATCTTCTGTGCCACTCGAGAACCCGCGCCTGTCGCGGGTTTTTCATTGGCCCACCTGCTAAAAAGGTCCAAGGCTGGATTAACAGTTTATTTCGGCCTTCGGTCGGGGCGATAATACTGCCCCTGTGTTCACATTCGGAAAAAGCATGATGCAAGACGATAGCCTCGTAGCCGCCGTTGACCTGGGGTCTAACAGCTTTCACATGCTGATCGCTCGCGTCCGTGATGGACAAGTTCAGGTGATCGACAGGATGAAAGAGATGGTTCGCCTAGCCGGTGGCCTTCAGGCCGATGGAAGCCTAGCTGAAGAAGCCATGGAACGTGGTGTCGCCTGCCTGACGCGATTCGGCCAGCGGGTTTCCGGAATGCCGCGCGGCAGTGTGCGCATCGTCGGCACAAACACGCTGCGAGCCGCCAAGAACGGTGCAGAATTCATCAAGCGCGGAGAAAAGGCCATCGGCCACCCCATCGAGATCATTGCCGGTCGAGAGGAAGCGCGGCTGGTTTATCTTGGTGTGGCCCGAAGTGAAATGCCCATAGAGGGAGACCGCTTGGTGGTTGATGTGGGCGGTGGGTCGACAGAACTCATCCTCGGCAACGGCATTACGCCGTTCAAGATGGAAAGCGTGCCGATTGGCTGCGTTGCGCTCATGCGCGATTTTTTCGCCGACGGTGCCTTTGATGCGGCGCGGTTAGAGCACGCAAAAAACCGGGCCGAACTTGAACTGAGCCCATACAAAATGGCTTATCTCAAATCGGGCTGGACACAGGCCATGGGCAGTTCCGGTACGGCGCGTTCCCTGGCCACAGTCATTCAGGCCAATGGCTGGGGTAATGGCACGATCACCAAAGAAGGATTGGCCAAAATCCAAGCGGCTGTCCTCAAGGCCGGTTCCTTATCCGCGTTGAAATTATCCGGTCTATCTGAGGACAGAAAGCCCGTTTTCGTCGGTGGCTTGATTGCGATGCAGGCCATATTTGCAGCACTGGAAATCAAGCAGATGCTGGTGAGCGACGGTGCACTACGCGAAGGGTTGGTATTCGACTGGCTCGACCGAGATGATCACGACGACATTCGCATAGCGACCGTACGTCGACTCCAGAGACTCTTCACGGTCGACGTTCGTCATGCCGATCGCGTCGCCAAAACAGCCGCAGACCTGTTGAGACAGGTAGCACCCGCCTGGGGGCTCGATTGCTATCCCGAATCGATTGACGCACCGCGTTACGCCGTCTGGCTGGATATAGCGGCCCGTCTGCACGAAATCGGTTTGGCGGTCAGTCATTCAGGCTTTCATCACCACGGCGCCTACATCCTGACCTATGCGGACATGCCCGGACTCACTCGCCCGGCCCAGATGATCATCGCGAGCCTCGTGCACACGCATCGGCGCAAATTCAAACTGCAGCGTTTCGATCCGGTCGACGAACGTTTACGGGATCGCATCATCAAGCTGTCCACATTACTGCGACTGGCGGTGCTGCTCCATCGTGATCGCTCTCCCAAACCCAATTTGTCTCGCATCAAGTTGGAGGCGGGGAAGGATAAATTGCACGTGATTTTCGCCGATGGCTGGCTGAAAACTCGACCGTTAACCCGGGTGGATCTGGAAGTGGAACAAAGCTTTCTCGCCATGGCCAATATCCGGCTGAGTTTTGCGTAACCCTGTAGTGACGCCACCACCCCGGAGTCATCAGCGCCTGATTAAACGCCGGGCGCCACCGGAAATTCCCGAGGCCATGTCGGGCATTGAGTCGCGCCTGGCTGAAATTCTGGTCAACAGGGGCATAGTCGATCCCGAACAGATCAATCCCGACCTTGGCCTGTTGCTGCCGCCGACAGACATGCCTGGAATCGAATTGGCGGCCGATATTCTCGCCAATGCCGTTCGCAAACATGCCCGCATCCTGATCGTCGGCGATTTCGATGCCGATGGCGCCACAGCCACCGCACTATGTGTAAGGGCCTTGCGTGCTATGGGCGCCAAGCAGGTGGAATACACCCTGCCCGACCGGCAACGCCATGGTTATGGTCTCTCGCCCACCTTGCTCAAGGACTGGATTGCCGAAGCCGATGCCCCACCCGATGTCATCCTGACCGTGGATAACGGTGTTGCCGCCTTTGCCGGAGTTGCTGCCGCACTGACTTTGAACGCGACCGTCATCATCACTGATCACCACTTGCCGGGTGACACCCTCCCGCCCGCCCATGCGGTTGTCAATCCCAACCTCAACGGCTCTGATTTCACCTCAAAGGCAATCGCCGGTGTCGGGGTGGCGTTTTATGTCATGGCGGCACTGAGGGAACGGTTATCCGCACTGGACTGGTTCACCGGCGGCATTGCACGACCCAACCTTGCGCGCTGGCTGGATCTGGTCGCCGTGGGCACGGTAGCCGACGTGGTGTCGCTGGACGACAATAATCGCCGGTTGGTCGCACAGGGGCTGGCGCGGATTCAGGCGCAACAGTGCGTTCCGGGCATATCGGCCTTGTTCGCGGTGGCTGGCAAGGATCCGCGTTACGCCAGCAGCACGGATCTTGGTTTCGTGGTCGGGCCAAGACTGAATGCGGCCGGGCGATTGGAAGACATGCGGATCGGCGTGGATTGCTTATTGGCGGACGATCCGATCACCGCTCGCCAATACGCCATGACGCTCAACGAGATCAATCACGAGCGACGCGCCCTCGAACAGGAAATGTTGTTCAGCCTGAAAAAACAGGGCAACAGCTCAGGGCTGAACGAGCTTGATCTCGAGCGCCCGATTGATCCTGCCGACTGGGTGATTTATGACGACAGCTTCCACCAGGGCGTGATCGGCATTGTCGCCGGTCGACTCAAAGAACGCTGGCAGCGGCCCGTGTTCGTGTTTGCACCGGAAGACAACGATGCGCCAAGAGCAAAACTCAAGGCATCCGGACGTTCGATTCCCGGCGTCCACCTGCGTGATGCTCTGGTGGCGATGGCCACCGCCGCCCCCGATCTGATGCATGCCTTCGGCGGACACGCCATGGCGGCAGGGTTGAGCCTGTCGTTCGACCAGCTCGACACCTTCCGCCGCCTGTTCGCTCGTGAGATGGCAAAGCACCAGCCGCATTTTCCCGACCAGTCCATCGTGCACTCCGATGGCCCATTGAGCGCAAATGAACTGACGTTGGACTTCGCCCACCGCCTGCAAACCTGCATCCCTTGGGGCACCGATTGCCCGGAACCGATTTTCGACAACCGGTTTGAAGTACTGGAACGCACTCCGCTCAAGGAAGGCCAGCACTGGCGCCTGCGTTTACGACTACTCAAACCCGAAACAGCAACACTTGCCATCGGCACCGATCTGACAGCCGTCTGGTTCGGTATCGGCGAGCATATTCCTGCGGGAAAATACTGGCACCTGGCCTATCGGGTCGACATCAACCGATTTCGGGGGCTGCAAACCCTTCAGCTAATCATCGTTTCCGGCACAGAAGCCTGACACTCTCCGATTTCCCAGGCAGAACCCGGGTGCGCCGCGCCGAGACCGGTCAACCGTTCGCGTACAACCAATCAAGAATCGCATCCTGAACTTTTGTGCCACCACCGTTTTGGACGTTTTTCTCGTTTTGCAGGATTACCACCACGTAGCGTCGGCCCGATTGGGTGACGACATAGCCAGCCCCCGCGCGGACATCCCGCAGCGTGCCCGTTTTCAGGTGAATCATTCCGCGTGCCGGCTCACCACGCAAACGCTTACGCATGGTGCCGTCGACGCCGGCGATTGGCAATGAAGCCATCAATTCGGGCATGGTCGGACTATGCCAGGCATACATCAGCAATTGGCCCATTTCCTTCGGACTGATGCGTTCCTTGCGTGACAAACCCGAGCCGTTTTCAATATCGAAGCCCGGCCAGCTGAATCCTTGGCGCTTGAGCCAATCCATGACCACTTCTCTGGATTTGAGCAATGTTCCGGGCGCGCCCTTAATTTCTGCCCCCAACGTGAGAAATATCTGCCGCGCCATCAGATTGTTCGACCATTTGTTCTGCAGATACAGGTATTGGGTCAGGTTCTCGGAATCGTGCTGAACAAGATATACGGCATTTTTAGGCACAACACCCTCGGCCCAGGTACCATCGATTTTCCCGCCTTGCCCCTCAAACAAATGTTTGAAGGCAGAGTAAAACGAATCGTTGGCATTGCCCGCCACCAGGTAGAACTGATCAGGCTGGCATTCGGTACTGATTTTCCCGGATACGTTCAGAGTGGGCGTACTGGTATCAGAGCCCAAGACTGCAATATTAGGCTGATTCGTCTGCCCCGTGCACGCGCCCTTGACGAGCTTCACATCGTTGTTGATGGCGATATTGCTGTTCGGCGGCCAGGCCCGAACAACAGGACCAGACCCACTGCGATCCGATGGAGCGATCAAAACCCGAGTGGCCCGGTTATCCAGCAGCAAGGCTTGTGGCAAGGCGTTGTACACGCGTTCCGGATGGCCATCAAAATCACTGGGATCTGCCAGACCGGGATCGAAGTAACTGTTATCGAGCACAAGCTTGCCCGTGACTTCATGGATACCCAGATCGTTCAGCTGACGAATCAGGTCCCAGAGATCTTCACTGCGAAACCAGGGGTCGCCCTCTCCCTTGATATACAGATTGCCGTGCACCACACCATTGACCGGCAAGGCATCGGCATAAACCCGGGTCGTCCACTGAAAGTTGGTACCCAGCACATCCAGCGCCACCACCGAAGTCACCAGCTTCATGACCGAAGCGGGATTGAACAGATCATCCGGCAGGTGCGTGAGCAAGGGTTTGTTGCTGTCAACCGCCTGAATCCAGATACCCAGATCACTCAGGCTCAATTTCTGCTTTTTCAGCGTTTCGAGCACACTCGGCGGCATTCCCTCCGCCCCAGCGGCGGCCGCCGCCTGGAAGCTCGCGGACCAGATGCAAAGACACAACGCTGCCAACAGAAAAAAGCGGGGACGATGAGAAAGAATCAAAGGCATGGCAGGTGCTCGATCACGCTAAAAATACCAAAAAATGCATCAATCTAAGTAATCTCTGAACACGGACTTAAGCCCACGAACCCATCCATGACTGCGGAGATACCTTAGTGGAACTGGCACAGATAGGCTGTATCCACGTCGCAGCGCATGCGCAGTGCGCACCCTTCAGGCGCATCGAATGTTGTTCCCGCTGGCGCTGGGAATTCGACTGCATCATTGATCGTCACGAACATCTCACCCGCCACCACGGTCATCGTTTCCCGAGCCTTGAGATTGAACACATGCGCGCCTGGAGACAGAACGCCCACCGTCGCGCCGGCATTGCCAAAATCAAAACGCAGAGATTGCACAGTGCCATCGAAATAGCTGTTGTGGGTAATGGCCATGGTAAGCTCCAGAAAGAAAACAGGGGGGTGAATCGAGGGCTCGCAGTTTACCTGAATCAACGGCACAGAATCACACTTAATTCAAATGCAAAGGGCGTCTATTCTTCGCTCATACCTATACACAACGGTCACAGTGCGCCAAAATGCCGGTTTAATTTCGTACTAACATTTGTGGTGCCATGAACCTACACGAATATCAAGCCAAGGCTCTGTTGGCCGGCTTCCACGTCCCGGTCGCGACGGGACTTGTCATTAACCATCCCGCGCAGGCGGCTGATGATCAACTCCCCCCAAGCGACAGTCAACGCTGGGTGCTCAAGGCTCAGATCCACAGTGGTGCCCGCGGCAAGGCAGGCGGCGTACTGCTTGCAGATTCGCCCGATGACATTCGCGCCAAGGCGGCCGAACTGCTGGGGAAAACCCTGGTCACGCACCAGACCGGGCCGACGGGTCTTCCAGTTCATCAACTGCTGATCGAGCCGGCGAGTTCGATCTCGCAAGAACTGTATCTGGCCATGACGATCGACCGCCAACTCCAACGGGTGGTGGTTATCGCCTCCCGCCACGGCGGCATGGATATCGAGCAGGTTTCTGCCGAACATCCCGATGCCATCTTCCGCCTGTACATCAACCCGACCGTGGGTTTGATGGGTTACCAGGCCCGACGACTCGGCTTCGCGCTCGGTTTGAGCGATACCGCGTTGAAGCAGTTCCCCGCACTCTTGCGCGGCGTATACGATGCCTTCATCAAGAATGACGCCGACCTGATCGAGATCAACCCGCTGGCCGTCACCGCCGACAACGCCCTGTTGGCGGTAGATGCCAAAATCGCCATCGATGGCAATGCGGCGTACCGGCAGAAAGCCCTGTTCGCGACCCGCGATGTTACGCAGGAAGATCCGACCGAAGTCGCCGCCCAGGCCAGTGGCCTGAACTACATTTCGCTCACCGGCGAAATCGCCTGCATGGTCAACGGCGCTGGCCTCGCGATGGCGACGATGGATTTGATCCAGTCAGCGGGCGGCAGTCCGGCCAATTTCCTCGATGTCGGCGGTGGCACGTCGACCGAGAAAGTCGCGGCCGCATTCAAGCTGATTCTGGCCAACCCGCGCGTCAAGGCGATTCTGGTCAACATTTTCGGTGGGATCGTGCGTTGCGATCTCATCGCCAACGGCATTATTGCCGCCGCGCACGAAGTCGGCCTGACCCTGCCGACCGTGGTTCGCCTGGAAGGCACCAACGCGGCTGAAGGTCGTCGTCTGCTGGCCGAATCGGGCCTGAACCTGATTGCGGAAAATGATCTGGCTGCCGCCGCCGCTCGCGTCGTGGCCTTGTCGCACACAGAATCTGTCAACGGAGCGGACGCATGAGTATCCTTGTCAACCAACAAACACGCGTCATCTGTCAGGGCTTTACCGGCAAACAGGGCACCTTCCATTCCGAACAGGCCATCGCCTATGGCACGAATTTTGTGGGCGGTGTCACGCCGGGCAAGGGCGGTCAAAGCCATCTCGATCGCCCCGTGTTCGATAACGTGCATGATGCGGTGCAACAAACCGCCGCCACGGCGAGCATGATCTACGTTCCCGCCCCGTTCGCCGCCGATGCGATTCTGGAGGCGGCCGATGCGGGTATTGAAGTCATCGCCTGCATCACCGAAGGCATTCCCGTGCTCGACATGCTGAACGTCAAGGCCGTGCTGGCCTCGGATTATCCGGACGTCCGCCTGATCGGCCCCAACTGCCCCGGCCTGATCACCCCCGGCGAATGCAAGATCGGCATCATGCCGGGCGCAATTCACTTGGCCGGACGCATCGGCATCGTGTCCCGCTCCGGCACGCTCACTTATGAAGCAGTCGCTCAAACCACCGCCGTGGGCCTGGGACAAAGTACCTGCGTTGGCATCGGTGGTGACCCGATCCACGGCATGGATTTCATCGACTGTCTCACGCTGTTTGCTGACGACCCTCAAACCGAGGCGGTGATTATGGTCGGCGAGATCGGCGGCGCCGCGGAAGAAGAAGCCGCCCACTTCATCAAGGAACAGTTCAACAAGCCGGTGGTGGCCTACATAGCAGGTGCCACCGCGCCCACGGGCAAGCGCATGGGTCACGCGGGCGCCGTGATTGCGGGCGGACGCGGCAGCGCGGAAGACAAGTTCCGGGCTCTGAAGGCCGCAGGCGTACACATCGTGCGCGATCCGACCACCATGGGGCGCACCATGGCCGAACTGCTCGGCTCGAAGAACGCATGAGCCAAATCCTGTGAGCCCAAATAAATGAAGCCAAATAAATGAGTCCGGTCAAATGACCATGGCCAATCCGACCGAAGCGGGCGCTGTCCGCATTGCACTGGCGCAAGTCAGCACACAGGTGGGCAATTGCATTGCCAATGCCGATCGGGTGATCGAAACCATCAGCCGGGCACGGCAGGAACTGGGGGCCCGCGTGGTGGTGTTCCCGGAACTGACCCTGACAGGTTATCCGCCAGAAGATTTGCTGCTGCGCCACGATTTCCTGGCGCAGTGCGATGCCCAGATTGAACGGATTGCGTCCGCTGCGCACGACATGGCTGTCATCATTGGCGCCCCCCGACGCATGAATGGCACCACCGGGACCCGTCAGCCGGACGATGCCCCCACAGCACTCGAAAACGCCGCCATCGTGATTGATCACGGGCAGATCGTCGCTCATTACGCCAAACGCGCCCTGCCAAACTATGGCGTTTTCGATGAAAAACGCTACTTCAAAAAGGGACGAGAAGCCTGTGTGGTCCAAATCGATGGCGTGCCGCTCGGCATCACCATCTGCGAGGACATCTGGGAAAGCAAACCCGCCGAGGAAGCTGCCGCAGCAGGCGCCAAAGTCATCCTCACGCTGAACGCTTCACCCTACCATCGGCACAAAACCGACGAACGTGCGCACGTCGTTAGTCAGCGTGTTCGGGAAACCGGCTGCCCGATCATTTACGTGAATCTGGTCGGCGGGCAGGACGAGCTCGTCTTCGATGGCCGCTCGTTCGTGGCCGATCAGTCGCAGATCATTAGCAAGCTACCGGCATTCAAGGAAAGCTTGGGCTGGGTGGATGTTTGCCCCGACGGTCGGATCACCGCCCATGGCGAGTCACACAACTGGCCGCAAGGCGAAGAAGAAGTCTATAGCGCCCTGACGGCGGGCATCCACGATTACGTTCGTAAAAACGGCTTTCACGGCGTGGTGCTCGGATTATCCGGCGGGATCGACTCGGCGCTGGTCCTCACGCTGGCCGTCGATGCCCTTGGCGCCGAGAATGTTCTGGCCGTGCGGATGCCCTCTCGCTACACCTCGCCGATGAGCCTGACCGATGCAGCCGAGCAATGCGCTCATCTGGGCGTCGCAATGGAAACGCTGTCGATCGAACCCGTATTCAATGAGCTCAAATCCAGCCTGTCTGGGCTGTTCGCCGGGCTCGCGGAAGATGCGACCGAAGAAAACCTCCAGGCCCGCACACGCGGCGTACTCCTGATGGCTCTTTCCAACAAGTTCGGCCGCATGCTGCTCACCACCGGAAACAAATCGGAACTGGCCGTCGGTTACGCCACACTTTATGGCGACATGGCCGGCGGGTTTGCCCCCATCAAAGACGTGCCCAAAACCCTCGTCTACGCCCTTGCGCGCTGGCGTAATGCCCACAAAACCGGTGAGCACGCCCCAATCCCCACACGCGTGATCGAGCGTGAGCCATCGGCAGAACTCCGTGCGGATCAGCGCGATGCCGATTCCCTGCCGCCGTACGACATACTCGACCAGATCATCACCGCGTTTGTCGAAGAGGATCAATCCATTGAGGACATGGTCGCCGCCGGACTGGATGAGGCGATCGTCCGCAGAATCACCCGCCTGATTCTGCTCAATGAGTACAAGCGCCGACAGGCACCGCCGGGCATACGCATCAGCCGCCGGGCGTTTGGACGCGACCGGCGCTACCCGATCACCTCGGGCTTCAATCCCGCAGCCTGAACCCCGCCCATGACATACGCGCCTCACTTCAACCCCAGCTCAAGGAGATACGACCATGCCCGTTGTCACCATCAAACTTGCCGGTAATCTGACGCGCGAGCAGAAAAAGCAGATTGCGGCAGAAGTTTCCGACACACTCGAGCGCGTTGCGCAAAAACCCAAGCGGGCCACGTACATCACATTCGAGGAATTGCCCCGTGAAGACTGGGCCGTGGGCGGCCAGTTGTTGGACGAGAAATAGGCCAAGTCATTCACGGGCAGCTCGAAAAACCTACTGAACGCGAAGCTGGCGGCAGCCCGCTGTCCGATTGCAGCGTCGCGTGCTCGTTTACGCGCAGCTGGCGTAAGCCCGTGACGGTTTTTCGAGGTGCCCTCACGCCGGTCTTGAAAACCGGCGGATATTTTCGGCCTTATTGCGATGGCCGGGGGAACGCACATTTCAATGCCCGAAGTAAGCGCCAATGGCAGCGATACCTTGACCTCCGTGGTTTTGCGCTTGCGGCAGATGACACTCAGACATCCCGCCAAGTGCATAAGTAGGCATGGTCGCCGCACGAGTCAGTTCACCGAAGCGAGCCCAGCCGATCCCGGGTGCTCCGGGATGGCTTAACGTTGGCAGGACAGGGGAAACCAGCAAGGCATCGACACCAGCCTCGTTTGCCAGCTGCACTTCTTCCAAGGTATGACCGGATGCACTGACCCAACGATTTTCTGCGCGCCAATCCGCCAGGGCTTTCCGGTCTTCCGAGGCCATACGGTGTCGATTTAAGTGGACGCCATCCGCGCGGCAAGCGATGGCGATGTCCAAACTCGCATTCACCCACGCGGACAATCCCATCGACTGAATGGTGGTCACCGCGGCGGTCCATTGGGCGATACTCAAATCCCAGCCGGGACGGAGTTGCACAATGGATGCCCGCTCACCAAATCTCTGTCGCAGCGCTTCGGCTGTCTTGGCCAATGCCCGATGCCAAGCGGCAAACCCGGCTTCACCCTCGCCACAGGCAGGGGTGATTGCGATGCGCGGTGGCAGGCAAAGGGCCGCAACAATTCCTCGGTTAGCCGGTGGCAAGGCGCTCATCCATTCACTCTGTCGGCTGCAATCCAGTGTTTGAGCTGTTACCGATTGCCCTTCGCGGCCATGAAGCTCGCCCTGCCACTTTTCGACACGATAAACCATGAGGCGAAGATGCCTTGATTCCGGTTTACCTTCAAGTTCGTTTGAATTGGCCGAGTAAACCCAGGGAATTTCCATGAGCAACCGCGACGCTTGTGGCAGGATGCCAAGTTCCTCAAACAGTTCGCGAGCCAAAGCATCCCTGGGAGATTCATCCGGCTGGCACTTCCCACCAGGAAACGCCAGCATCCCGCCCAGATGCGCAGAATCGGAGCGGCGCTCAAGCCAATATTGGAGATGACCGGCCCGATCCGTTCCCGCCGGTAATACCGCGAGTACGATTCGCGTTTCTGCAGAAGGATTCATTGCTGAATAAATAAAGTGTCCGAGCGGTGATCAGGAGCGGTATTCGGCATTGATCTTGACGTAATCGTAGGAAAAATCGCAGGTCCAGACCCGATCCCGCGCCGAGCCGCGACCCAGTGTGATGCGCATGGTGATCTCATCGTTCTTCATCACCTCTGCGGCACGCGCTTCGACATAGGCCGGATCACGACCACCATCGCGAACCACTTCGACATCCCCCAGCCACAGACCGATTTTATTGACGTCCAGATCATCGATACCGGCGTAACCGATCGCCGCCAGAATCCTTCCTAAGTTCGGATCGGAAGCGAACAGCGCCGTTTTGACCAACGGGCTGTGCGCGATGGCTTTGGCGATTTGAACGCATTCAGCGCGATCACGCCCTTGTTCGACCTCGATGGTGACGAATTTCGTCGCACCCTCGCCATCGCGAGCGAGTGCCTGTGCCAGAAAGACACTCACCTCGGCGACAGCTGCGTATAACGCGTGATAATCGGCGCTGCCGATGGTCTCGACCAGCGGGGCATCCACCCGACCATTCGCCATCAAAATGAACGAATCGTTGGTCGAGGTATCGCCATCGACCGTGACGCGATTGAAGCTCTCATTGGTCACCTCGTTCAGCAGGTGCTGCAACACCCCTACCGGCACGCGGGCATCAATGGCCACATAGCCCAGCATCGTCGCCATGTTGGGGTGAATCATCCCCGAACCCTTGGCAATCCCGGTTACCATCACCGTCTGTCCTCTGATCTGACAGGAGGCAGTGCGTCCCTTGGCGACAATATCGGTCGTCATGATCGCACCCGCCGCACGTAGCCAGTTGTCTTCGGCCAGGTTCGCCAGAGCCACAGGAATACCCGCGATAATCCGGTCGGCGGGCAAGGATTCCATGATCACGCCCGTGGAGAACGGCAGAATCTGATCTTCCTCGCAACCCAACTCGTTGGCGAGTGCCACACAAACCTGGCGGGCACGAGCCAACCCGTCCTCCCCGGTACCCGCATTTGCATTGCCGGTATTGATCACCAGCGCGCGCGGCGTGGTCGACGCAAGATGGGATCGGCATAACTGCACAGGCGCGGCACAGAAGCGGTTTTGCGTGAACACGCCGGCTACCGTCGCCGTTTCGGGCAGGCGGATCACCAGAACGTCATCTCGATTGGCTTTGCGCACACCGGCCTGTGCAACACCGAGCCCAATGCCGGGAATGGGCGTCAACGAACCGACGACGGGCGGGGTTAATCCAACTGGCATAGCTTTTTACCTCGATTCAACAACAAAACGACCCCATAAGAGGTCGTCGAATTAAGTCGTCTGTCACGGTTGCCTCAAGCGGCGCTTACCGTGCGGACATGGCTGCCATCACGCCCAGCAAATCATTGGCTGGCAAGCCGTTGATGGTGAGCTGTCCGGCATTGAAGGCAAAATTGGTCGACAACATGCCATTGGACTGCGTGACGTATCCTTTCTGTACCATTTGCTGCAGTTGCTGCTCATTCGTCGCTTGACGATCCGGTCCGGCTTCGGACTGAGCCGCATGATAAACCGCTTCGGGAATGCTGAAATCCCCTTTCATGTCCAGAAGATTGAGCAGCGATATCAGATTATTCATCCCTTCATTGCCATGCCCCGGTGGCAACTCTGCGGAGAAATGCATGGCCACGGTACCATCCGGCAGTTTGAAGCTGATCGGGTCAATCTCAAATTTCGGCCCCGCATTCAACAAGGCGGGCAGATGCGTCATCACACTCATGGATACCGCATGTTTGATTTTATCCGGATCACCCATGGTCTGCTTTTGCGCAAGCTGTGCCTGCTTAACAATGTCTTCAAGCGCGGGGGCGTCAATTCGCGAAACGCCATACTTGAATTTCAGATCCTTCATCGTGCGGAAAGCTGGCGGCGCGGCAGAAAAGTCAGCTTCAGCCACATCCAAGCCGACATCAACGGCGAAATCATCGCCGGTTCGCAAAGAGCGACTCGTCAGGGCCAATCCTAAAACAGTTCCCTCGTTACCCACAGTCAACGAAGCAACCTTCATCGCAAACTGGCTATTCCAGGCAATGTGGCTTTTCTTGTCCATCACCCCGTCAGCATCAAGGGTAATACCCTTGAAAGCAGCCGATTGAGGCATGCCCTTTTCGTCTTTCTGACCGGTGATGTTCAGCGAATCGAACGCTGCGGCATAGGTGAATTTCCCGCTCGGCGCCGTATCAATGGTCATCTTGCCACCGCTGAACGCCACTTGAGGTTTACTGATGGGCGCAAATTCACCCTCGGTATGAGAGCCACCAAAGATATTGAGCGCCGTATTCAGCAGGACCGGCTCTTTCCCTGAAAAGAGTTGCTCAACCTGAGGCTTGATATCCGCATCCGGCACCCAAACGGTTTGAATCGTGGCATACCGGCCATCTACCCCAGGAATCTGATTGATGGTCTGCTTAAAATGAATTAAATAGCGCGTGCCATCTGCGGCAGCCAGTGTGACATGAGAGGTTGCTGTCGAACTCAAATAGCCTCGCTGATATGAGTCCAGCGACCAGGTGATACCATCAGAGAGTCCCGGAAGCGCACTGACCGATTGCATGCGCTTTTCGATCACCATGCCGGAAACGTAAGGCGCTGCCGCAATACCGGCGACAATGACCACACCCAGCCCCACCGCTAATTTGTTCATTCTTTCCATTCCTTGATTATGAGTTCTTTGCACCAGCCAACGGCCCTGTACCGTAGGCCCGGAACCGTAGG
Organism: Halothiobacillus sp.; assembly: GCF_027346185.1. GTDB lineage: Bacteria > Pseudomonadota > Gammaproteobacteria > Halothiobacillales > Halothiobacillaceae > Halothiobacillus. Next base: position 27,679 of record NZ_DAIESY010000035.1, read on the forward strand.
CCCAGAACCGTAGACCCAGTGTGACAAGACTAATTTAACTTTCCGTGGCAGTGTTTGTATTTTTTGCCCGAACCACACCAGCAGGGATCGTTACGCCCCAGCTTCGGCTCCTGGCGAACGGGTGTGCGGCCTTCGGCATCCGATTCAGATTCTGATTCGGAAAACTCATCCATCGATTCGTGCCGCATCTGTAACCGGCTCTCGTCCAGATACTGGGCTTCGACCACATCATCAAGCAGGTTATCCATCACTACCTCGCCCTGATCGGGTGCCGGGGCGATGGACAGACGGCTCAGGATTTTCACGACTTCCAGATTGATTTCATCCAGCATGTGGCTGAACATCTCGAAGGCTTCGCGCTTGTATTCCTGCGTCGGATTTTTCTGTGCATATCCGCGCAGACCGATGCTTTGACGCAGGTAATCCATCGCGGCGAGATGCTCTTTCCAGTGCCCATCCAGCACCTGCAGCAGAATGCCTTTCTCGAACTGACGCAGCGCTTCTGCGCCCACGATGGCTTCCTTGACGCTGTAATCTTCTTCCATGGTGTCAATGATCTTGTCGAGCAGCGTCTCGGCATGGAGATCCTTGTCGGTGGCCAGCCACTCGGCAATCGGCATCTGCTGGCCGAAGTCTTCGGCGAGCGTTTGGGTCAGCCCCTCGATATCCCACTGTTCTTCCAGTGCTTCGGGCGGCACAAACCGCGAGAAGACATCGGCCATGACCTCACGGCGCATCGGGATGATGATCGCCTGAGTTTCGGTGGTGGCCATGACGGCACGGCGCTGATCGTAAATGACCTTGCGCTGTTCGTTGGCAACGTTGTCGTAATCGAGCAGATGCTTACGCTGGTCGAAGTTGTGTCCTTCGACCTTGCGCTGCGCGTTCTCGATGGCACGGGTCACCCAGGGGTGCTCGATCGCCTCGCCCGCCTGCATGCCCAGTTTCTTCATCAAACCGCCGACCCGGTCGGAGGCAAACACGCGCATCAGGTTGTCTTCCAACGACAGGAAGAAACGGGTTGATCCGGGATCGCCCTGACGACCCGAACGGCCGCGCAACTGGTTGTCCACACGGCGGGATTCATGGCGCTCGGTGCCGATGACATGCAAACCGCCCGCAGCCACTGCTTCGTCATGCCGAATCTGCCAGGCCGCCCTGACCTTGGCCTTGTCCTCTTCCGTCGCTTCGCTACCCAGTGCAAGTATTTCCTGTTCCAGATTGCCGCCCAGCATGATGTCGGTACCGCGGCCGGCCATGTTGGTGGCAATGGTCACCGCGCCCGGACGACCGGCCTCGGCAATGATCTCGGCCTCGCGCTCATGGTGCTTGGCGTTCAGCACGTTGTGTGGAATCTTGGCGCGGGTCAGTGCCGCCGCGACAATTTCGGAAGATTCGATCGAGGCAGTACCGACCAATGTAGGCTGGTTACGCGCACGCGCCGCTTGCACATCCTTGACGATGGCTTCGTATTTTTCCGCCTGCGTGAGGAAGACGAAATCACCCAAGTCGTTACGCTGTACCGGGCGATTGGTCGGGATTTGCACCACTTCCAAATTGTAAATTTCGGCCAGTTCGCGGGCTTCGGTATCCGCTGTACCGGTCATACCCGATAGCTTTTTATACAGGCGGAAATAATTCTGGAAGGTGATGGACGCCAGTGTCTGGTTTTCCGGCTGAATCGGCAATCCTTCCTTGGCTTCGATGGCCTGGTGCAGACCTTCCGACCATCGGCGGCCAGCAAGTGTCCGCCCGGTGAACTCATCGACAATAACCACTTCGTTGTCACGAACAATGTATTCGACATTGCGGCGGTAGATGGCATGGGCCCGCAAGGCCGCATTCAGATGACTGAGCAGCATGATGTTGTGCGCATCGTAGAGGGACTCGCCCGGCTCCAGCAAACCGATCTGGATCAGCAGGTTTTCCGCTCGCTCGAAGCCCTGCTCGGTCAAAAACACCTGTTTGTTCTTTTCATCGACAGTGAAGTCGCCGCGCTCTTCGTCGGTCAACGGCGGCTCGTCATCTTTGGGTTCTTCGCGTGCCTGCTTCTTGAGCTCGGGAATCAGACCGTTGATTTTCAGATAGGTATCGGAAGAATCCGCCGCCGGGCCGGAAATGATCAAGGGCGTGCGCGCTTCGTCGATGAGGATCGAATCCACTTCATCGACGATGGCGTAGACCAGATCGCGCTGCATGACGGCGTCCTGACTGAAGGCCATGTTATCCCGCAGATAATCGAAGCCGAGCTCGTTGTTCGTAGCGTAGGTCACATCACAACGATAGGCATCGTATTTACTGCGGTTGTCCATGTTCGGCACAACCACGCCGATCGACAGCCCCAGCGCGTTGTACAGTCGCCCCATCCATTCGGCATCACGCCGTGCGAGGTAATCATTGACGGTGACCACATGAACGCCTTGCTTGGTCAAGGCATTGAGATAAACCGCCAAGGTCGCGACCAGGGTCTTACCCTCACCGGTTCGCATCTCCGCGATCTTGCCCTGATGCAATGCCATGCCGCCAATCAGCTGAACATCGAAATGGCGCATACCCAGCACGCGCTGGCTCATTTCCCGGCAAACGGCGAAAGCTTCGGGCAGCAACTGATCCAGGGTTTCACCGTTCTGCCAGCGCTGGTAAAACTCATCGGTCTTGGCACGCAATGCGGCATCGTCCAATGCCTGCATCTTAGGTTCCAGCGCATTGATCTCGGCGACACGTTGCTGCATCTGCTTGATAACGCGGTCATTACGGGTGCCAAAAATCTTCCGGACAATACTTGCGATCATGAACAAAACTTTCCGTTGTAGGGATAGGTGGACGCAAAAAAAACGCCACAGCGAGAAGCGGCTGGTCTGCGGCCTGCACAGCCTGCAACCCCAGCCTGATCTGGGCTTCGAATGGTACGGCAGATGAGCCTGAATTGGTAGCGAACCGCTCGTTTTTCAACCCCAAATCGGCTAAAAAGCCATTAAAAGCAATAAGGGAAGGTCTGCACAAATGCAGGCCTTCTCGTGCAGGGCATGGAAGCCCTGCCGCACTATGACATAAGTCATTGAAATGCGGAGCACAAGACGGGCGTGAACGCATAGCTGCTGGCGTCAGCCCACCGGCTTGTGAACGCGAAGCTGGCGCAAGCCCGTTTCTGAACGCGGGCTTACTCCTGCTTAGCATTGAGCTGGCGTAAGCCCGCGAAGCCATGGATGGATTCGTGCAGAGATTCCTAAGGAACCTCTGAATAATTCAGAGGTTCCGCGCGGCACAAGGACGTGCCGCCATTTTCAATCACGTTTGTGATTGAAAATGAAGCAAAGCAAAAGTCACATCTTTTGCTTTGCGTGCTCTGAGAATTCCAGGATGGAATTATTCAGAGCCTCCCTAAGGGGCCAGATTGATAAGTCATTCAACTCAAGCAGCAAACCCCGTACACTCTCAAAGAACGATTCAAGAGCCTGTCCATGCCTTGCGAGCCTCTGCCATGAAATCAAACCTGCACGATGTTCTAAAACCCTTCGCAGCCCGCGCGGGGCAGATACGCATGTTTGATTTATTCCTGCTGGAGGTACTACCGCACAATCTTCAGGGCCGAGTGCGTGTTCTCAATGTCCGTGATGGCGTACTGGTTCTTGGGGTAGATCATGCGGCACTCGCAACACAGACTAGGTTTCAGGCACCGCAATGGCTGGGGCGGCTCAATCAGGCCGCGCAAAAGGAAGGGAACCTCCCTGCCCTGACCACTGTGGAAATCCGGGTTGCTTCAGAAGAACGGTTACTCAAACCGCCCGAAAAAAAGCACAGGGAACTTACAGAAAGTGCCCGCGCCTCACTGCGCGCCTTGGCAAAACACGAACCGGACGCTTCATTGGCAAGCACGTTGCGGCGACTGGCTGAGCTCGGAACAAAACCAACTGCCAAAGAAAACTAAAAACCCCTACGTTCAGAGGGGTTTACATACGCGAACCAACTTAAAGTCCTTTCGACCGAATTTCAGGCCAATACTCAGAGTGCCATCTGGGCAACGGGGCGGGCAAACGACACCGGCGGCAGTTCTTCACGCTCGAAAGTCACGCGCTCAAATGCATCCGACTGAGCCAACAATGCACGCAGCAACTGATTGTTCAGATAGTGCCCCGACTTATGGCCCGTGAACGCGCCGATTACACTGCAACCCAGCAGATACAAATCGCCGATGGCATCAAGGATTTTGTGTTTGACGAACTCATCTCCGTAACGCAAACCATCTTCGTTAAGGATACGCGAGTCACCCACGACAATCGCATTCTCGACGCTACCGCCCAAGGCGAGATTACGTTTGCGCATCATTTCCAGATCGCGCATGAAGCCAAACGTCCGCGCACGCGCCACTTCCTTGACAAAGGTCGTCGAGGAAAAGTCGATTTCGGCCAGACGCGCGGAATCTTCCAATGCCGGATGATTGAAATCAATCGACATTGCAACCCGGAAACCGTTATGTGGATCGAAGCGCACCCAACGATCGCCATCGAGCACTTCAACCGGCTTGAGGATGCGAATGAACTGCTTGGGCGCATCCTGCTCCTCGATTCCGGCAGACTGGATCAGGAATACAAACGGGCTGGCACTGCCGTCCATGATGGGCATTTCCGGGCCATCAATCTCGATATGGCAGTTGTCGATACCCAACCCCGCCAGTGCGGACATCAGGTGCTCAACGGTAGAAATTTTCACACCGTCCTTCACCATCGTCGTGGAAAGTTGGGTTTCCCCCACGTTGAAGGCATGACCGACGATATGAACAGGCTCATCGAGATCGGTCCGGTGAAAAACGATACCCGTGTCCGGCGCCGCTGGACGCAGTGTCAACCGAACCTGCTCACCGGTGTGCAGGCCGATACCGGTCGCCCGTATGCTGTTTCGTAATGTTCGTTGATGAACCAAGGTGATACCCCATGACAGATTTATGGCAGATTATCGCACGTCCCCACTCGGACATGAATGCCTTAATTTGTTAATACCCAAAAAATTAGCTCAATAAAGGATTATTGGTAATTCACATGGTGTGCTATTCGAACCAAATCGAGCCAAAAATGCCACAGAAAAAAACCCCCGACGGGATGTGCCGATCAGGGGGGCTTTCTAGAACTTAAGTGCTAAGTGATGGTTTGTACGATTAGATTAACAAGCGATTCAGCCGTGTTACGAAGTCGGCTGCATCACTCAAATGCCCACCTTCCGCCAACGCCGCCTGACCCAACAGAACACGGGCGATATCTTCAAAACGCGCATCGTCTGTCTCGTTCGCAGCACGCTGCAACAGTTGATGCTGCGGATTGATTTCCAGAATGGGCTTCACAGTCGGTGCCGCCTGACCCGCTTCTTTCAGCAAGCGCTGCAGATGCAGGCTCATTTCTTCTTCCGTTGTTACGAGGCAGGCCGGAGAGTCGACCAGACGCTTGGAGACACGTACATCATCGACTTGGTCACCCAGGGTTTTCTTGAGGCGCTCGACCAATGCGTCCTGAGTTTCCTTGGCTTCCGGTTCCTCTTCGGCAGTCTCGTCAAGGCTCAACTCGGCGCGCGTCACGGACTTGAATTTCTTGCCTTCGAATTCTGTCAGCTGCGACATCAGCCATTCATCAATGCGATCCCACAACAGGAGCACTTCAATGCCTTTCTTGCGGAAGATTTCCAGATGCGGGGAGGCCAGCGCCGCGGCGTAAGAATCAGCGATGATGTAGTAAATCTCATCCTGGCCTTCCTGCATGCGCCCGATGACCTCTTTGAGGCTGACATTCTGCTCGTCCGACCCCGCCTGGGTGGAGGCAAACCGCAACAATCCGGCGATCTGCTCGCGGTTACCGAAGTCCTCACCCACACCTTCCTTCAGAACCTGACCGAAGGTGCCCCAGAACTTGGCGTATTTCTCCGCATCGTTGGACGCCAATTGTTCGAGCAGGCCCAGTACCCGCTTCACGGAACCCTGACGAATCGTGTCCAGCACCCGGTTGGACTGGAGGATTTCACGAGATACGTTCAGAGGCAGGTCAGCCGAATCGATCACACCGCGCACAAAGCGCAGATAGCGGGGCATCAGTTTTTCGGCGTCATCCATGATGAATACACGCTTCACATACAGCTTGACGCCCTGCTTGGATTCGCGATCCCAGAGGTCGAACGGCGCGCGCGCCGGGATGTAGAGCAAGGAGGTATATTCGGTCTTGCCTTCGACCCGGTTGTGCGTCCACGCCAGCGGCGCTTCCCAGTCGTGTCCGACATGCTTGTAAAACTCAATGTATTCCTCATCGGTAATTTCCGATTTCGGACGAACCCACAAGGCCTTGGCGTCATTGACGCGTTCCCATTCAGGCGCCTTGGTCACGCTTTCTTCTGCGTCATCGGCCTTCGGCGCGGGCACTTTCAGCATTTCGATGGGGAAGGTGATATGGTCGGAGTATTTGCGAATCGTCGAGCGCAGACGCCAGTCATTGGCGAAATCAGCGTGTTCCTCGCGCAAATGCAAGACAATCTTCGTGCCGCGATCAGGCTTCTCGACTGTCTCAAGCGTGTATTCGCCTTCGCAACGGGAAGTCCACTTCACACCATGCTCCGGACCCATGCCCGCCCTGCGGGTGGTCAGAGTGACTTCATCGGCGACAATGAACGCGGAGTAGAAACCCACACCAAACTGACCGATTTGCGACAGATCTTTTGATTTATCCTGCCCCAGCTTCTGGATGAAGGCCTTGGTGCCGGAACGCGCGATGGTACCGATATTCTCGATTACTTCATCCCGGTTCATCCCGATGCCGTTGTCTTCGATCGTGACGGTCTTGGCGGCTTCATCGAAGCTGACCCGAATACGCAACGACTCATCACCCTCGTACAACGCATCATCGGATACGGCCTCGAAACGCAACTTGTCACATGCGTCGGAGGCGTTGGAAATCAATTCCCGCAGGAAGATTTCGGGATTGGAGTACAGAGAGTGGATCATGAGCTGCAACAGCTCTTTGACTTCGGTCTGGAACCCCCGGGTTTCTGTCTGACTCATAAACTGTTCATCTCCACTAAAAATCAAAGGCAAAAAAACACCCCAGCGTTGTAGGGACGCTGGGGTGTTTTTCAAGAGCAATGAAGTAATGCTTCGCCAGGTGGGCTTTTGCTCAGCCGCTTGCCAAGTCATGACTCCGGGATGAACACCCCGGAGTCAAAACGCACTAAGCGTGAAACAAGATCAGCCCAGTTTTTCGCGAATACGCGCTTTCTTACCAGTCAAGCCGCGCAGGAAGTAGAGCTTGGCGCGACGGACGTCACCACGACGCTTGACTTCAATTGAAGCGATCGCAGGGCTATGCGTCTGGAACACGCGCTCCAAACCTTCGCCGTATGAAATTTTTCGCACGGTGAACGCGGAGTTGATGCCGCGATTGCGGATCGCAATCACCACGCCTTCAAACGCCTGCAGACGCTCACGTTCGCCTTCTTTCACCTTGACCTGAACAACCACTGTGTCGCCGGGGGCAAACGCAGGAATCTCACGGTTCATTTGCTCGGCTTCGAGCGCTTGAATGATCTTGCTCATCACTTAACCTACCTAACTAGTCGTTCGTTTCGTCGACATGCTGCCATGCTGACGTTAATAATGCCCGGGATCGCTCATCGACCCCGTACTCATAAAAAAGATCCGGCCTTGCCCGCGCCGTACCTGATATTCGTTGCTGCGCTCGCCACTGTTCAATGGCCGCGTGATTTCCCGAGCGCAGCACCGCGGGAATCTCCAAACCACGCCACACCTCGGGGCGGGTGTAGTGCGGATGATCAAGCAGATTCGTTTCAAACGAATCCTGCACGACGGACTGCGCATCACCTAACACCCCCGGCAGCCGCCGGGCAATGGCATCGATGATCACCATGGCTCCCAGCTCTCCACCGGAAAGCACATAATCACCGATCGATATCTGCTCATCGACCATCGATTCCAGAATCCGCTGATCAATACCTTCATACCGACCACAGACGAGAATCAGATCCGACAATGCCGAAAGTGTCTCGACCTTACCCCGATCCAGGCGTTGACCTTGCGGCGACAGGTAGACAACCCTTGCCCCTGAGTTTTCACCAGGGAGCGACTGCCTGGCCGACTCGATGGCTTCGGCCAGCGTCTGGGCCATCAGCAACATCCCCGGACCACCGCCGAACGGGCGATCATCCACCGTACGGTGACGGTTGGTGGCAAAGTCGCGCGGTGAAATCATCGTCAGCGCCAAAGCACCCGACTCAACCGCCACCCGCGGCATGCCACTCGCACCGACCGCCGCAATCAGCTCAGGAAACAGCGTTACCACGGCAATATTCATGCGGTCCCCGCTTCAAGAAACCGTCACCGGCTGTACACGAGTCGGGGCTGATTAAAAATCAGGATCCCAATCCACCACGATCAGACGCTGATCGAGATCGATCGAAACCAGCACGTCATCCGGTATGAACGGGATAAGCCGTTCTCGCTGACCCTCGCCGCCCACGACAAGGACATCGTTAGCGCCGGTTTCGAGCAATTCCTGCACCACACCGAAATGCTGGCCGGATACATGTTCCACACGACACCCGGTGAGGTCGCGCCAGTAATATTCGCCTTCAGCCACCTTGGGCAGCGCGTCAATCGGCACATAAATCTCGGCCCCGGTCAGCGCCTCGGCCTGGGTTCGATCATCCACGCCTTCCAGCTTGGCGACGATACCCTGGCTCTGAGCCGCAAATTTGGTGACTCGATACCACGCCCCATCTTTCCCGACCCCGCCGCCATCGACGGGAGGCCGGATAAACCACTGACGGTACTGAGTAATACCCTCAGCAGGACGCGTATAAGTGGTTATCCAGCTCCAGCCTTTAACCCCGAATGCACGCCCCACTACGCCGATCACCACCGATTCGGCGGGACTAGGCGGTTTTAACACGGTGCGATTAAGCAGCTGCGGCTTGCTTGCTGCTCTCACGGAGCAGGGCCACTACACGCTCGCTGGGCTGCGCGCCTTGACCAACCCAATGCTGAATACGCTCGACATTGATTTGCAGGCGAACTTCGGCACCACGCGCAACGGGGTTGAAGAAACCAACACGCTCAATGTACGCACCGCTGTCACGGGCGTTGCGGCTGTCGGTCACTACCAGATGGTAAAACGGACGCTTTTTGGCGCCGGTGCGAGCTAAACGGATCGATACCATGGGTCAATTTATCCTGTGTATATAAAAGAAGGCGGAGCAGGAACGAGCGCGCCACGCCTTTCAAAATTCAAGGCGCGTGATTTTACGCAAGTTTTCAAAAAAATAAAGCCTTACTTGTAAAAACGTTTTCCAGATGGTGTCCCCATCCTGCAAATAGTTCAACAATCAGATTGTATACGGGTCGCGCAGAACGATGGTTTCATCTCGATCCGGCCCGGTTGAAATGATATCCACCGGCACACCGACCAATTCCTCGATACGTTGAATGTAGCGACGGGCCTCGACGGGCAGGTCTTCCAACTGACGGATACCAACGGTTGAACCCGACCAACCGGAGATTTCTTCATATACCGGCACGCAGCGAGCGTAGGTTTCCGCACTCAACGGCGCGGTCTTGACCGGCTGCCCGTCGATCTCATAACCAACACAGACCCGGATACGCTCGATACCATCCAGCACATCCAGTTTGGTCAGGCACAGACCGGAAATGCTGCTGATTTCGACCGCCCGACGCAGGGCGACCGCATCAAACCAGCCACATCGGCGAGCGCGTCCTGTCGTGGCACCGACTTCATGTCCCTTGATGGCAAGATGGCTGCCGATTTCATCATCCAGCTCGGTAGGGAATGGGCCGCCGCCCACGCGTGTGGTGTAGGCCTTGGTAATGCCGAGCACATAGTCAAGCTCCAGCGGCCCGACACCCGTACCCGTGCAGGCGCCACCAGCCGTAGTGTTCGATGAAGTCACATAGGGGTAGGTGCCGTGGTCAATATCCAGCAGGGTGCCCTGTGCGCCTTCGAAGATGAGGTTTGCCCCCTGTCGACGCAGATCCTTTAGCCGACTGGGGACATCTGCGACCATGGGTGCAAGAATTTCTGCCTGGGACAGAACCTGATCCAGCACCTCCTGAAAATCGATCGTGGACGTATGAAAATAATTTCGCAGAACGAAATTATGAAAATCCAGCACCTCGCCCAATTTCGCAGCCAACCGCTCCCGATGAAAGATATCTTCCAGTCGGATCGCACGGCGAGCGACCTTATCTTCATAGGCGGGGCCAATGCCCCGCCCCGTTGTACCGATCTTGGCCGCACCTCGGGCCTGCTCACGGGCCTGATCAAGGGCAACGTGATACGGCAGGATCAGCGGGCAGGCCTCGGAAAGCATTAAGCGTTCACGGGCAGGTACGCCCTGTGATTCAAGCTCGGACATTTCCTTGATCAGGGCTTCGGGCGAGAGCACCACACCATTACCGATCAGGCATTGCACGTTCTCGCGCAGTACGCCTGATGGAATCAGATGCAAAACCGTTTTCTTCCCGCCGATAACCAGTGTGTGCCCAGCATTGTGGCCGCCCTGAAAGCGCACTACCGCCTGCGCCCGCTCCGTGAGCAGATCAACGATTTTCCCCTTGCCCTCATCACCCCACTGGGAGCCGAGTACAACAACACTTTTACCCATGATTGGTATCACCCATTAAATGCCATAAATCGTTTGTGCCATCGCCCTGCCGAATCAGTTGCGGCGCACCGGCTGGTGCCGGCTGCGCAGTCATCACGACACGACGCCCGCTCGCCCGCAAGCGCTCAACGGCGGCAATCAGAGCGGCATCGGCATAATCGGCGGGCGCATAAATCGTGGCGTCAATCGTCTCTTCACCATGGAAGAAGCGCAGCAACTCTCGCAGGTCCGTGGAGAATCCGGTGGCAGGACGGGCACGACCGAACGCTTTACCGACATCGTCATATCGTCCGCCGCGGGCAATCTCTCGGCCCACACCGGGCGCATAGGCTGCGAACACAAGTCCGGTCTGGTAGTGATAACCATGAAGCTCGGACAGGTCGATCAACACATCGACCTTAGGGAAGTTCCGCTCAATGCTGGAGCCAATAATCGCCAGGCGTTCAAGCGCACGCTGCATGTCTGATGTCATCACATCGGCCAGCAGCGCTTTTGCTTCAGACAATACTGTTGACCACTCACCATTGAGCTGGGTCAACAAGGTCAGAGCATGGCCAACCGACGGGGAAATCTGCCGGGCCGCCAGCAGGGGCTGGATATCTGCTGTGGATTTGCGCTGCAAGGCATCGCGTGCGATCTCTTCATCTTCATCATCGAAGCCAGCCGCTACCGCCAACGCACCGAATACATCCACATGACCGAGATCGAGAACGATCCGATCCACGCCCGCTTGTTCCAACTGCCTCAACATCAGGCTGATGATCTCAAGATCGCCCTCGACACCTGCCACACCGTACAATTCCGCACCGACCTGCATTGGGGTGCGACTGCCACCCAACCCATCCGGCCGCGCACGAACAACCGTCCCGAGGTAGCAGAGTCGACGCTCTGCTTCGGGCTTCATGCTGTGCGCGTCGATCCGGGCAATCTGCGGTGTCATGTCGGCGCGAAGACCAAGCTGTCGACCAGTCAGGCCGTCAGTCATCTGCAAGGTATCTAGCACAAGATCCCGGCCCGAACCCACGAGTAGCGAATCCACAAATTCAACCAACGGGGGAATCACGAGATCGTACCCCGCCACATGAAACTGGTGCAGCAAGGCGGTGCGCAGCTGTTCTACCCGGCGCGCCTGGTCTGGCAGCAACTCATCAATACCCGCGGGTAAGGCCCAGCGGGAGAGTTTATGTGACATACAACTTCCTAAAACTCGGGTTCACCCTGAAACAGAATGGGCATGTTATACCCCCAATGCTCAGGCACAAAAAAAACCAGGCGAGCAAACCACTCACCCAGTTTGAAATCATGAGATTGAATCAATGGCGCGACAACATCACCAATACCGCTCCCACCACCAATAGCACGAATGCGATAGCACGCAATGCCCTGTCCGGGGTATTGGCGATTTGCTGCACGGCCTGTCGATAACTTCGTGGACTGACGAACGGCAACAGCGCTTCGATGATCAACACCAGACCCAACACTTGCAACCACCGGTCATCCACAACAATCGCCCCTCTGATTTCTCCTGACATTCCTCAGTTTTTTACGCTTGGCTCTTGCGAATCACGAAAATACTTGAAAAACGGGCTATCAGGATTCAGCACGAAGGTACCGCCGCCCTGATCGAAAGCCTTTTTGTAGGCTTGCAGGCTGCGATCGAATTCAAAGAACTTCGGATCTTCGCCGTAAGCCTTGGCATAAGTCGCGGCCGCTGCCGCATCACCGGCGCCTCGAATTTCAGCGGCCTGACGTTCCGCCTCGGCGATGATGACCACACGTTCACGATCTGCCGCCGAAGTAATCTTCTTGGCCTGCTCCTCACCACGTGAGCGGATGGACTGGGCGACAGCAGAACGCTCTTTCTCCATCCGGGCATAGACAGATTGGCGCACCTCTTTGGGCAATTCGATCTGCATGATGCGGACATCACTGATTTTTACGCCCAGGCCACCGATATCGCGGTTGGTCGTATCGATCACGCTTTTCATGAACAGATCGCGATCACCGGAGACCACTTCATTCACTGTGAGGCTGGAAATCTGGCTTTTCATGGCATCACGGACGATCTGATCCATCCGGTTCATGGCGATTCGTTCGTCGCCACGGGTCGAGCGATAGAAATCAGCCGCGTTCACGATTTGCCACTTGATGTAGTAGTCGATGATCAGGTTTTTCTTTTCGCTGGTCAAAAAACGTTCCGGCTGCGAGGTCATCGTGAGCACGCGGCGATCAAAGAGCTTGACGGTGTTGATGAACGGCAGCTTGAAGTGCAGACCGGGATCGAACTTGTCCTTGACGATTTCACCCAGACGGAACTCCAGGGCCGATTGATACTGCTTGACCTCGAAGGTAGCGGTGGCAAACAGGAACACACCGATCACCACGATTGGCAGAACGACACGATTGATTAGGTTCATGGTGCACTCCTCGAACGCAGATTGCCCCGGTTATCGCTGGAGATTCCTCCTGCTGCGGTGCCGTTGTCCGCCTGACTGGGCAGGCTCGGCAGCGGCAGGCTGTCGATATCGACAGCCTTGCCTGACGGCACACGTGCATCATTTGAGCCCAACGGTAAATAGAACACGTTGTTGCCCGAACCGGAGTCGACCACGATGCTCTTATTCTTGGACAACACGCCTGAAACAGCATCCAGATACATGCGTTCGCGCGCAATATCCGGTGCCAGCTTGTAGGACTTGAGCAGTTGTTCAAAACGGGAGGCATCACCCAGCGCTTCATTCGTCACCTTGGATTCGTAACCCTTGGCCTGCTCGATGATCTGCGCGGCATTACCTCGTGCACCCGGCACGACCTTGTTGGCGTAGGCTGAAGCTTCACTGATGTAGCGCTGCTCATCTTCACGCGCACGGATGGCGTCTTCGAAGGCGGGCTGAACGGCTTCCGGTGGCTGGATGTCCTGCAAGTTGACCGACTGAACCTTCAGGCCGGTGTCATAGCCGTCGAGCAGATTCTGCATACGATCACGCACCAGACTGACAATTTCGGCACGGCCTTCGGTGAGCACGTTATCCATTTTCTTGGAGCCAATGACTTCGCGAATCGCGCTTTGCATGACATCGGAGAGCGTACCGTCCGGGTCACGCACGTTGAACAGGTAACTCACAGGGTCGGTGACCAGAAACTGGCTGCCGATTCTGACTTCGACGATATTCTCATCGTTGGTCATCGCAGTCATCTTGAGCTGCTTGTCGCGTAATTCATCGACATTCACCTTGACCACCGTCCCGATGGGATATGGCAGATGCCAGTGCGGCCCCGCGCGGGTGGTATCGGTGTACTTGCCGAACTGCAGCTCCACTCCGCGCTGTCCGGCATCAATGATATAGATACCGGAAAGCAGCCAGACGACGACCAGCAGCGCCGCGACGATCGCGATACCTTTGCCGCCGCCGACACCACCCATAGCGCCACCAAATTTTTTCTGCAGGCGTTCGATCGCTTCGTCGATATTGGGCGGTTTGCCGCTGCGGCGCGGATTGGACCAAGGATCATTATCCTTGCCGCTGCCGCCAGGTTCATTCCAAGCCATAGGTACTTACTCCGGAAAATTCGGCACGACCGTTGTGCGCCATATAAAAAATCGAACAAAACTAGAATTCAAAATGACGCATAAGTTTAGTGATGGCATCCATAAGTCGCAAGTCAAACGACCAAATTCGCCGTCGAAACGACCAGACGCCGTACGCCAAACACCTCGAAACTAGGCAGGCGCCGCCAAACATACCTCAAGCTCAGGATGATGCTTTCTCCACTGAGCCCAACGGGCTTGTGTGAGCGAGAGTGTCAATTGCCAGCCGGGTTGCTGCCCCGCTTCATCCTGCCAGTTTTCGGTGACGATGGCCCCCTCGTTCAGCCAACGGGCGCGCAACCCACCAAGGCTTGCGGGAAGAAACAGGTTGATAGTAGTCCGCGTCGGGCGCAGGCGTTCGCTCAGCGCTTGGCGCAATAAATCCATGCCCAAGCCTGATTGCGCCGACATCCAGACCCGGTCGATCTCCCCTGCTTCATTGCGGCTGATCTCAGGCGCTCGATCTTCGAGTTGATCGATCTTGTTCATTACAGTGATCCGCGGCAATGTATCGGCACCGATCTCCTTGAGCACGACCTCGACATCCGTCATTTGACGATCCCGTTCCGGGCTGGCCGCGTCGACCACATGAATCAGCAGATCGGCTTCGAGCGTTTCCTCCAGCGTGGAGCGAAACGCGGTGACCAGTTCATGCGGCAGATGCCGGATGAATCCCACGGTATCGGCCAGAACCATCGGTTCGCCCGGCGCGAACTCCAGCCGCCTCAACGTGGTGTCCAGCGTGGCGAAGAGCTGATCGGCGGCGAATGTACCCGCTTCTGTCAGCGCATTGAATAGTGTGGACTTACCGGCATTGGTATAACCAACCAGCGAGACCAGCGGCACCTGGGATTTCTGCCGCGTTTTACGGCCTTCCTGTCGCTGGCGCCGCACCTTGGCGATGCGCTCCTGCAACTGCTTGATGCGGTCGTGGATCAGGCGTCGGTCCATTTCGAGCTGGGTTTCACCCGGCCCACGCAGACCGATCGAACCGCCGCGCTGGCGCTCAAGGTGCGTCCAGCCCCGCACGAGGCGGGTGGAAAGATGCTTGAGTTGCGCCAGTTCGACTTGCAACTTGCCTTCATGCGAGCGAGCGCGCTGGGAGAAAATATCCAGAATCAGCCCGGTGCGATCAAGAACGCGGCATTGCAGCACCGCTTCCAGATTGCGTTCCTGCGACGGCGACAGCTGGGCATTGACCACCACAAGATCGGCTTCAGTATTTTTAACCAGATCGGCCAGTTCTTCGGCCTTGCCTTTGCCGATGTATAACCGCGGGTCGGGGGCTTCGCGACTGGCCAGACATTCTCCGAGAATTTTGGCGCCGGCCGAATCCACGAGTTCACGAAATTCATCGAGGTCTTCCGCGCGGCTCTGCTGACGGGAGACAACGTGAAGCAGGACGGCGCGTTCGCCGCCCTCATGCCGTTCAAAGAATTGCATTAAGGTGCTTCGTCTCCTGCAGGCTCTTCTTTTGATGCCGGCTTGCCGCCGAACTCATCGTCGAAGTCGATGTGGATTTCACGCGTCGGCACAATGGTGCTGATCGCGTGCTTGTAGACCAACTGACTCACGTTGTTCTTGAGCAGTACGACAAAGTTATCGAACGAGTCGATTTGCCCCTGGAGCTTGATGCCGTTGCGAAGGTAAATAGATACGGGCACATGCTCGCGGCGCAGCGCGTTCAAATAGGGTTCTTGGAGAGACTGGGCTTTTGCCATTTTATTTTCCTCAATTGTAATTGGCAGCTTCCGATGCAAGACGCGCGGGATGGTGTTCATTCACTGAATATTCACCCGAATCGGCAGGCAATCATCGATCGACGCATCTTGATTCTTACAGTAAGAGCGTAACACGTCGGCGCGATTTCCTTTTCACAAGATATCAACACGTGGATCCGAGTGCCTGCCTCAGATTCCCACCGCTCAACCAAGTTCCCCGTTGGAGATGATTTCTCCGAGTGCCGACATGAAGGCACCCCGTTCTTCCGTCGGGTAGAACCGCGTTAGCGTTTGGCCACGCATCCAGGTGACCTGACGCTTGGCCAGTTGTCGGGTGGCCGTAATCGCACTTTGGCGCATCTCATCGTAATCCACCCTGCCATCGAGATAATCCCAGACTTGGCGATAACCAACCGCGCGGATCGCGGGCATTCCGGGATGTAAGTCACCGCGCGCCCGCAAGGCCGCCACTTCATCCACGAAACCTGCCGCCAGCATCTCATCGAACCGATCTGCCATCGCCTCGCGCGCATGGGCACGGGAGGCGGGCCACAAGCCGAAACGATGCACGGCCCGACCAAGCAACGGTGATACCGGCGGATGCTCGTGCTGCCACTGACTCAAGGAACGGCCGGTCGAGCGGAATACTTCAATGGCGCGACCGATCCGTTGCGGGTCGTTCGGATGAACCCGCGCCGCGGCTTGAGGATCGAACGACTGGAGTTGCGCGTGCAGCGCGGGCCAGCCCAAACGCGCCGCTTCGGCCTGAACCTCGGCGCGCACGGCGGGATCGGTCGACGGCAGTTGCGAAATGCCATCAAGCAACGCCTGAAAATACATCATGGTGCCACCCACCAGCAAAGGCACCTTGCCAGCCGCTTCGGCCCGCTCGATCGCCGCCAGCGCATCGCGACAAAACGCACTGACCGAATAGGTTTCAGCAGGATCGCAAATATCCACCAGTTCGTGCGGAAACTGCGCCAGTACCTCGGCTTGCGGCTTGGCCGAACCAATGGTCATCTGTCGATAGATCATCACCGAATCAACGCTGATTATCTGCACAGGGAATCGCGCAGCCAATTCGAGCGCCACGGCCGTTTTCCCCGAGGCCGTGGGCCCCAAGAGGGCAAGAATCGGTTTTTGCCCCGGCTCCGCATCGTGTGGGGTGGACGTTGCCTGCATTACTGCCCCCGCATGAACAGTCGATCGAGATCGGTCATGGAAAGTTGTCGCCAGGTGGGCCGCCCGTGATTGCACTGGTCGGCCCGCTCGGTACGCTCCATGTCCCGCAACAAGGCATCCATTTCCGGGCGGGTGAGGATGCGATTGGCACGCACCGAACCGTGGCAGGCCATGCGGGAGAGCACGGCATTGATCGGCTCGGTCAACACGGCCTGAGGTTGCCCCCAGTCCGGTTCTTCTTCGCTCAACGCGGACAACAGCGCACGGGCAAGCGCTTCGGCATCGGCATGACGCAACAAGGCAGCCAGGGCGGTTACGCGCACCCGAGTCGGCGCCACGCGCGCCAGCACCACACCCAGACGGGCGAAGGCCTCAGCCTGGGCTTCATACTGTTCCGCTTCGAATTCCGTCACGGAGAATGTCACAGGCAGCAATAATGGCTGGATGGTCAATTCTTGTGCTGCATAGGCCTTTTTCAACCGTTCGTAGGTGACGCGCTCAGCGGCAGCATGGGCATCGACGATCACCAACCCCTGCGCGTTCTGCGCCAGAATATACACGCCATGCAGATGCGCCACAGCATAGCCCAAGGGCGGCATGTCCTGTGTGGGTTGCTCTGTTTGTGCAGGTTCTTGAACCGATGACAGGCGCTCATCAACCGATTGCGGCGGCGCGGCACTCGCGGCAAGCAAGTTCAAATACCCCTGAGCAGAAGAAGCTGAAGCGGGCAAGGACCGCGCAACCGAACCCTGCCAGCCGCTCGTTCGCCTCTGTGGCTCCATCTGCCCGCCAAACGAGACCGTACCGGCCGAAGACTCATTGACCGGTTCCGGCGAAACTGGCACAGCAGCACCCTGAGCCAGCGCCCGATGGATTTCACGGAAAATAAAATCCTGCACGGCACGTGCATCACGGAAACGAACTTCTGCCTTGGTGGGATGCACATTGACATCAACCGCACGCGGGTCGAGATCGAGCGCCAGCACATAGGCCGGCTGACGGGCGTGGTGGAGCACGTCGGCGTAAGCGCGTCGGATGGCGAAGCCGATCAGCCGATCGCGGACGATACGACCATTGACAAAAAACAACTGCTGATCGGTTGTCGAACGGGCATAGGCCGGGTCGGCCACCCAGCCGCTCAGACTCAAGCCCGATGCCGCGGAATCGATCCGTCGGGCTCGGTTGAGAAACTCCGCGCCCAGCAATGCCTCGATGCGTGAGGGCATCTGCTCCGCCAACTGTGTGTGAGCAAGCGGCGAGAGTTCGAATACGAGCCGCCCCTGATGCGTCAGTGAAAAGCCAATCCCGGGATGGGCCAGGGCGAATCGACGCATGAGCTGGTCGATCTGGGAAAATTCGGTACGCTCGGTGCGCAGGAATTTACGGCGCGCGGGTGTGTTGTAGAACAGATCGACCACCGTGACCGTGGTTCCGACCGGATGCGCGGTCGGGCGACATTCCAGCGATTCGTTGGGGCTTAGAATCCAACCATGTGCATCGCGCTCGCGACGAGAAGACATGCTGACTTGCGCAATCGAGGCAATACTCGCCAATGCTTCTCCCCGAAAGCCCATGGTCGCCACCGATTCGAGCTCATCGAGCGTGCGGATTTTACTGGTGGCGTGGGCGGCGAAGGCAAGCGGAAGGTCTTCCACAGACATGCCGCAACCATCATCGCGCACCTCGATCAGGCGAGAACCGGCTTCTTCGATACGAACGTCGATTCGCCGGGCACCCGCATCAATGGCGTTCTCAACCAGCTCCTTGACCACGGATGCCGGGCGCTCAACCACTTCACCAGCAGCGATTTGATTGACAAGTTCGGGGGGTAGTTGGGCAATTTGCGACATGGCCTTCCTGTGTTTCGATCATATCGGTAACGATACCGTTAGATTCAAGCGCGCATTGTCTCTGCGTCACTGAAAATTACAAAGCGCAAATAAAAAAGGCCGCCAAAGATCGTTTAGCAGCCAGAAATCGATGGAGCCTCAATGCGGCTTTGCTTAGCTTAACCCAGTGCAAAATCAAAGCATGGCGTAGCGCGTTCCTTCAGGTGCACGCTCGGCATAGTAGGTATTAATCCCGTCAAGAATCGAGCGCGCAATTTCATTTTGGTAGGCGGCCGTTCTCAAACGCCTTTCCTCTTCGGGATTACTGATGAATGCGCTTTCAACCAGAATGGAGGGGATGTCGGGCGATTTGAGCACGACAAAACCGGCCTGCTGAACACGGCGGGAATGCAAATCGGTGACACCGCCAATCTGGCTCAATACCCGATGGCCAAAATCGAGACTGTTCTCCAGCGTTTTCGTTTGCGAAAGATCCAGCAGGACGGAAGCCACATCCTGATCGTGGTCGGAAATCGAAGCTCCGCCCACAAAGTCGGCTTCGTTTTCACGATTTGCCATCCAGCGCGCCGCTTCGGAAGTCGCACCGTGCTGACTCAGACAGAATACCGATGCGCCCCGCGCCGAGGTGACCCTGAACGCATCCGAATGAACGGAAATAAACAGATCGGCCTTGGAATTGCGCGCGATGGCAGTCCGTCCCCGCAGATGGATGAATTTATCAGAATCGCGCGTCAT
>NZ_DAIESY010000040.1:0-31848 GCF_027346185.1 Halothiobacillus sp.
CGCTTCCCTGAGTGGGCTGAGTTTGGCCAACACTTCGCAACATCTTCAACGAATGCATCAGGTTGGACTTGTTGTCTCACGGAGGCAGGGCAAGCAGATCATTTATCGCTTGGCAGATGATGATGTGATCGAGTTGCTGGCAGTTTTAAAACGAGTCTCCGAACGCCATCTGCACGAAGTACGCGATCTCATTGATCGCCATCTCACGCAAAGAGACAGTCTGGAACCCATATCGGCAACAGAACTGATCGCCCGATGCCGCGATGGCTTGGTCACGGTGCTTGATGTGCGGCCTGCCGAAGAATATGCCGCCGGTCACGTACCAGGGGCTATCAATGTCACATTGGCGGATCTTGAACGCAAAATGATCGATCTCGATCCCAATCTTGAGATCGTGGCTTATTGCCGGGGGGCTTACTGCACCCTTTCATTTGAAGCTATTGAGCGACTTCGCGCACACGGCTTTCGGGCAAGACGCCTGGCAGACGGCTTTCCGGAGTGGAAGCTCGAACATCGCCCGGTGGAAATCGGTACCGGGGATGACGGCGGAAGTCACCCCGCCGTTTAGAGAATGACAGCAGTTATCACCCCGTAATACTGTTAATTTCAGACTTGCCAAGTTGCGCCCAACGACTGGTCTCTGAATTGCCTGTTTTCCAGTGTAAAAAAGCTGACAGGTGCTCCCCTTTTTTATTCACTTACGGTTGTGAATAGGATCGGGAGCGGATGATGACTGCGGGTAGGAGACCAAGCGTCCGCTCCCGATCCTTTTCACAACCGCCCGTGAAAACGGGGTAGAACCCCACCGGTTGAATCCACACCGAGAAGCGGACCGATGGGTTTCTTGGGTAGACTCGGGGGGCCTCACCTCATATGGGGCGAGGCATAGGTAGTTCTTATGTCCGGCCTATGTGGCACCCGTATCAGTCTTGGATGACGATAATCTTGGTGGTGCGAATGCATGCGATTAACGATAGGGCCGCTGTAGCAACTGGCAGGACCCTTGGCAGAGCCTGGATGCTCCTTACCCGTTCCCTATGTGGGGACTTCGTCCATGACAATCATCCGAACGATCGCGCATCGGTCTGGATGCTCAGAATTTTTCCGATGAAATACATGTCAGCCCACCAAGGGGATGATTCTGATCCGGGATGTTTTGTCGTCGAAGAAAATCAGAAGAATCCAGATGGTCATGTAACCGCACTTTCCTACCAAACATCAAAGTGTGGGCATGGGTGTGGGCATAATCATCTAGTTTGTTTGCAATTCGCTTTAGAATCAAGCGAATACATATGAAAAATGGCGGAGCGAGAGGGATTCGAACCCTCGATACGGGGTTACCGTATACACACTTTCCAGGCGTGCTCCTTCAACCACTCGGACACCGCTCCAGTTTTTCGCGCGTCTCGACAGACGGGCAGGAAAGTGGCGTGGATTCTAGCAATCGTGCGGGGCTTTAGCAAACAAACTTATGTCTTTGCTCGCTCGAATACGGCCATGGATTCAATGTGGCTGGTATGCGGGAACATGTCCATGACGCCCGCGGTGATCAGGCGGTAGCCGTGTTCATGTACCAGAATGTGGGCATCGCGCGCCAGGGAGCCCGGATGACAGGATATGTACACAATCCGTTCGGGGGCGAAACGCGCGATATGCGGCATCATGGCTTCGGCACCGGCACGGGGTGGATCGAGCAGGACGCGGTCGTAGGTTTGTTGCATCCAGAGATGGGTCGGATCGGGTTCAAACAGGTTACCGATGACATGTTCGGTATTTGTGATGCCGTTGGCGGCGGCCGATTGCGCACCGCGCTCGACCATGGGTTCATCGAGTTCTACTGCGGTTACTTTTGCGGCTTTGCGGGCGATGGGCAGGGTGAAATTACCGAGTCCGGCGAAAAGGTCGAGTACATGATCGCCCGGTTGCACATCCAGCCATTGGAGCGC
This sequence comes from Halothiobacillus sp., assembly GCF_027346185.1. Classification (GTDB taxonomy): domain Bacteria; phylum Pseudomonadota; class Gammaproteobacteria; order Halothiobacillales; family Halothiobacillaceae; genus Halothiobacillus. Next base: position 1,947 of record NZ_DAIESY010000040.1, read on the forward strand.
CTGCACAATCATGGCCCGATTGATGTCTGTGTTGATCTGGATGAAGTCCAGTGGCGCGAATTCTATGGATACATCGAAACTCGAATGCGCGTATGTCAGCGGGGCGACTAGCGCCTTGTCGAGCGGATGGATGCTGTCGTTGTTTCCCGGTTGAAGGTAGATGTCGAAGCCTTCCTGTATGCCAAAGGCCCGGAGCTTTTCCTTATCGCTCTGGCTCAAGGGCTCGAGGTGGCGGAATACGAGTGCGACCCGGTCATCGCCGCAGGCCACTTCGATTTGTGGGATGAGTTCACGAGCTTCCAGGCTGAGGATGGTCTCGCCGATGTCAGTCAGTCGTTCGCCCACGCGGGGATCAAGCACGCGGCAGCTTTGCAGATCGGAGAGAAAATGGGTGTGTCGTTCTCTGAACCCGATGATTACCCGTCCTTTTTTGGGTACGTATTTGACGCCGAGTCGGGCCTTGCGGCGGTAACCCCAGTTTGCCCGGGCCAATGCGGGCAGTACGGTTTCTGGAACAACCTTGCCGATGCGTTGCAGTTGGTCGAATAGCGCCTGTTCTTTGGTGGCCAGTTGTTTTTCGCTGGTGAGATGCTGCATAGCGCAGCCGCCACATTGGTCGAAGTGAGGGCAGGGTGGGGTGATGCGATCCGGTGAGGCTTGTTCGACGGCGACGGTATCGCCTTCGTCAAAGTGTTTTTTCCGATCGGTGTAGATAAAGCGCACGGTTTCGCCGGGTAATGCGCGACCGATAAATGTGGCCTTGCCATCGATATGGCTGACACCACGTCCTTCGAGGGTAAGTGATTCTATTTGGGCTTGAAATTCACCCTTCGGCAACTTTGGTTTTCGCACGATTGGATAGGCTCCTCGGATGAGACGGCGACATGTTTGGGGGTGGTATTGAAGCAGGGTTTGTAGTGTCGGGGAAGAGGAAGGATTGGAGCGGAGTTATTTCTGAGGAAACAACCTGTTCAGTGGCATTTACAATTTGATACAGAATTCCGATGTTCTGTTTTTTTATGGTATTTCTTGGAAAGATTTTTAAATTCAATTGGTTGCGATTTTTTATCTGTGTCTGAGCCGGGTTCTGTTCATCTTGCGCTATTTTAACGCCGCCCTCATATTGATACCACAAGGCGGGCGTACCTACCCGATGAGCGAGTGTGTAGTGACTGTCACCAATGAGTTTTGGGACGAGGGGTGAATACGATGAACCGATTAGGTCGTTTTGTGTTGGGTCTGGCTACTGTTCCATTGCTCGGTGGTTGTGTCGCTGTGGGTTACCCCGATAGCGCGCCTATGTACCCGGAGTATGGGGTGGTGCGTTCGAGCTATGTCAGTATTGGCATTAATGTACCGGTTTATCCGTCCTTGGTTCGGATTCCGGGCTACCCGGCCTATTACGCCCCCGGCGTGGCTACTAACTACTTCTTTTACGATGGGGTGTACTGGGTCTTCCGGGACGACGGTTGGTACCAGAGTACCTGGTACAACGGACCGTGGGTCTATGTTTCACCCAATGTGGTGCCTTTGTTCATTCTGCGGATTCCTGTTCGTTATTACCGATATCCTCCGTCCTATTTCCGTAGCTGGTATCCCGATGCGCCCCCGCGTTGGGGAGAGCACTGGGGGCCTCAGTGGGAACAGCATCGTCACGGATGGGATAAGTGGAATCGGTCAGCGGCCCCGGCGCCTGCACCCCTGCCCCACTACCAGCGGGAGTACTCCGGCTCGAAATATCCTCGGCTGGAACAGCAACCCATATTGCGTGCAGAGAGATACCGATATCAGCCTCAGGATCGTGCGGGACGTCAGCTTTATCAGGAGCGCGAACGGGAACAGATGGGGGCTCAGCCTCCTGCGCAGCGAGGCTATGTTCCTGAACCGCAACAGCAGCGAATTCAGCCAATGCCTCAGGAGCGAAATCAGCGGCAGATGGAGCATCAGCGCTCCTATCCGTCTGCTCCTATGATGCAGCAGCAATCTCAACCGCAGCAGATGCAACCGAGATATCAACCACAACAGATGCAGCAGCAGTACCAGCCACAGCCGCAGCAGCAGCAGCAGATTCAACCGAGATATCAACCGCAGCCGCAACCTCAGCAAATACAGCCGCGGCAGGATTCTTCATGGCGTGGGCAACAACCCGGAGCGGGGCAGCGTGGTGGTGTATCTCAGGGTGGTATTCAAGGAGGGCAGGGTGCCACGCAGCGAGATTATCGGCAGCAAGGGCAACGCCAGGATCGTTAGCCGTAACACCTGATTCTGTTCAAGCCGGGTTTGCTCCATGGGGAGGGCTCGCCTGAAGCGAGTCAGGTGTCCTGAACTTTTGCGAAACAACGGATCGTGGTCACGAGTGGTCTTGCTGCCATTGCTCATACGAGAGGCGAGCGATATCGAAGCGATCGGTCGTGTGGCAATACACGGAAGGCGAGCCCATGCGTCCGATCGGTGCAAAGTTGTTGATATGCAGGCGCTCATCGATCAAGTCGTCATGAACGTGGAACATGACGACTTCCCCGATAATCAGGGTGTTTGCACCGAGCTGTTGTTCGCTGAACAGTCTGCACTCCATGCTGGCTTTGGCTTCCGCCACGCGAGGAACTTTGATCTTTTCGGATGGCGCGGTATGCAAATTTGCGATCTCCAATTCGCTGATCGTTGCAGGGAAGTCCGCGGCAGAAATGTTCATGGCGTTGAATAACTCTTCAGTCACCAGATTCACGACGAATTCACCGTTTGCATGGACATTCTTAGCCGTGTCCTTGGGTTCGCCCGCATCGTTTTTGCCCACGCTGAACATGACATAAAGCGGGTCGCTCCCGATGGCATTGAAAAAACTGTACGGTGCCAGATTGACGATGCCATCCGAACTCAGGCTGCTGATCCACGCGATCGGGCGAGGCACGATCAGGTTCGTCAGCAATTTGTAGTTGTCCATATTCGAATGCTGCGCGGGATCAATGTGCATGGGGTGGTCCTCTGTGAATCGGGTTCTGGTATTCGGTAGTATTGCAATCTGAAAAGGTTAGTCGATCAACTGATCTGCTGCATGAATGGGTCGTAAATAGGGCGGTACGGTTTCTTCGGATTTTGTACGAGCCTTATAGAACATGGGTGGCGTGAGGTCATACAGGGAATTAAATCGCCGTTGTTTGCTCATACACTGGTTGTTGTCGCCTGTTTTGCAGCGATGGCTGAGTTACACTAATCAACCTACACGTTTTACCGAATTGGGCATTATTCAATGAGCGAAAGCATCCATCACCCCGCGTTTACCTTTGTTCGTACTCAGCCGATTGCGGCCTTGAATCTCACGGTGGATGAATACCGTCACAATGCGACGGGTGCTAGGCATTTCCATCTGGCGACCGATGATCCACAGAATGTCTTTCTGGTGGGGTTGCGTACGGTGCCGGAGGATTCGACCGGGGTGGCGCATATTCTGGAACATACGGTGTTGTGCGGTTCGGAGCGTTTCCCGGTGCGCGATCCGTTTTTCATGATGATCCGCCGTTCGCTCAATACGTTCATGAATGCCTTTACCGCCAGCGACTGGACGGCTTATCCATTCGCTTCGGTCAATGTGAAAGATTTCTACAACCTGTTGGATGTTTATCTCGATGCGGTGTTTTTCTCCCGCATTGACGAGCGCGATTTCCGGCAGGAAGGCCACCGCGTTGAATTCACCACGCCCGATGACCCAACCACACCGCTGACGTTCAAAGGCGTGGTGTTCAACGAGATGAAGGGCGCCATGAGCAACCCGTCCTCCGTGCTATGGCAGACGCTGACGAGCGAGCTGTTCCCGACGACAACCTACCACTACAACTCCGGTGGCGAGCCGGCCGAAATTCCCAACCTGACTTACGCGCAATTGAAGGCGTTTTACCAGCGGTTCTATCACCCGTCGAACGCCGTGTTCATGACCTATGGCAATTTGCCGGTGATCGATCTGCAAACGCAGTTCGAAGAGAAGGCGTTAAAACGTTTTACCCGTATCGATCCCAACTCTGCCGTGCCCATTGAGCAGGCGCTGACTTCCCCGCGCTTGGTTGAAGAAAATTATGCGCTCGATGAGCCCGATCTCGCCGAGAAAACTCATGTGGTTGTCGGCTGGTTGTTGGGCGAAAGCACCGATCTGGATGCGGCGCTGGAAGCCCAACTGCTCGAAGGCGTACTGCTCGAAAACAGCGCTTCTCCACTGTTGCGCGTGCTGGAAACCACCGATCTGGGCGGTTCGCCTTCGCCCATTCTGGGATTGGAAGACTCACAACGGCAGATGGTATTCGTGGCCGGTGTCGAAGGCAGCGAGCCGGATCGGGCCGAGGCTGTGGAACGGTTGGTACTCGATACCTTGACCGAGATTGCCGAAAAAGGCGTGCCTGCGGACATGATTGAGTCGGTACTGCATCAGATCGAACTCTCGCAACGCGAAGTGACCGGCGATGGCATGCCCTATGGCCTGCAACTGATCCTGCATGGTCTGCCTGCCGCAATTCACGATGGCGACCCGATTGCGGTTCTGGACCTGGAGCCTGCGCTCGCGCGGTTGCGCAAAAAGGCCGCCGATAGCCAATTTATCCCGAATCTGATCCGCACATTGCTGCTCGATAACACCCACCGCGTGCGCGTGGTGCTCAAACCCGATACCGAATTGTCTGCCAGGAAGCAGGCCGCCGAACAGGCCCGTCTGGCCGCCATGCAGGCTGCCATGTCCGATGCGGAAAAACAGGAGGTAGTCGAGCAGGCCAAGGCACTGGCCGAGCGGCAGGCCGAGGTCGATGACATCAGCATCCTGCCGACCGTGACGCGCGAGGATATTCCCGAACACATCGATTTGCCGACCCCGGAAAAGATCATCCATCATCCGGCGACATCGACTTGGTTCAATCGCAGCACCAATGGTTTGGTTTACCTGCAAGCCGCGCTGGATTTGCCGCAACTGACCCACGATGAGCTCGATCTGCTGCCGATTTATAGCGGCGTATTGACCGAACTGGGTGCCGGAGATCGTGACTATCTGCAGATGGCTGAAGCCGTCGCCGCGCGTACGGGCGGGTTTTCTGCCCGATCATCCATTCGCCCGGATCTCGACAACGCGCATAAGCTGAGCTCGTTTTTCCTGCTCGGCGGCAAGGCATTGGTTCGCCATGCCGATGACCTCGTGGATCTGTTCCATCAGCATCTCAACGCGGCGCGTTTCGATGAAACCAGCCGTATTCGGGATCTGATCAGTCAGATTCGTTTTCGCAGTGAACAAGGCATTGCCGGAGCGGGTCACGTTCATGCCATGAATCTGGCTTCCAGCGGGATGTCGGCGCGTGCCAGGTTGACCCACGAATCGGGCGGTGTCGCCGGTGTGCGCCGAATTAAGGCAATGGATGACGCGCTTGATGAGCCCAAAGCCATCCACGATGTGGCCGAGCGATTGGCCCGTCTGCACGCCAAGCTCAAGGGCGGCTTGCGGCAATACAACGTGATTGCCGAACGCCGCCATTTTGGCGATATTCAGCCCGCACTGGAACGTGTCATGCAGCATGGCAATCCGGTCGAGCATTTCCAGCTACCGAAGGTGCATCAGCCGGTGCGCGAAGCCTGGATCGGTAACCTTGCCGTGAATTACTGCGCCAAGGCCCATGCCGCCGTACCGCCATTGCATGAAGATGCCGCCGCGCTGGCCGTTCTGGGTGGCTTTTTGCGTAACGGTTATCTGCACCGAGCCATTCGTGAGCAGGGCGGTGCTTACGGTGGTGGCGCGGGATACGATTCTGAATCAGCAAGCTTCCGCTTCTTCTCCTACCGAGATCCGCGCTTGACCGACACGCTTAATGACTTTGATCGAGCCATCGACTGGTTGCTGGATAATACACATGAAGGCCGCACGGTCGATGAGGCGATTTTCGGTGTCATTTCCAGCATCGATAAGCCCGGTTCGCCCGCAGGGGAGGCGAAAAAAGCGTTTCTTGATGGTCTGCATGGTCGCACACTCGAACAGCAGCGCCTGATGCGGGCCCGGATTCTGGATGTGACCGAAGCGGACTTAAAGCGCGTTGCAGAAACCTATCTGAACCCGGATTCCGCTTCCATCGGCGTGCTTTGCGGCCCGACGAAAGAAGATGAGTTAAAAGGGCTTGGTCTGCATATCGAACGGATTTAAGCTGCACTCGGTAGTGCTCCAAACGACTGATCGGATCCGTCTGGGAGGAATATTTACTGACGCGAGTGGCTCGGGGAAATACTGAGCTTCTTGTACGTCTGACTTGGGTCGCCGGATTTAGGCGTCGTTGAATGGGGGGTTGCACCATGTTTCTGTTTCGTTCTGTGTTCTCATTACGTTCACTGTTCTGGTCTACCGGCCTTGCGGTGATGGTCGTGGGGAGTGCGGTGGCACGAGCCGCTCCGCCGCCCGAAGCGGCCAGTTGCGCCGCCTGTCATGGCGCTCAGGGTGCGGGTCAGGCAGCAGCAAACTTTCCTCGTCTGGCCGGCTTGCCTGCCTCTTATCTGGCTGAACAGTTACATTTGTTTGCCTCAGGGCAACGCCAGAACGCCATTATGTCGGGTATGGCCAAACCGTTGAGCTCTGAGCAGATCAAAACGCTGGCTGATTATTACTCAGGCTTGCCGGTCTCCATGGCGGCTCCTGCGCAGACGGTTCCCGCCGATTTGAAATCTCGTGGTGAGCAACTGGCTATGTTGGGTGACTGGAAGGCAGGTATTCCCGCCTGTTTTCGTTGCCATGGCCCTGGCGGTGTGGGCGTGGCGCCAGCGTTTCCGGCCTTGACTGGGCAATCTGCGACCTATCTTGATCAGCAAATTACGGCTTGGAAAAATGGTACACGTAGTGGTGACCCTCAGGGGTTGATGCATACCATCGCATTACGGATGAGTGATGCCGATACCAAGGCAGTCACGGCCTGGTTGGCGGCGCAGAAGCCAGAGGCAGCGGTGATGGGCAAAACGAATCAGGCCGGAGGCGCGCAATGAGCAAGCACATTCAACAAATCAAGCCTGTGTTGACGTCGATTCTGCTGGCGTCTGTGGCCGTGGTGCCCATGGTAAGCCTGGCTGCTGTCGAGGTCACGCCCAAATCTGCACCGAATGCCGCTGTGTTGACGGGGTCGACCTTCACCCCTCCCGATCCTTCCACCATACCGAATGACGAATTCGGCAAGATGGTTCAATTGGGCCGCAACATCATGTTCGAATCGAAGAAGTACGCGCCGCAGTATGTGGGTAATTCGCTCAATTGCGTGAACTGTCATACCGATGGCGGCGCGATGGCGGGTTCCGCGCCACTGTGGGGCGCGTGGGTCAGCTATCCAGCCTATCGTAGCAAGAACAAGAAGGTGAATACCTTCGAAGACCGGCTGCAAGGCTGTTTTCGTTTCAGCATGAACGGCAAGATGCCGCCGCTTGGTAGTGAGGCGCTGGTGGCGTTGTCGTCCTATTCCTATTGGCTGGCAAAGGGCTTGCCCACGGGTGATAGCAAAATTGCTGGCCGCGGTTACCCAGATATTCCAGAGCCCAAGCAAGCGCCGGATTTCGTCCGTGGCCAGGCCGTGTATGAAGCCAATTGCGCGATTTGTCACGCCGCCAACGGTGAAGGCCGCATGGTGAACGGCACTGTCGTGTTTCCGCCTTTGTGGGGCGCGCAGTCGTTTAACTGGGGTGCGGGCATGGGGAGTATCTCGAATGCCGCCAAGTTCATCTATGCCAATATGCCCTATGGTCAAAGCTACAGCCTGACCCCACAGCAAGCCTGGGATGTGGCGTATTTCATGGATGGTCATGAGCGCCCGCAGGATCCGCGCTGGGAAGGCAGCGTAGCTGCCACTCGCGCCAAATATCACGACAATAAAAACAGTCTGTACGGCACTAAGGTGAACGGCGTTTTATTGGGTGATACCGGTGCACCGAAGCCGTTTAATCAATAGGGAATAAGCCGTTAACCCGCTTTGATGGTCTGGTGCTTGAATCACGTCTGATCAGGGTTTCTTTAAATCCCCCTCATTCTCCCTTTTACAAAGGGGGGCGCTTGCTCAAAAAACGGAGGCGTATTCTCCCCCCTTTGAAAAAAGGGGGGGTAGGGGGGATTTGCCGAGTCATACCCATTACCCGAAGGAACGCTGCGTTTGGCAGATCTTCCTTGAACTCACTCGCGAGCCAACATTTCCTGAGCGGTTGCCCGGGTCTGGGCGGTGATGTCGATGCCGCCGATCATGCGGGCGATTTCGTCGATACGTGCCGCGTGGTCCAGTGGTACGATCTCGGTCACGGTGCCACTTTCCAGATGGTGCTTCTGCACCTGAATCTGATGTTGTCCCTGTGCGGCCACCTGCGGTAGATGGGTCACGCAGAACACTTGCCGGGTCTGGCCGAGGGCACGCAGATGACGCCCCACGATCTCGGCAATCGCGCCACCAATCCCCGTATCCACTTCATCGAAAATAAAGGTTTCCACCGGATCGAAGGCGGCGGTGAGTGTTTTGAACGCCAGACTCACGCGGGCCAGTTCGCCACCCGAGGCAATCTGGTCAAGCGGTTGGGGCGGCTGACCGCGGTTAGCACTGATGAGAAATACGATATCGTCGATACCCTGTTCGCCCCGCGCTGCGAGGTCGGCCACCGGGTTTATCGGGATTTCGATTTGCCCATGCGGCATGCCGAGTTGGCGGATGGCTTCGGTCACCGCGGCCGCCAGTTTTGCGGCGGCGGCTTTTCTTTTGACCGAAATGTCGGCGGCAAGTTGGTCGTAGTCGGCCATCTGTGCCTGAATTCTGGCTTCGAGCGCGGCGCTGTCTGCTTGCGCGTGATCGAGACGCGCGGCTTCTTCTCGGAGTTCTGCGATACGGTCGTCCAGTTGCTCCGGTGGAATGCGGTGCTTGCGCGCCAACTGGTGCAGTTGCTCGAGGCGGGCCTGCACCCGTTCGAGTTGTTCGGGATCGTCTTCTGCCGAATCGAGCCGGTCACGCAAGGTGTCTGCGGTCTCGCTGATCTGAATCTGGGCGATTTCCAGTGCGTCGATCAGTGGTGAGAGGGCGTCATCGAGCCCCGCGATTCGCGCGAGCGCCTGTTGTGCGTGCCCGATCCGGTCATGAACGTTGTCATCGCCATCGAATAGCTGTTCCAGTTGTGCGGCAAGCACACTGCGCCACTCATCCTGGCGGGAAAGGCGGCTCAATAACTGATGGGACTGATTGAATTCATCCGGTTGTGGTGCGATCTGGTCAATTTCTTCAAGCTGAAAGGCCAGCAAGGCGCGGCGGTCTTCGTGGCTTTGTTCGGCGGCGCGAATGTCCTCGAGTTGGTGTTGACTCTGGCGGAGCTCATGGGAGAGCTGCGCCAGCTTCTGCGTTGGTCCGGTTAGCCCGGCAAAACTGTCCAAAAGCAATCTCTGATAGCGTTTTTCAAGCAGTTTCTGGTTGTGGTGCTGGCCATGAACGTCGATCAGCAGGCCGCCGAGCGTTTTGAGGGTCGCGGCCGGGCAGGGGCGGCCATTGATCCAGATCTTGCCGCGCCCCTCGCGATTCAGGGTGCGACGGATAATGAGTTCATCGTCGAGTAGCTCCTGTTCTTCGAGGAATTCGGCCACGGGCGAGCTTGGGCTAACCTCAAACACCGCGATGACTTCCGCCTCCTCAAAGCCGGCTCGAATCAGTTGCGTATTGGCCCGTTCGCCCTGAATGAGGCCGATGGCGTCGATCAGGATGGATTTGCCTGCGCCGGTTTCGCCGGTGAGCGTGGTCATGCCCGGTGCAAATTGAATCTCGATCTCGTCGATCAGGGCGATGTGGCGGATAGTCAGGGAAGTCAGCATGGGAAAAATTAGCCGGTTTGCTCCGCCCAGCACAGTTTCGTGCGCAACAGGGCGTAGTAGTCGTGGTTGCAGGGATGAATCAGGCGGATATCGTGATCGTGCCGACGAATGACCAGGGTATCACCGACATCAAGCGGGTGGTTGATCTGGCCGTCGAAGCTCATCACGCCGCCGCCGCGCGACTGAGGCTTGGGTGTGATCTCGATCACATGCTGGGCACTGACTACGATGGGGCGATAACTCAGCGTGTGCGGACAAATCGAGACGATGCCAATGGCTTCAAGGTCGGGGGCAATCAGCGGGCCACCAGCCGACAGCGCATAGGCGGTCGAGCCGGTTGGGGTGCAGACGACGACGCCATCGGATCGTTGTTGGTTGAGCAGCACGCCATTGATATACATGTCGAATTCGACCATGCGTGCCGGATCACGCATCTTAAACGTGATGTCGTTCATTGCGATGGCTTGAAGCAGCCGGGTTTCTCCGCGCATGAGCGTGCCTTCGAGCAAAAAGCGCCGATCTTCGATGTAATGGCCACGCAGCATGGCCTCCAGATAGAGCTTCAGATCGCTGGGCAGTATGTCGACCAGAAAGCCCAGACGCCCGAGGTTGACGCCCATCAGTGGGATATTCCACAGGCTCAGCGTGCGCGCTGCATTGAGCAGGGTACCGTCGCCACCGAGCACGATGATCAGGTCGCAGTCTGGTTGGTCACGCTCGAAACGCGCCACCGGCAACTGATGAACCGGATTGTCGCAGGATAGTTCCAGCGCCCAGTCGATGCCCATCTGATCGAGCAGTTTGATCAGTTTCTGGAACACACGTTTGATTGCTTGGTCGGCGTAGGGTTTGGTGATTATGCCAATGCGCCGAAATACCGGCGCGTCCGAAGCATTGGACGTTGGTTCAACAGATTGCGTCTGCGCGGATTTTGCGCGGACTTTCGTATGATCAGCCACAAGTAAAACCTTTTGGGTATTTGTACTAGAGAAGAATATACCGTTCTTTTGCCTTTGATGTTTTCTTCTCCTGACTTGAAAAATTTTGATGCCACCCCAGATCTACACGGTATTCGCGTCGGCGACGACATTCAATGGCTTTATCTGATTTTGAGGATCACCGTATGACGGAACAATCCAAGCAACCCCACGACGAAAACATGACCCAGGATGTGAACCAGGACATGAGCAAAGAAGAGCAAGCGGATCAGTCCGTTACAGCGGATGAAACCCTGGATCCTCGGGTTCTGGCAGAGAAACTGGCCGAGCGTGATCAGGAAATACTGCGTTTGCACGCCGAGATGGAAAACCTGCGCAAGCGCGTGGAGCGCGATATCGAGAATGCCCGAAAATTCGCTCTGGAGCGATTTGTAGATAGTTTGCTGCCGGTAATCGATTCTCTGGAAATGGGTATTCAGGCCAGCGAAAACGAACATGCTTCTCTGGAGAAAATCCGCGAAGGCAGCGAGATGACGCTCAATCTGTTCATGCAGACGATGGAGAAATTCGGTGTCCATCCGGTTCATCCGGTCGGCGAGCGCTTCAACCCGGATCATCATCAGGCAATTTCCGTGCAGCCGCATGAAGGCCCTGCCGATCATGTAATCAGCGTGATGCAGAAAGGTTACCTGTTGCGTGATCGTCTTGTGCGCCCCGCCTTGGTGGTAGTGTCCAAAAATCAGTAAAGGGCTCTTGAAAACAGAGCAAATGACCGCAAATCAGACTTCGTAACGCACCAAGTGTAGATCAGGGTGCAGTAACGAATTCAAACGAACACATTGAACTGGCCCCGTAACGGGCTTATGAGGGAGAACATAATGGCTAAGATTATTGGTATCGATTTAGGCACGACGAATTCTTGCGTGGCTATCATGGAAGGCAAGTCTGCCAAGGTGATCGAGAACGCAGAGGGTGCCCGCACCACTCCATCCATCGTTGCTTATGCCAACGACGGTGAAATCATAGTTGGTCAACCGGCCAAGCGACAGGCCGTCACCAATCCGAAGAACACACTGTTTGCCGTCAAGCGCTTGATCGGGCGTCGTTTCGATGAAGACGCCGTGCAAAAAGACATCAAGTTGATGCCCTACAAGATCGTGAAGGCCGACAACGGTGATGCCTGGGTCGAGGTAAACGGCAGGAAAATGGCGCCGCCGGAAATTTCCGCACGCGTTCTGATGAAGATCAAAAAAGACGTCGAAGCCTATCTGGGTGAAGAAGTAACCGAGGCGGTCATCACCGTTCCTGCTTACTTCAACGACAGTCAGCGTCAGGCCACCAAGGACGCCGGCCGAATCGCCGGTCTGGATGTCAAGCGGATTATCAACGAACCGACTGCGGCTGCACTGGCCTACGGTATCGACAAGGCAGACAACAAGGACCGCAAGATTGCCGTATATGACTTGGGTGGCGGTACGTTTGACGTGTCCATCATCGAGGTGGCCAACATCGATGGCGAGAAGCAGTTCGAAGTGCTTTCCACCAATGGTGATACCTTCCTCGGCGGTGAAGATTTCGACAACCGTCTGATCGATTTTCTGGTTGCTGAATTCAAGAAAGAACAGGGCGTGGATCTACACAATGACCCTTTGGCCATGCAGCGTGTGAAGGAAGCTGCGGAAAAAGCCAAGATCGAGCTTTCCTCGACCGAACAGACCGACGTCAACCTGCCCTACGTTACGGCGGATGCCACCGGTCCGAAACACATGAATATCAAGATCACTCGTGCCAAGCTCGAATCGCTGGTCGATGATCTGATCACCCGCACCATCGATCCCTGCAAAATGGCGATCAAGGATGCGGGCGTATCGTTAAGCGATATCGACGAGGTTATCCTCGTGGGCGGCCAGACCCGCATGCCCAAGGTGCGTGAAGCCGTGAAGAATTTCTTTGGCAAGGAACCGCGCAAAGACGTGAACCCGGATGAAGCGGTTGCCGTGGGCGCGGCCATTCAGGGCGGCGTATTGTCCGGTAGTGTTAGCGATGTGTTGTTGCTTGATGTCACCCCGCTGTCCCTGGGTATCGAAACGATGGGCGGCGTGATGACCAAACTCATCGAGAAGAACACGACCATCCCGACCAAGGCAAGTCAAGTCTTCTCTACGGCAGATGACAACCAGACCGCGGTAACGGTGCATGTACTTCAGGGTGAGCGCGAGATTGCTTCCGGCAACAAATCGCTGGGTCGTTTCGACCTGACCGACATTCCGTCAGCACCACGGGGCATGCCGCAGATTGAGGTCACCTTCGACATCGATGCCAACGGTATTTTGAATGTCTCCGCGAAAGACAAGGGTACCGGCAAAGAGCAGAAGATCGTCATCAAGGCCAACTCGGGTCTTTCCGACGAGGAAGTGCAGCGTATGGTCGACGACGCCGCCGCACACGCGGAAGAAGACAAGAAACTGCGCGCGTTGGTTGACGTGCGTAACCAGGGCGATGGTTTGATTCATACGGTTGAGAAAACCATGAAGGAAACCGAAGGCTTGACCGACGCGGACAAGCAGCCAGTTACCAATGCGATTGCCGCTTTGCGCGAAGCAATGAAAGGCGACAACAAAGCTGAAATTGAAGCGAAAATCGAAGCGTTGACCCAGGTTTCTGCCACATTGATGCAGAAAGCCACGGCACAACCGCAGCAAGGCGGTGCAGAAACCGCCTCGGCCAAGGACGATGACGTGGTCGATGCCGAGTTCGAAGAAGTCAAAGACGATAAAAAATAAGCCGAGCATAAAGCCGTCTCCCGTTGGAGGACGGCTTTGTTACAGGCATTCAGTTTCTGATACGGCATGGTTGCGCGGTTTACCCCACGCACTTCTGCCGTTTTAACTTTTGAGCAGATTATGGCGAAGCGTTGTTATTACGAAATTCTTGAAGTGGAACGCACGGTATCGGGCGATGAGCTGAAAAAGGCCTATCGTCGATTGGCTATGAAGTACCACCCGGATCGCAATCCCGATGACCCCTCCGCCGAAGAGAAATTCAAGGAAGCCAAGGAAGCATTCGAGACCTTGTCCGACCCGCAAAAGCGTGCTGCCTATGACCAGTTCGGCCATGCCGGTGTTAATGCAGGTATGGGCGGCGGTAGAGGCGGTTTTGGCGGCGGCGGTGCAGGGTTTTCGGATATCTTCGGCGAAGTGTTTGGCGATATTTTCGGTGGCGGCGGCGGTCGCTCACGCGCCTATCGTGGTGCCGATATGCAGTACCACCTCAAGATTTCGCTGGAAGAGGCTGTTCGCGGCACGACGATAGAAATCCAGATTCCAAGCACGGAACCCTGTGATGTCTGCCATGGCACGGGCGCGAAACCCGGCACAGGCAAAAAGACCTGCAGTACCTGCCATGGTGCCGGTGCGGTGCGTGTCCAGCAGGGGTTCTTCTCGATCCAGCAAACCTGTCCGACCTGTGGCGGTTCAGGGGAAGTGATCGAGCATCCCTGCGAAGCCTGTCATGGTGCGGGTCGGGTAGAAACGCAAAAGACCCTGTCGATCAAGATTCCTGCAGGCGTCGATACCGGTGATCGTTTGCGGCACGCTGGTGAAGGTGGTCCCGGTGAGCAGGGTGGTCCGGCAGGTGATCTGTATGTTCTGATTGAAGTCAAACCACACCCGATTTTCCAGCGTCAGGATGCCGACCTGCTCTGTGATATGCCGATCAGCTTCGTGACAGCCGCCTTGGGTGGCGAGATTGAAGTGCCGACACTCGATGGCCGCATTGCGCTCAAGATTCCGGCCGAAACCCAGACGGGCAAGGTGTTCCGCCTGCGCGGAAAAGGGGTCCAGCCCGTGCGCGGCGGTGCCAAGGGGGACCTGCTCGTGACCGTCCATGTCGAAACACCGGTCAAGCTCACCAACGAACAGAAGGAACTTCTGCTGGCATTTGAGCGTTCACTGATCGGTGAGCAGGGCGGGGAGATTCCTGCTCAGCATCGTCCGCGTGAGCGTTCGTGGCTGGATTCGGTAAAAAGCTTTTTTGACGATTTGCGTGGCGAGTAGCTGGCAGGATAGCTTGTCGGTGTGTGGTTGATGTTCAACAGGAGACAGGATAATGATAGGCAAGATAAAAAACGGGTTGATCTTCGGTTTGATGATTAGCGGCTTGCTGTTCGTGCCATTGGCCGAGGCGGCTCAAGGATTGTATTCGATGAAGGCGCTCATGGATGCGCCCGTGTACGCCGAGGGCCATTCGAAATCGATCGGTGAAGTCGACAACGTCATCGTCGATGAACAGATGAAAATCACGGGGATTGTGATTGATGTTGATGTCTCCGCTTCTTCGATGGACGGCAAGAAACTGTTCGTGCAAACGGGGTTATTCCGGTTGAAAACCGAGCGGGATACGCAGCTCGATGATGTGCGCTACAAGGTGTACTTAAACGAATCGGTTGCGGGCATGACGCACTACCCCGTAGTGGATAACAGTTGGTGGCAAACAGCGAAGCAGGCGGCATCGGCGGTATGGGAAAAGACCAAATCCACCGCCAGAAGTGCCTGGGATGCGACCAAGGAAGCCACACGAAATGTCCTCGATACGATTCGTGAAAAAACCCAGTAGGTCGATTACATTTCTGTTTTGCGGGCGCGTGCGTGGTTTTAACTGTTTTTCTCAAAAAAACAGGACTTTGAACGATGTTCAAGGCTTGGTGATTGCCGGATAAATTTGACTTCCGGCAAGAACCTTTTTATATTCCGCATCCCGCGATCAACGATAAAAGAAAAACGGGCCCCAGTCGGGGCTTTTTTATTTTGTAACATTTAGAGAAAAATCGGCTGTGCAGAAAATCCCAGAATCCATTGAAACCTTATTGCAACCTGTTGTTGAGGCAGCCGGTTGTGTTTGGGTGGGCGGTGAGTTCCGCGGTGGCCCGGATGGTTTGTTGCGGGTATACATTGATACCGAAGCGGGTGTGACGCTGGATGATTGCACGAAAGTCAGCGATGCCCTAAGCGGTGTGCTTGATGTTGAAGACCCGTTCCCGGGCTTCTACCGGCTTGAGGTATCCTCGCCGGGCGTTGAGCGTCCGATGTTCCGCGCCAGCGATTTCGCCCTGTTTGTCGGCCAGAAGGTGCGTGTGCGCCTTCATCGGCCACTGGCTCAGCGCCGTCGTTTCGAAGGTATCGTCACGGCGGTTGAAGGCGAGCAGATCAGCCTGTCCATCGAAGGTGATGAAGATGTGTTCACCTTCCCGTATGCGGAAGTTGAGCGAGCCAATCTGGTTTTTGAATTCGGCGGTCAAAAAAATGATCGCCAAGCACGTCGCTCTGCGAAGTAACTCAAGGGAATATCCACCATTATGAGCAAAGAGATTCTTTTTGTAGCCGATGCGGTTTCAAACGAAAAAGGGGTTGATCGCGAAGTCATTTTCGAGGCGATCGAGGCCGCACTTGCCCAGGCAGCCCGCAAACGTCATGGCGGCGACATCGATACACGTGTGCAAATCGACCGGGATACGGGCGAGTACCGCACCTTCCGTCGTTGGCAGGTTGTCGAAGGTGAATCTTCCGAATTTCCCGAGCGGGAAATGATTCTCGAAGCGGCGCAGATGGATGATCCCGATATCAAGGTGGGTGACTTCGTCGAGGAAGAAATTGAATCCGTCGAATTCGGCCGCATCGCGGCGCAGGCCGCCAAGCAAGTCATCGTGCAGAAAGTGCGCGAGGCAGAGCGCCGCCAGATCGTCGACGCCTATATCGACCGCAAGGGCAGCCTGATCATGGGGCTGATCAAGCGGATTGATCGTGGGAATGTGATCCTGGATCTGGGTGGTAATGTTGAAGCCCTGATCCCACGCGATGAAATGATCGGTCGTGAAGCGGTGCGCCCAGGTGATCGTCTTCGTGGATATCTGGCGAATGTGCGTCATGAGCCCCGTGGCCCGCAGCTATTCGTTAGCCGCACCGCGCCGGAGTTCCTGATTGAGTTGTTCAAGCTGGAAGTGCCGGAAATCGAACAGGGGCTGATCGAAATCAAGGGTGCTGCCCGCGACCCGGGTCTGCGTGCCAAGATTGCGGTCGAATCACGCGATAGCCGGATCGATCCGGTCGGTACCTGCGTCGGCATGCGCGGTTCGCGTGTCCAGTCGGTCACCAATGAGCTCAACGGTGAACGCGTTGATATCATCATCTGGGATAGCAACCCAGCTCAGTTCGTCATCAACGCCATGTCACCGGCAGAAGTCGTGTCGATCGTGGTGGATGAAGATCGCCACAGCATGGACGTTGCCGTCACGGAAGAAAAACTCTCCCAGGCGATCGGCCGTGGTGGTCAGAATGTGCGACTGGCGAGCCAGTTGACCGGATGGCACCTGAATGTGATGGGCGAGGAAGAAGCGGTCGCGAAGGTAGAAACCGAAACACGTCGCGCCACCGAATCGTTCATGCGTGATCTGGACGTCGATGAGGATGTGGCCGCCGTACTGGTCGAGGCGGGTTTCTCCTCGCTGGAAGAAATTGCTTATGTGCCGACCGCAGAGCTGCTGGATGTCGAAGGTTTTGATGAGGATATCGTCAAGGAACTTCGTAACCGCGCTCGCGATGCGCTGCTGGTTCAGGCCATTTCTGACGACGCGGGTGAATCTACGGATGAACTCGATATCGCCAAGTTGGAAGGCATGACGCCTGAACTGCTCGCCACATTGAATGCGGCTGGAGTTCATACATCAGATGATCTGGCCGAGTTGTCAATCGACGAGATGACCGCCTTTGAAGGCGTGGATGAGGCTTTGGCTCATCAATTGATTATGGCGGCGCGTGCGCCGTGGTTTGCCTGATCGTTCAGCCCTGAAGATCAGGAAATTAGTTTGCGCTGTACCGATTTTGTCATCGGTAGCGAATAGGCTCTGTTCCAGTCGCGTACGCGCAGTTGGTATTGAATTTTGATTTAGAGACGACCATAGGAGACCCCATGTCCGAGGTCACGGTTAAAGATTTAGCGAAAACAGTTGGTTCCACCCCAGAGCGTCTGCTTGTGCAGTTAGCCGAGGCTGGTGTGAAAGCCAGTTCGGCCGATTCCCTGATCGGCGATGGCGATAAAATGAAGCTGTTGGCCCATCTGCGGCAACATTCAGCCAAGGATGCCGGTGAAGCCAAACCCAATCGCATCACCTTGCAACGTAAGAAGCAGGAAGAAATCAAGGTCGGCGGAGGAGCCGCCCGCGGCAAGACAGTTGCAGTCGAGTATCGCAGCCGTAAAACCTACGTCGCTCGCGAAGTAGTGCCCACGCAGCCAGTCGAAGAGAAGCTACCCGTGGTCGAACCTGTTGTCGTGACGGCGCCTGAGCCTGTTGTGGAGCCACGCGTGGAAAATACGGCAAAATTATCTGCAACCCATGTCACAGGGTCTGTAGCGGTTGAAGCAGAGCAGACTGTAGATCAAAGTTCTGTGGATGAGACGGCGCCGGTCAAAAATGAAGAAGCGCCAGTCCAAGCCGCTGCTCGCACAGTGACTGAGCCATTCGATACGGTACTTGATGTTTCGGCAGATGAAAAATCGGTTTCCGATGTTTTGCCACAAGCCATTGATGAGTTGACGGAGCGGCCAAAATCTCGATTGCGTATTATTGCCATGCCTGCAGCCGAACCCGAAAGCGTGACATCCAATGGACGCCCAGCCCCTGTTAAATCGGCGGTCGAAGAAGAGTCAGCGCGCAAGAAGGGTGCCAAGCATAGTGGCAAGGGCCGTCATGAACGTGAAGTCAAAACCGGTCGTTCAGAGCTGCATCTGGGTGCGGGTGCAGAAGAGCGCCGAGCCAAACGTGGTCGCAAGTCGTCGGGTCGTGGTGGCGTTACCAACAAGCAGACCAGTAACTTTGAAAAGCCAGTGGCCCCCGTCATCCGTGATGTAACGATTCCGGAAACCATTTCCGTATCCGATCTGGCGCAGAAGATGTCGGTCAAAGGTGTGGACGTTGTCAAGACACTCTTCAGCATGGGTGTGATGGCGACGATCAATCAGATGATCGATCAGGACACCGCTGTTCTAGTTGTTGAAGAAATGGGTCATACGCCGATTCCGGTTTCCGATTCCACGCTCGAAGCCGAGCTGGATGAAGCGATCGAGCAGGGTGTTGCGCTGCCGCGTCCGCCGGTGGTTACCGTTATGGGTCACGTTGACCACGGTAAAACCTCATTGCTGGATTACATCCGTCGGGCGAAAGTTACGGCAGGTGAGGCTGGCGGTATTACCCAGCATGTGGGTGCCTATCATGTCAAAACCAGCCGTGGTGTGATCACGTTCCTCGATACACCCGGTCACGAAGCCTTTACTGCCATGCGCGCCCGGGGCGCCAGCGTTACCGATCTGGTGGTTCTCGTCGTTGCTGCCGATGATGGCGTGATGCCGCAAACCAAAGAAGCCGTACAACATGCGCGTGCCGCTGGCGTGCCGATCGTGGTGGCCATCAACAAGATCGATAAGCCAAACATTGATCTTGAGCGGGTGCGTAGTGAACTGTCCCAATTGCAAGTGATTTCGGAAGAATGGGGCGGTGACACACAATTCGTTCCGGTATCGGCTAAAACCGGTGTCGGGATTGACCAGTTGCTGGATGCCATTCTGGTGCAGTCGGAAGTACTCGAACTCAAGGCGCCGGTAGAAGGTCATGCCAAGGGTACCGTGGTTGAATCTTCGCTTGAAAAAGGACGTGGCCCCGTTGCAACGGTCCTGGTTCGTAGCGGCACCCTCAACAAGGGTGATGTGGTGCTCGTCGGCTCGGAATACGGTCGCGTTCGCGCGATGCTCGACGAAAACGGCGCCCCTATCGAGTCCGCCGGTCCATCGATTCCAGTGGTCATCATCGGGCTCTCGGGTACACCTCAGGCCGGTGACGATCTCGTCGTGGTCGAGGACGAACGCAAGGCACGTGAAATTGCCCTGTTCCGTGCAGGAAAATACCGCGATAGTCGTTTGGCGACTCAGCAGTCCACCAAGCTGGAAAATCTGTTCGATCAGATGAAAGAAGGTGAAGTGGCGACTCTGAACGTTTTGGTCAAGGCCGACGTGCAAGGTTCTGCCGAAGCGATTCGGGATAGCTTGAACAAGTTGTCGACCGATGAAGTCAAGGTTAATGTGTTGATGAGCAGTGTCGGCGGTATTACAGAGTCGGATGTGAATCTGGCGACGACTTCCAATGCAGTCCTGATCGGCTTCAACGTTCGCGCCGAGGCTTCTGCACGCAAGCTTGCACAGGCCCAGAATGTTGAAATCCGTTACTACAGCATCATCTACGAAATGATTGATGATGTCCGCCATGCCATGAGTGGTTTGTTGGGCACGGAAACTCAAGAGAAGATTGTTGGCTTGGCTGAAGTGCGTGACGTCTTCCGCTCGCCGAAGTTTGGCGCCATCGCCGGTTGTATGGTTACCGAAGGGGTTATCCGCCGTGGCAACCCGATTCGCGTGCTGCGTGACCACGTGGTGATTTACGAAGGTGAACTCGAGTCACTTCGCCGCTTCAAGGACGACGCACAAGAAGTTCGTGCGGGCTTTGATTGCGGTATCGGCGTCAAGAACTATAACGACGTTCGCGTCGGCGACATGATCGAAGTGTTTGAGCGTGTCGAAGTTCAACGCACCTTGTCGTAATCAGCCATTTTTAGCCTGCCACTTTTGTGTGGCCGGTTTTTATTCAGAACAACAGGGCAGGCCAGATGCCACAAGGTTTTAGTCGTCATCAGCGCGTGGCGGAGCAGATCCGTCGCGAAATTGCTGATCTTTTGCGTGAAGAAATCCGCCAGGCCAACATCAGTTTGCTGACGGTGACCGATTGCGAGGTTACGCGCGATCTCAGTTATGCCAAGATTTTCTATAGTGTGCTGAACAGTTCAGAACGCGAACGGGCGCAAGCATGGCTGGATTCGGCTGCGGGTTACCTGCGCACCGAGCTGGCTCATCGAATGCGTTTGCGCAGTGTCCCGCGTCTGACTTTCCAGTTCGATGCTTCTATCGAGCGCGGTATGCAGATGGATGCACTGATTTCCGCCGTGCGCAAGCAGGATGACGAACATGTTCAGGCCGACGATGCCGGTGGCTCGCCTTCCGGAGACCTGGCGAATGGGAAGACATCATGAGTCGCCGCCGTCGTGGTCGTGAAATCAATGGCATTTTGCTGCTGGATAAACCCATCGGGTTGAGTTCCAATCAGGCATTGCAGCGCGTCAAGCATTTGTTCCAGGCAGCGAAGGCCGGTCATACCGGTAGTTTGGACCCCGAAGCCACAGGCATGCTGCCCCTGTGTTTCGGTCACGCGACCCGGGTTTCGGGCTTGCTGCTGGATGCCGATAAAACCTACCGTGTCACCGGCCGTCTCGGTTTGCGTACCGAAACGGGGGATATGGAAGGTGCCGTGATCGAAGAGCGCCCTGTGCCCGAATTAACAGCCGAACAGCTGGAAACCTATCTTGCGGCCTTTCGTGGCTTGGTCGAGCAAGTGCCACCCATGTATTCGGCGCTGAAGGTTAATGGGAAGCGGCTGTATGAGTTGGCGCGCGCCGGTGAGGTGGTTGAGCGCAAGGCGCGTTCGATCAACTTCTATCGTGTCGAGCTACTGAATTTCGATGGTCGGGATTTCGACCTGCTTGTTCATTCGAGCAAGGGCGCTTACATCCGCACCCTGATTGAAGACATTGGCGAGGCAGTTGGTTGTGGTGCGGTTGTGGCCAAGTTGCGCCGAATCGGTGTCGGCCCTTGGCTGACCGAGTGGCCAGAGGCTGCGGGCGATGCCCCGGCCCAATCCGCAACAATGTGGACACTTGATGAATTAATCAAACTCAACGAATCGGATGCGGAAATGGCGATAAAACATGCTATTCTGCCCACCGATTCGGCGTTGGAGCGTTATCCGGTGGTTCAACTGGATGCGGACAGCGCCTTTCATATTCGTCACGGTCATCCGGTGTTTGTGCCCAAAGCGCCACAAACCGGGTGGTTTTGTATTTACGGACCCGACGACCTCTTCCTGGGAATGGGGGAAGTGCTGGATGACGGACGAGTGGCACCGCGACGGTTGTTTGCGGCGCTATAACGGTGAGGTAGGTCTAGGCCCTGCTCGCCACGCATCGGTAAAGGGCGCGGATTTGCTCTTGCCTGATGTTATTTTTAATCAACCTTTCCCAGGTGAAACAGGAGCAATCTCATGTCATTAACTACAGAACAGAAATCTCAGGTTGTCGCTGACTTCAGCCGCGGCGCAAACGATACCGGTTCCCCGGAAGTGCAGGTCGCCCTGCTGACCACCCGTATCGTGCACCTGACCGAGCACTTTGCCGAGCACAAGAAAGATCACCATTCCCGTCGCGGTTTGCTCAAGCTGGTCAACCAGCGTCGCAAACTGCTCGACTACCTGAAATCCAAAGATTTGGGTCGTTATCAGGAACTGATCAGTCGTTTGGGTCTGCGCAAGTAACCAATCAGGGCGACGATATTGCGTCGTTCCGCCAGTGATTTTCATCCCGGACTTGTGCCGGGATTGTTTTATGTGGGTGCCGACGGCATCCATTTTCGATTATGAAATTAGAAAAGGGGATGCCTGTGGCCGTTTTTACCGAACAATTTGATTATGGACGTCATTGCGTCACCTTGACCACGGGCGAAATTGCCCGCCAGGCTTCTGGCGCTGTGATGGTGCAGATGGGCGATACGGTGGTGCTGGTGACCGCCGTTGTCGAGAGCGCACCTGAGCCCGGGCAGGACTTTCTACCGCTGACTGTCGAGTATCAGGAAAAGTTTTACGCAGCTGGCCGTATTCCCGGTGGGTTCTTCAAGCGGGAAGGGCGTTCCACCGAAGCGGAAACCCTGATTGCCCGATTGATCGATCGCCCGTTGCGCCCTCTGTTTCCCAAGGGTTTCTATAATCAGGTTCAGGTGATTGCCCAGGTGTTATCACTCGATCCCGAAGTACCCGGCGACATTCCCGCCATGCTCGGTGCCTCAGCCGCGCTGGCCTTGTCTGGTCTGCCCTTTGATGCGCATCTGGGCGCGGCACGCGTCGGTTATATCCATGATGCCTTTGTGTTGAACCCTTCTCACTCCGAAATGGCCGATTCTCGGCTTGAACTCGTGGTGGCGGGTACCGAAGATGCCGTGCTCATGGTGGAATCCGAAGCGGATCGCTTGCCGGAAGCCACGATGCTCGATGCGGTCATGTTCGGTCATGAGGCCGCGCAGTTGGCGATTGCGGCGATTCGCCGTCTTGCCGCCAATGCTGCCCGTCCGGCCATGGCCTGGGCACCGCCGGTTGAGCATCCAGAATTGGAAGCCAAAATCCGTGCGGCATTTGGCGATTCGATTGCCGAGACGTATCAAATCGCTGAAAAACAGCAACGCTACCTGCGCTTGAATGAATTGCGTGAAGAAGCCATTGCCCAGTTTGCGGATGATGTTGCCGTGCCCGCCAAGTTGGTCTCCAATCTGCTTGAATCTTTGGAATCGTCTGTTGTGCGCGGTCGGGTTCTGGATGGCGCGGCGCGCATTGACGGTCGTGACACCAAAACCATCCGTCCGATTACCGTACGAACCGGTGTGCTACCCCGCGTTCACGGTTCGGCTCTCTTTACCCGCGGTGAAACGCAGGCATTGGTTGTGACGACGCTCGGGTCGGCACGGGATGCACAATTGGTTGATGCGGTGGTGGGCGAGTACAAGGAATCATTCATCTTCCATTACAACTTCCCGCCCTACAGCGTGGGTGAGACCGGCCGCTTCGGCGCGCCCAAGCGTCGAGAAATCGGCCATGGCAATCTGGCTCGTCGCGGGGTCAAGGCCGTCATCCCCAATCCGGAAAATTCTCCGTACACGCTGCGCGTGGTGTCGGAAATCACCGAGTCCAATGGCTCAAGTTCCATGGCCAGCGTATGTGGCGCTTCTCTGTCGATGATGGATGCCGGTGTGGAAATCGCGGCGCCGGTGGCCGGCATCGCCATGGGGCTGATCAAGGAAGGTGATCGCTTTGTCGTGCTTTCCGATATCCTCGGTGATGAAGATTATCTTGGCGATATGGACTTCAAGGTGGCAGGCACCGTCGATGGGGTTACCGCCCTGCAAATGGACATCAAGATCTACGGCATCACGCGCGAGATCATGCGCCAGGCGCTCGATCAGGCCAAAGGTGGGCGTCTGCACATTCTGGGGATCATGAACGCGGCCCTTGCCGCACCGCGCAAGAGCGTTGCTCCGAACGCGCCCCAATTCATCAAGTTCAAGATCAACCCGGACAAGATCCGGGAGGTGATTGGCAAGGGTGGTGCGACGATTCAGGGGATTACCCGCGATACCCATACACAGATCGATATTTCAGATGATGGTCAGATCACCATTACGGCGACCTCCGCCGAGCAGGGCGAGGAAGCACGTCGACGCGTCGAGCAAATTACGGTCGAGGCCGAAGTTGGCAAGATTTATGAAGGCAAAGTGGTGCGAATCACCGATTTCGGCGCTTTTGTAAATATTTTGCCGGGTAAGGATGGGCTGCTGCACATCTCGCAAATTTGTGACGAGCGCGTCGAGCGTGTCACCGACAAGCTTCAGGAGGGTGATAGTGTTCGCGTACTTTTGCTTGAATTGGATAAACAAGGTCGTATGCGCCTGACCATGAGGGGGCTGGATGCCCCGCTGACTGAATAAGTTCTTGCGTGATCTGCGGGTTTTCCCGCTTTTATGTTGATTTTGCTTCAAGATGAGAATGTCACTCTGGACGCGATTGCCGAGAAGATCAATACCGATTTGGGGCTGACTTACCGCTTGTTGCGGTTGGTCAACTCGGCGGCCATCGGTATGCGACGCAAGGTTGAATCTGTGCCTGATGCTGTTCGCATGCTGGGCATCAATACCATTAGAAGCATGGTTTACCTTTCGGCGTTGACGGGCGTGGCAGGGAAACCGTCGGCTTTGATCACCACCGCCATGGTTCGAGCCCGATTCGCAGAATTACTCAGCAAGAAGACAGGATTGGGCAACCCCTCGTCGGCATTCATGGTGGGATTGTTCTCAACTTTGGATGCTTTTTACGACCAGCCTATCGAGCAGATAGTCGGGGAATTGCCGCTCTCTGACAGCATTATAGAGGCTCTGGTGAGCCGAAAGGGTGTGCTCGGAGAGATACTGGAATATCTCGTATTCTATGAGCGTGGCATGTGGCTTGATGGCGATGAAATTACCGACAAGTTGAATGCCTGTGCGCCTGAACTGTATGTTGAAGCCGTCAACTGGGCTGAAAAGATCGCTTGAGTTGAATCAGCGGGGCAGTTGAAAAGCCGCCGCCGCTGGTGTGTTCGGGCACGGAGTCCTACTTCGTGCGGTCGCCGTCTAAAAGCGACCGCAATCCGGGTTGATGTATTGCAGCATCTGCAAGTGCTGCTGGTTCATCCGGCGCGTAATTTCACGGATGCTGTATACGATGGCCCGCATGACTTTGTAGACGATGATGGGATTGTCTATCAAAAGCGCCTCAAGTCGCGCCCGTTCGATCGTCAGTACAACGGCATCACCTACCGCGCGCAGTGTCGCACTATGCGGCGCGCCATCCAGAAATCCAGACTCGCCCGCCAGTTCACCTTGGCCCAGTAAATGCAGGGTATCGCTGAAGCCCCGACCCGTATCCCGGCTCACGGCAAAGCGCCCTGACATGATGACGAACAAGGTATTGTTGCTTGAGCCTTCTGCAAAGAGCAACTGGCCATTGGGGATGGTCTGTTGCTCACAAATAGCGGCCAGCGTCTGGCATTGTTCAGCCGTCAGTTCACGGCCAATAATGGTTTCTTGCAGGTTTCTGCCTTCGATGGTCATTCTGAAGTTCCGAGCAGTAAAAGTTTGATTATACCCGTCCGAGGTCGGGGTTTGATTGTGCGTTATTTCTGAGTTGCGAATCAAGGGCGCAAATTGGAAGAAAAGAGAATCTGGGTTGACTGATCATACGCTCAAGAGTTTTTTGTAGCCCAGTAACACGAATACCAGGGTCAAACTGGTATTCGTGCGCTTGCTTTCGCCGATGTGTCGCTCAATGTGATCGAGTCGTTAACCGGCGTGAGTAAGCTTAGGGTTTGGTTGCTGGCGCAGGTTCTGCGGCAGGTTTGGGTGCTTCTGCCGGTTTCGCTTCAGGAGTGGTGGGAACAGACATGATGTCGATTTTGGCTTTTGCGCGTAATTTTTTGATCAGATCTTCAATGGCCGCACGACGGTATTGGGTTTCAAGTTGTGGCTTGAGTTCCGCAAATGTCGGCGGTTGTGCTAGGCGGGTGTCTTCCAATTTGATGACATGCCAGCCGAATTGTGATTTGACTGGTTGCTGCGTGATCTCGCCTTTCTTGAGTTTTTCGACGGCTGCTGAAAACTCGGGCACCATTTGGTCGGCATCAAACCAGCCGAGTTCACCGCCTTGTTTGGCGGAACCCGGATCTTGCGATTTCTCCTTGGCCAGTTGATCGAACGGCGTACCGCTGTCGAGCTGCTTGATGATTGCGTCTGCTTCTTCCTTGGTTTTGACCAGGATGTGTGCTGCTTTGTATTGCGTGGTCTTTGGGTAGCCTTTGACGAATTGATCGTATTCGGGTTGGAGTTCGGCGTCTGTTACTGTCATTTTGCTGAGGTAATCAGACAGGTAGTCGTTCGCCAGTTGATTGTCGACAGCGTTTTGTATCTGCGCCTTGGTTTTGATCTGCTTATCCAGTCCTTCCTGACGCGCGGCACTGGCCAACAGACGGAGCTCGATCATACGTTGAAGCAAGTCTTGTTCAGGGATGTTTTTGGATTTGGGCAATGAGCTTTGAATAACCTTCAGGTTTTCTTCATACAAAGGCTGGCCATTGATGGTGGCGATGATCTTGCCGCTGGTTACCTTGGCCGATGTATCCGCTGTGTTCATGGCAGGGTGCGTAGCGGCATCATTGCCCAAAGGTGTTTTGGCTGCGCTGGTTGCTTGATCCGAGTTGCCCTGGCATCCAGCCAGACAGGCGAAAGCGAGCAGGGCGATTCCGGTTATGGCAAACGGCTTCATCCAGATTGATTTTTGCATAGTGCGTTTTCCTTGACTGTGTGTGAAATTAGTTGATTGTTTCAGGCGACGTGTTCGGTGAGGCGGAAAACGTTTGCAGGTACGGATAAATCCGGATTTCAGCGTAGATGCCATTCAAGACGTAAGGGTCGGTGTCTGCCCAGGTGCGCGCGCTGGCCTCATTCGGGAAATCGGCAATAATCAGGCTACCGCTGAAGCCGGATATGTTCGGGTTGGCCTCAACCTTGTTCGGCAGTGGGCCCGCGGTGACCAACCGGCCTTCGTTATAAAGCGCTTCGATCCGTTTGCGATGATCGGCCCGATGAGCCAGCCGCCCTGTCAGACTGTCGGGGTGATCGATAGCGTGAATGACAAAATGCATAACAATATCCTTACTTTGCAGCTGGTTATTGGCAGGTGGAATTTAGCGAATCTGATCCGTATCGTTGGCATTGTCAGCCACCACTTCCTCGGTTTTTTCTGCATAACGGGCGAGGTATATGCCCTGCAGAATCATGAATACGAAGGTCATGCCCATCAAACCAAAGAGCTTGAAGTTGACCCAGGCATCCTGCGAAAAGTTGTACGCCACGTAAATATTCGCCACACCCGAGATGATGAAGAACAAGACCCAAGCCCAATTCACCCGTCGCCAGATCGGGTTTGGCACGGTCAGTACGTGTTCCATCATGCGCTGCACCAGAGGCTTGCTGCCCATGAAGTCGCTGCCCGCAAAGGCGAGCGCAAAGAGCCAGTTCAGGATGGTGGGTTTCCACATGATGAAGAGCGGGTCATGCAGAATCAGTGTCATGCCGCCGAACAGCAGAATCAAACCTGCAGAGATCCAGTGCATGTTTTCGACTTTCTTCTTGATAAACCAGCCATAGCTGATCTGTATCGTGGCGGCAATCATGGCAACCCCCGTGGCCACATAAATACCGCCTACTTTGTAGGCTGCGAAAAACAAGAGGATCGGGAAGAAATCGTATAAAAACTTCATGAGATAATTCGGAGTACACTAAAAAGCAGATTGTTCGAAATCCAAGACGGCCATCTTAAATCAGATTTGCCGCAAAATTGTTGCCGGTTAGGTGTTTTTCCTGCCGGTTGGTTCCCCAATAAAAATATCAACATCAGATTCAAAAGATTATGAGCGTTCTACTCGAAGTCCATCCTGAGTCCCCGCAACCCCGATTGGTAGCTCAGATCGCCGAAGCTTTGGCCGATGGTTCGGTCGTCGTATTGCCCACCGATTCCGGTTATGCCCTGGCCTGTCGGCTGGAGGATAAGACGGCCTTGGCCAAAATCGCGCAGATTCGTCGTGACAACGAGCCACATCATATGACGCTGTTGTGTCGGGATCTGTCTGAAATCAGTACCTATGCCAATCTCGACAATCAGCATTACCGTTTTCTGAAAACGCACACGCCGGGGCCGTATACGTTCATCCTGGAAGCGACGAGCGAAGTGCCTCGACGTCTGCTGCACACAAAGAAACGTTCGATCGGTTTGCGTGTGCCGCAAAATACGGTGTTACGCTCGGTTCTTGAGGAATTGGCAGCCCCCATTCTTAGCGCGTCTCTGGTTTTGCCCGATCACATTGAACCGCTGGAAGACCCGGCATTCTTTCCGCGTTCAGTGGAGCGCCAGGTCGACATGATCGTCAGTACGGGTTTTCTTGCACAGAACCCATCGAGCGTCATCGATATGACGGGCACCGAATTCGTGCTCGTGCGGGAAGGCCTGGGCGGCATCCCGCCAGAACTTGAGGATTGATCGTGCTGGAACTCACACTCATTCAGAAAATCGCCATCGGTATCCTGCCCATCCTGCTGGCAGTGACCGTACATGAAGCCGCCCATGCCTTTGCCGCCAACTATCTGGGCGATGGCACGGCCAAGTTTCTCGGGCGGATGACGTTGAACCCCCTCAAGCATATCGACCCGATCGGTACGATTGTTGTGCCACTTGCTATGTTCATTCTCACGTCGTTTGTATTCGGTTGGGCAAAGCCCGTGCCGATCAATACGAAGAACTTCAAGGATCCACGGCGAGACATGGCTCTGGTGGCGATTGCGGGCCCCGCTTCGAATATGCTGATGGCATTCGCGTGGGCCGGGCTGACCGCGGTCGGCGTGTCCGGTTTGGCGAGCGGAGCCTGGTATGCCGAACCGTTGGCGTTGATGGGCCAGATCGGGATTTTCGTTAATATTCTGTTGGCCGTGTTCAATCTGCTGCCCTTGCCGCCGCTCGATGGCGGGCGTGTGCTTGTCGCCTTGTTACCACCACAAGCGGCCAACAAGGTCTCCATGCTTGAGCCCTGGGGCTTTCCCATTTTGCTCCTGCTCTTATTCACAGGAGCGCTGTCGTACGTTATTTCGCCGATTCTGCTGGTCCTGCTGAACTGGTTTAACGGCCTTGTTCATCTGCTCTAATCGCCGGATCAATCAAAAGTGGTCGCTCAGATACAGGTGAAAATCGGCGGGCAGCCACTCACGCAACTGCCGTTGGATTTGTATATCCCCCCTGATGCGCTTTCCGTATTGCTGACGCAATTCGAAGGCCCGCTCGACCTGCTGCTCTACTTGATTCGCAAGCAAAACCTCGACATCCTTGCGATTCCTGTCGCTGAGGTGACGCGGCAATACCTGACCTACCTTGATCTGATGCAATCGCTGAAAATCGAACTGGCGGCGGAGTACTTGCTCATGGCCGCCTGGCTTGCCGAGATCAAATCGCGATTGCTTCTCCCGACGCCACCGACCGCAGATGAAGAAGAATCAGAAGACCCGCGCGCTGCTCTGGTCGAGCGCCTGCTGGCTTACGAGCGCCTGAACCACGCAGCCCGTTGGCTCGATGAGCTGCCGCGAGTGGATCGGGATTTTTTCCCGTTGACCATTGCCGCGACGCTGCCCCGTCACACCATCCTTCCGCCGGACATTTCCCTGACAGACCTGTTGGCAGCGCTACGCGGCATGGTGCGACAGGGCGAGCTCACAGCGGCGCATGAAATTCGTCGTGAAACGCTGTCCGTTCGTGCCCGCATGACTGACATCCTTGATTTGATGCAGACGGGAGGCCCGGTGACGCTGGATCGTGTCT
>NZ_DAIESY010000079.1:0-6221 GCF_027346185.1 Halothiobacillus sp.
GGTGGCGAAATTGAAGTTGAAATGATTAAAACACCGGCCATTTGCTGCTGACAGCGGTACTACACCCGAAATCTGGGGTCGCCGCGCTGTTCCGGGAAGGTGAATATCGCGGACTTCCGGTTGAATCCGTCCCGAAACGCAAGTCCGGTAAATTCCATACGTAGCCACTGTGCCACTAATCCGGCGGTCAGCGGTTGCTTGTCGCGCCAGGGTGACACGACTGCGATAGGGAAAGTTTCTTCCACGACCAAACTCAGCAACTGAACCAGCGTCCATGCCGTGGAACGGATCTGCATCCACAGTTCCAGCACCGTGCGTTTTTGCTGCCACAGATGGTTCACGCCCCACCAGCGCTTCAGATTGTGGAACAGCGGTTCGATACCCCAACGCCGCGCATACAGGCGCAGAATTTCCTCGGCACCCAGTTCCGTTTCGGTCGCCAGCAACAGCCGCGCCTTCGACCAGCACTGCTTGTCCATATCGTGGAATTCGCACCATACGGCGCGTACCTGCGCGCCTTTGAGAAAGCGCGCCATCGCCACCACGCTGCGCAGACGCACCCACTGTTCCTTGCCATACAGCGTCAACTTGAGTTCGGTCACCGGCAAAGCCAGGATCGCCTCGGGCGTCATCTTTATGCCGTATTTTCTGGGGCGTCCGCGCCCCCCCGGTTTGACCGATACGGCAGGCGGCAGAAATAGCGCGGTGTCGCGCCGCGCCTGCCCGATGATCCGCATCTGTCGGGATAGCAGCGGCAATACCAGCCGCGCCCGCATGAACCAGGCATCGAACAGTATCCGGACTGGCTTGCCCTTCATCACCGGCGCCAGGCCGCGCACCAGGGACAACGCGATGGTCAGTTTGTTGCGATTGCCGCTGACAGGCACCAGGCGTGACACGATGGGCAGCACATACTTCCGCCCCATACTGCCGAGCACACTGATGCCCAAAGTCACCCAGCATTGCGCCTGTACAAATTGTGTTTGATTGGCTTTTTTGGCATGGTCGTGCCGAATGGCACTGCCCGGCGCCGTTTCGGACTGGCGTAGAATCAGCGTGTCGTCGATTACCAGGTTGAGCATGTCCATCGGCAGCGTCTGCGCGACCAATTCGAACAAGGCTTGCGCCAGACGCAGCGTCCTCAGACTGCCTCGCTCCAGCAACTTGTAATAGGTTGTCCAATGGCGGCGTCGGGTGATGGCGCTGATCGCGCGCGTCACCCAGCCTTCGGGAGAAATCAGGCAGCCGCACAGCAACTCGATAAACGTGGCGCGAGAACGGAGCGGGACGGCAATGAGCAGATGGGTGATCCAATTCGACAGGCAGAGACGGGCGGTTTGAGCGTAGGTCATGGGACACCGAACAAGGGCTGAAAAAGCCCTCATTGGTCGCCACCCTGCACACGACAAAACCCCTCGTGTGCAGGGTGGCGACCGCGCGAACCGTTCCTTCTGTCAAGTGATTTTTGCTCATTTCGTGATTATTTTTACGCTGAATTCGCCGTTTTGTTTCTGTCTTATTGGTTGCCATTTTGATGCTGAATGTCTAAACTTGAGTTATTACTGAATTCATTGTTATTCATATGGTTAATGTGCCTGCTTCTGTCCCCAATGAGGGTGCAGCAGTTCGGTAAACACTTCTACAAAGTTGAAGACAGCGGTTGTCAACATAACCACTACCCGGTCCTCTTCTGCAGATTGTTGCAGGGGTTTCACCAAGTTGAAAGCATACGCCTGTAACCACTGTTCCGGATGCTGCTCCAGGTAGTCCTGTGTGGCTTTGCCTCTTTGAATCGGGATCAGTCGGGGATCACTCTCCTGCGTTATTCGGGTGGTCACCCGTTCATAGCAAAGATCCACCAGAGTTTCGCTGGCCGGAAGTAATTCAAGCCGGGCATTTTCCAGGGCAATGGTCACCATCAGAAGTAGATCCGCCAGGGGCTCCATAGCAACTTCATCCACGCCTAATCGCTTGAGAACGACAATCGTCCCTGCTAATTGGGGTTGGCGCTCAATGAGGATTTCAACATAACGGGCTTTTTCATCGAGGGTCAGCCTATCGCGCTGGGCGATGGCATCTGCTATCAATGTCTGGGTGATCCTCGCCTGGCGGAGTGCATCTTTCTGCCTCTTGGGTAGTGGGAGACGATCTATCACGGTTTTGTTCATAGTGGATACACCTGCAGGCCGCACTTCATGGCCCCTTCAACGGTTCCGTCCAGATACTGCTGCCCTGGGAACATCCTCTCATCTGGGTCATATTTATTACTGCTGTGCTTATAGACCACGAAGCCCCAGGTATCCTGCTTACCCCGCCATTCCAGACGGCAGATGGGTAATGGGGCACTGCCGTAAAAGTCTGCACGACTCAGATAAAGGTACTGTCGGGTGAATCTGGGGATATAGGCGCATTTTCCGAGAAGTCCTTGGTTAAATGTCTCAATCGTAGCGGCTATCTCTGCCCTAATCTTAGTGGTCATAGGTAAAGTTTCACTGATCATAATCGTCTTCACTTTCCGGCAATATCAACGGTAATCCATCTTTTTTTTACCTGTCGCCAATGATGCATGACGCGGTCCAATATGCCCTTGAAGCGATCATTATGAACGGCGGATCAAGTCCGAGGTGCAACACCTGATGGTGTCTTGGTAACGCACCGGCTCACCGTCTTTTAAGATAAGCCCCTTCAACAGTTGAATTTTATCCGCATCGCGTATTTTGCGCCAACTTTTTTCAGCTTCCTTGAAAAGTGCGGGTAGTTGTCGTTCCCATAAACCATCCTCGAACAGCAACTCGACCCATCGAGATAGCGACATACTATCGCGCACTTTGCCCGCGGAAATTGCGGCGAAAGGCCAATGGTGAAATGTGTAGGACCTCCCTGAACTGCTGACGCAGGGACACCGACGAACCGAACCCCGCCCGAGCCGCAATCCACTCAATCGACTGATCGGTCGATTCGAGGAGACGTTGCGCCATCGCCAGGCGTTCATGACGCAACCAGTTACTCACGGTCGTTCCGGTGACCGCTTTGAAACGGCGGGTGAAAGTACGACGGCTCATCCTGGCCTGTTCGGCCAACATGTCGACTTCCAGGGAATGGTCAAGGTGCAAACGTGCCCAATCAAGCAGCGCCGAGATGCGCTCTCCATCTCCACGAACGGACAACGACAACTCGGCATATTGTGCCTGGCCGCCCTGGCGGTGGGGCGGCACCACCATGCGCCGTGCCACGCGGCTGGCGATCTCGGCGCCGCACCACTTCCGCATGAGGTGCAGGCAGCAGTCGATGCCGGCAGCAACGCCAGCCGACGTCAGCACATCGCCATCATCGACATACAGCACCTCGGGGTTCACCCGGATACGCGGGTAGCGGCGACCAAATTCTTCCGCCCACAGCCAGTGAGTGGTGGCCGGGCGCCCATCCAGAATGCCGGCGGCGGCCAGCACGAATGCCCCAAGGCACAGCCCAACCAAACAGGCACCGCGTTCATTGGCAGCACATAGTGCTTCAAGCAGTGTTTCCGGCGGAGAAATGTGCGGATCGTGCCATCCAGGCACGATGATCGTATCCGCATCGATCATGCCTTCGAGACCATACGGCGCGACAACGCAGAAGCCGGACGAAGTAGGCAGTGGACCGGATTGCATACCACAGATACGCAGATCAAAACGCGGCACCCCCGCTGCGCTACGGTCCTCCCCGAAGACTCCGCAGGGAATCGACAGCAGGAAAGGGCTGATGCCATCGAAGGCGACGACAGCAATGGTATGGGCAGTCATAACGAGGTGTGATGAAGAGTGTGGCCCGATTCTATCGGAAGTTGTCATGGAGGTCACTGTTAGCCTGACGCGCCAAGCGAAATAATGCTGAAACAGCGACGCCGCCATCCCATCCTACTCAATACCAAGGAGAATCCCTATGCCCGTCAGCCCCCGCCGCGCCTTGCTCGTCATCGACGTGCAAAACGAATATGTTACCGGCAACCTGCCAATCGAGTACCCCGACATTCATTCTTCTCTGACCAATATCGGCTACGCCATGGATGCTGCACAGCATGCAGGAATCCCTGTTGTAATTGTGCAGAACACCTCGCCCCAGGGCTCGCCGGTGTTTTCAAAGGGCACATCGGGATGGGAACTCCACACGGTGGTCACCACCCGACCGCACAGCCATTACATCGAAAAGAGCATGCCCAGTGCTTTTGTCAGCACTGATCTGGTCGAATGGCTGAGCAAGCACGAAATCGATACGCTGGTAGTGGTCGGCTACATGACCCACAACTGCGCTGACTCAACTATCAAGCATGCCTTTCACGCAGGATTGTCAGTGGAATTCCTTGTTGATGCTGCCGGGTCGCTGTCCTACGAAAATGGCGTAGGCAGGGCCAGTGCCGAGGAAATCCATCGCGTTTTCACCGTGGTCATGCAAACGCGCTTTGCCGCAGTGGCAACTACAGAGGAATGGATTGCGGCGCTGCAAACGGGCGAATCGCTACCGCAGGATAACATCCATGCGTCCAACCGTCGGGCACGTGGTTTGGCGAAGTCCGCATGAACAGCATGCACCTCCGGCACCATGAGCCGCTTTTACGCCCTCTCGTCCGAGAAGATGTGGCCATCATCAAAAGTTGGCCAGATTATCCAACTGAATTCAATGAACTGAATTACGCCCTGAGAAAGGATGGTTGGCTTGCCGAATTCGGTCACCGGCCGGACACCTGGATTTATGCGGTGGAAGAGACTGGAAATCTGATCGCCTTCACAATTCTTGCCACGACTGCGCCAGGCGAGGCCGAGTTCCGCATCGCCCTGCGCGCTGACAAAATTGGCCAGGGCTTGGGCAGGACCATTACTATTGATACGCTGGCGAAGGGCTTTGATGAATGCGGGTTGTTGCGCATCCATCTCATCGTCCGCAAAAACAACCGACGTGCAATCGAGTTGTACCAGCGACTGGGTTTCACCCATCAAGGCGAATGCTGCAAGACCGTCAATAACCAGCCGACAGACTTTTTGTTGATGAGCCTACTGCAGCAAGAATGGCTAAAACGATAACTGTGGCCGCCTCTGCCACATGCGCGCTTGAAATCCCGGCGCAAGCGGCATGATCAGCGATGGTTCCCACGATCCTCAGCATCCCTATGATTAGGCCCTCGCCGAAAGGTCCAGCCGGTTGTCTGTTACCTTACAGCGGGTTTGAGTTCGAACTTGACCTCGTATTCGAAGAGACTTATGTTTGGAACGACCGCGACAGAATAATGTAAGTTTTTGCTAATGGCTTTTGCCACGATTACACCGCGCGTCATCTTCCCCTTCCCAATAGTGTCGCTAATCCACCCCATATACCGAGTCAACTGCCCAATTGCATGATCGGGACTGCGAGCACGCTTTAACTCGAACACTACAAACCTGTCCTGTTCATCAACAGCCAAGATGTCGATTGGGCCAACCGCAGTTGGATACTCGACTCCGTCTCGCCCGGTTTGATCCACATAAAGGCGCAACTTCTTTCCCTCAACTGGAATTGAGGCAAGATTTTGAGCGAGAAAATCACGAAGTTGGGATTCAAGTGCAAAGATCGCTTCATTTTGCACCCCGTTTTCGTCCTCGCCATCACCCCCAAGTACCGCCTCAACAGCATTTGCCAATTGTCCCGACCCTGGTTTAATCAAGCGTTCTTCAGATTCTGTTTCTTGGATTGACCACCCTGATTTTTTAAGGCCATTGCGTAGTTGGTGAGAATTTGTAGCGATTGGATCGAGTCCGGCGGGAATGTAATCAGGATGTGCCCGTAACCATTCTTTCATCGGATGAACCTCGACGCCACCATCTTCCCTGGGAATGACAACGATGAAGCGTTTCATGGCATCTCCTCTATGTGCCTTTTGGAAAAATTTCTCGACGTTCCGGTCTTGACCGTAACCAGCCTGATCCCCGTACTTGTTCCCCGCTGAAATTCGATTTCCCTCATCCGAAGTCGCTTTGACTGCAGCCATTCCAGCAGTCGATCCCGTATCCACAAACCCGTAACCTCTCGAGGAGACCCCCATGGCCGGTAAAACCACCACCTGGGCCAATGACCTGTTGAAACTCCTGTTTCAGGCCGTGCCCGTCGCCAACATTGCAGACAATGCTACCACTGCCCCACTGACCCTGCTCTACATCAGCCTGCACACCGCGGATCCCGGAGCAGCGGGTGCCCAGAACACCAGTGAAGCC
>NZ_DAIESY010000160.1:0-5901 GCF_027346185.1 Halothiobacillus sp.
TTCCCCCTCCCCAACCCCTCCCCACAAGGGGGCGGGGCTTTTTCTCCTTCCCCATTCATGGGGGAAGGCTGGGATGGGGGTGCTGGCTTCACCCCCCTCACCCCAGCCCTCTCCCACAAGGGGAGAGGGAGTCTAATGCCCCTTCCCCCTTCATGGGGGAAAAGGTTGGGATGGGGGTGGTGAAATCGGTGCCGGTCTGTTGAAGCCCCCCCTTACCCCGCCCCTTTGATGCCGGGCTATCCTGCCCGGCATGCTTCGCGTTCACTGCTCGATTCAGCGCCGTTCCGGAGGGCGCTTGTCCCACGTGGGGAGAGCTGTGCACTCGGCAAAACACACTGCCGAAATCCGGCTGCATTGTACGGCGCCTTGGCACAATAATGGCCATGATGCCTCACCGGGCCTGCTTCCCACTGCCTTCACGGTGGTGCCTGTTAATGGCATTGAGCGCATTGATTATCCGCCGGGACGGCAAGTGAGGATGGCATTCAGCCCAGCACCGCTGAATCTCTATACAGAGACGGTGGTCGTAACCATGACGTTGAATCCTGAGGTATCCGGGCCGGTACGGGTCTCAGTGTAGATACAGGCATGCAGCAATGCGATCTGTCTTGCACTGGAACACTTGTCTGTCTGGTTGTCGCTCTAGAAGCCTGATTATTTCTGGCAGTAGGTGCCGAAGAGTCGATCCCAGAACGAGGTGATGACACCGTAGTTACAGTCGTTATGGGCGTAGTGATGGATGGCGTGGGCTCGTTTGAGATTTCTGAACCACTTGTTGTGGCCGCGCCAATGGTGCTCGCCATGATGTACCCAAGTGTAAATGCTGTATCCGAGCAACAGTCCCATTGAGAACCCGCCGCCGATTTGCCAGCCCGCCAGGTAGACGGAGGGCAGGAAGATGATGCACGCGATCAGCAACAGGCTGAGCAGCGTGGGTGTCCCCATGGCCTCGGTGGGTTTGTGGTGGTGCTCGCCGTGCCATTCTTTGAAGGGCGAGAGGTGGTGCAATACGAATCGGTGCAGGACGTATTCAAGAAACGTCCAGCCGACAAAGCCAAGAAGCGTGGCCACCAGAATAGGAACGGCCTCTCTTCTCTCGCTGAAGTAGAACATCGAAGCGGCGGCAATGGAGGGCGCGACCAGATAGACGGCCAGATCCACGGTATAAGCCACTTTGCCCAATTTGAAACTCAACAAGCTCATACTTCAATTGACTCCGGTCAACGGTGATGGGGGAAGGCTGTGTCTTCAGGTCGGGCGACACTGAACATATATGCTATGAGAGTCACGGCCGGTTTTAAAGCCCAACTACATAATCAGCACGACAACATCATTTGCTCAGACTCATCTTTGAGCAATGTTTTTGTTTGCATCGTGCATATTTGGTGCGGCGTTTACAGGTATGAGCATCTTGTGGAGGCACGCCGCTTGCCCCATATTTGTCGTATATACAGGTCGGAGGGCTGGCCATGAAATTCAGGCAAACCATAATGGTAGCGGGGGTGATGGCGATACTTTTACCGATGACATTATGGGCAGAGGATACAACGGTTTACCAGTGCAAGGACAAAAACGGCACGGTGGTTTTTTCCGGCACCCCTTGTGGCAGTGAAGCGAAGGAACGAGTGATTTCTGCACCGAATGCGGGCACCGGGGCGGATACGAAGGGCATCAAGGAACTGGCGAATCAGTACGATCAGCGCCAGGCTCAAGAGCGAAAAGAAGCAGCGAAAATTGCTGCAGCCCGCGCGGCAGCGCGCGCAAAGGCTCAGGCCGAACAGCCCGCACCTACAGATGAACCGGGCATCATTGGGTATCCGCTGCCGGGCTATTATCCCGGCCACTATCCAGGAAGTGGCGTGCGTTGGTGGCTGAAGGGCAGCGGGGATGGTTGGTCGGCCGGTGTGGGCTCAAGACATGATCATTATCGGCCGCCTCGTTCCTATCCGAATCCGCCACCGGTGCCTTATGTGTACAAAGACCCCGGTATCTCGGGGCAGTTTCCGGGCGGTGCGCCGGGTTCAAGCGGTTCGAATTTTCAGCCGGTACGGCCCTGATGCTTCGGGCTGAACGGCGCGATCAGTTCGGCCAGGCCGGATAATTCAGGCAACTGCGACAGAGCCTTTTGCAGGTGTTTCCAGGTTAACGGCAAATCCTTGAGATAGCCGTGCTTGCCATCGCGGATGCTCAGGCGAGCAAAGATGCCCAGCACTTTCAGATGCCGTTGCACGGCAACCCACGCAAAGTCGCTGCGCATCTGTTCAAGCGGCCACCTTGCGCGCAGATCCGGCGGGCATTGCTGCCAGAAAACTTCCTGTAGTTTGCTGACGAGTTCTTCCGGCCAGTCGATGTAGCTATCCCGCAGCAGGGAGACGAGATCGTAGGGCAGCGGACCACGCACGGCATCCTGAAAATCGATGGTTACGATCCGATCATCCTTCACCATTAGATTGCGACTGTGGTAATCCCGATGAACGAACCCTTGCGGCATGGTTTGCAGTCGATTACTGATCAAGTCCCGTAGCCGTTGCCATTGGGCGGTCTGCTCGTCATTGAAGGCCGTACCGTGGTAATGCGTGATGTACCAATCCACAAAGAGATCCATCTCGCGATTCAGCATAGCCGTGTCGAAACGGGGGAGGTCGGTTGTTTCGCTTCCTGCAACCGGACCCAGGAGACGAACCGCCTCTTCCAGTCGAGCGTTGACGGCGTCGGTCGAATGACCGTGCCGCCATTGGAAGAACGTGCAATCCCCCAGGTCTTCGAGAACCAGGAAACCCTGCTCGGTATCGCGTTCGAAAATGCTTGGTACGGCGACGTCTGAAGCGGTCAGGCGTTCCTGCACGTCGATAAATGGTCGGACGTCCTCGCCCGGTGGTGGCGCATCCATGATGATACGTGTGTCGCCGTTAGCGAGCCGCAAGCGCCAGTAGCGTCGAGCGCTGGCATCGCTGGATGCGAGTGCGGGCACCGAGGCGTCTGGAAAGTGAGAACGAACGAAAACAAGCAAGGCAGCGATGCGTTCATCGGCGGTATTGAGGTGTCTGGGCGGCATGATTCATCAGTGCTGGGAACGAGAAGCACAGCATAGCGGGGTTTGCTCTGGATGTGATCTGGTTTTACATGATTTTTGCGTGCCACGATCACGGTAAGGTCTGCACAAGTGCAGGGCATGGAGGCCCTACCCCTCAAAGTCTAAGTCATTGAAATGCTGAGGACGGAACGGGCGTATATGTGGGCTTGTGCCTGCTTCGCATTTGGCTGAAAAAAACTCACGAAGCCAGGGACGGATTCGTGCAGATTCCCAAACAAACCGTGGGGGAATTATTTGCAGGTATCGCTTATCCAACCTTGTAAATCACTTGGTCAATTGGAAATTTTGGGTATAAAATAACTAATATGCCTATAAAACCATTCGGGGGGTAACATGGCCATGTTCAGACAGTTATTCGATGAAGCGACCGCAACATTCACTTATCTCATCGCGGACGAGCAGACCCGCTCCGCTCTGTTGATCGACCCGGTGCATGAGCAGTACGAGCGTGATCGTGCCTTGCTGGACGAATTGGGGTTGAATCTGAAGTACGTTCTGGAAACGCATGTACATGCCGATCACATCACCGGTGGCGGGCGATTGCGCCATGAAACCGATGCCCAGTTCATCGCCGGCAAGGGCACTGGTCTCGATTGCGCCGATCGCCTGGTGGCCGATGGTGACACAATCGAGATGGATTCGATTACCATTCACGCCATTGCAACACCGGGGCACACCGATGGATGCACCAGTTATCGCTGGGGTGACCGCCTGTTCACCGGCGATACCATACTGATCGATGCCTGTGGTCGCACAGATTTTCAACAAGGCTCGCCCGAGCGCCTGTATCAAAGTATTCAGAAGCTGCTCGCCTTTCCAGATGAAACCTTGATATATCCCGCACATGATTACAACGGCAAGCGGGTGAGTTCTGTCGGTCAGGAAAAGACCATCAATCCCTATATCGCAGGGCTTGATGAGGTGGCTTTTGTGGCGAAAATGAAAGCCTTGAACCTGCCCAAACCGCGCAAGCTCGACGTTGCGGTGCCTGCCAACAGCTTGTGCGGCGGTGCGGACGTGCCCCGTGCTCCCGGTGAAACGGAGGCAGCATGAACACTGTCCCCAATATTACCGTCATCGGCGCGGGCTTTGGTGCAGTCACCGCCGTCAAAACATTGCGCAAGACCAATCCCGTAGCGCGCATCACCCTGATCTCGCCCGAACCGACCATGCAGTACTACCCCAGCCTTATCTGGGTTCCGGCCAAAATCCGAAGCCGTGACGACATCATGGTGGATTTGAAGCCCTTACTTGCCCGACTGGATGTGAACTACCAACCGGGACGCGTTGTGGGTGTGGAGGCTGAAGGCCGTCGTGTACTGGTTGAGCACGGTGGCGAAACGATCGGCGTGGACAATGACGGCCTGATCGTCGCCAGTGGTGGTCGCTTCATCAAGAAACTGCCGGGTATCGAACACGCCATCACGGTGTGCGAAGGCATTGATGCGGCCGAGCGAATTCGCGACCGGCTTGCCTCGATGACCGGCGGCACCATAGCGATCGGCTTTGGCGGTAACCCGAACGAACCCTCCGCCGTGCGCGGCGGGCCGATGTTCGAAATGCTGTTCGGTATTGATCGACTGTTGCGCAAACAGGGCCGCCGCGACCAATTCAAGATTGTGTTTTTCAATCCGTCCAATCGCCCAGGTAATCGCCTGGGTGAATCTGCTGTTGATAACCTCTTGGCGCGCATGAAAAAATTCGACATCGAAGCCCGCCTTGGTGCCAAGATGCAACGTTTCGAGGCCGACAAGGTGGTGACCGAAGCGGGCGAATTTGCCGCCGACCTGATTCTGTTCATGCCCGGCATGACAGGCCCGGCCTGGATGGAGCATGCGCCGTTTCCCAAGTCGCCCGGCGGCATGATCCAGGCGGAAGCCACAACCAAGGTGGTGGGTTCCGAGAAGGTCTATGTGGTCGGCGATTCGGGTAGCTACCCCTCGCCGGATTGGGCGCCGAAACAGGCGCACATGGCCGATTTGATGGCCGTTGCCGCCGCCCATAACCTGTTGGCCGAACTGGCCGGGCAGCCCGCGAACGAGACATTCAAGTGGGAATTGATCTGCGTGATGGACATGCTCGATCGCGCCGTTCTGGTGTTCCGTAACGAGAAACGTCAGTTCATCACACCGCCGTGCCGTTTATTGCATTACGCCAAGCGCCTGTTTGAATGGTGGTATTTGCGGTCAATCCGCTGATCCGCTCTGAGGGTCGTTCTGATCGATATTGAATCAAGCCGCAGTAAAATGCGGCTTTTTATTTGTCTGGGTAAATTTGCAAATTCTCAGCGCGTTTAGCGGGCAAACGGGGCTATCACGGATAGGAAAGCTGTGCCATAGGTATCCCGCTTATGGGCGCCGACACCAGAAATATCGGCGAACTCATCGAGGGTTGTCGGTCGTGTGTGCAACATATCAAGCAACGTGGCATCGTGGAAAATGGTGTACGGCGGCACGCTGCGCTCGGTCGCCAGTCGTTTGCGGCAGGCGCGCAAGGCTTCCCAGAGCTCGCTTTCCTCGTCGGAAACGAAATCGGGGCGGTCGCGCGTTTTACGGCTGATTTTGACCGGTTTGGTTATTTGCCTGAGCCAGAGCGCTTCTTCGCCGCGCAAGAGCGGGCGGCAACGTTCGCAAAGTGCCAGCCCGCCAAACCCTTCCGTATCCACGCTTAAATACCCTTGAGCGATGAGCTGGCGAAATACACTGCGCCAGATGTCGATGGTGTGCGCGTGGCCGACGCCGAACACGCTGAGCTTATCGTGACCGAGTTGTGTGATGCGGTCGTCGGTCTTGCCGCGCAATACGTCG
>NZ_DAIESY010000166.1:0-5986 GCF_027346185.1 Halothiobacillus sp.
GCCAATACTTCCGCCAGCAGAGGGCACCAAGTCAAGCCCCTTGAGCCGTGACCGGTATTGACCATCAGTCCGGATTGACCGGGTATCTCGCCGACAATCGGCAAGCGATC
Source organism: Halothiobacillus sp. (assembly GCF_027346185.1). Taxonomy (GTDB): domain Bacteria; phylum Pseudomonadota; class Gammaproteobacteria; order Halothiobacillales; family Halothiobacillaceae; genus Halothiobacillus. Next base: position 111 of record NZ_DAIESY010000166.1, read on the forward strand.
CCGGCTTGTTGCACGAAGTGAAACGCGCCCCCGATTTTCGCTGTGATCTTGAATCGTGGGTGTAACCAGATTTAGCGACAATCCGGCCAGTCGCTCCAGATTTTCCATTCGTTCTTCAACACGCCATGCCAAATCCTGATCACCCGGCTTGAAGCTGGCGCCAAATACCCGCCGACCATCCGGCAGATCCAGCATGTAACCCTCGCGCATCAGCGGCATTTGGACATACGCAAGCTCAGAGGAATCGCTTCGGTCAATCCAATCCACCTGCCCCCGACAGGCCGTAAGCACGGATTCAAATTCCGGCAAAAGAGACGAAACGGCCCCTGCATTCGCCAACACGACCCAAGACGAGGAAAACAACACCTCGCCCGAAACCGAATAACCGCGCCAGAAGCCATTCTCGAAGGAGAGATCGGCAACCTCCGTATTCATGCGAAGGGAAATCCCAGGGTGTGCCTGCAAGGCCACTAGCCAATCGTGTGGCGATACCCATCCGGCGGAAGGAAAGTAACAGCCCGGTTCTGTTACTTCTACCCCCAACTTGCCGGACAAGACCGATGAATCGAGCCATTGCGCAAATTCCGGCGCGTAACTTTGCTCATCGGCGATTTGCTGCTGACGCTGGGCATGAATATCGTCACGGGCGAGCTGCACGACGCCATCAAATGCGGCAGGCACACTGAATCCCGCCTGCTGCAACTGTTTGATCTGTTGCCGCGCGAATCCCAAACCGATTTGGGTCAGCCGGGTGGCGGCATGGCAATCCCGGCTCAACAAGGGCGACAAGACACCCGCCGGGTTACCAGAAGCACCCTCACCGAGCGTGGCCGCGGCATCGATTACGGTTACCTCAACCTGCCTTCGGGCAAGGGCATACGCCATGGTCAAGCCCGCAATCCCCGCGCCGATCACCACAACCGATGTCGGCGGTTTATGCCGATGGGGTTTGCGACTGCGCATCATCGGCCGCCGTGTCGCCACCAGCCGGTGTTTTTTGAGACCAAAACCGGGCACTTTTTCCACCTGAAAGCCTGCGGCGGTGAGCCCTTCGGCCACCGCATTGGCCGAGGAGTAGGTGGCAACTCTGGCCTCATCCGCAGCCAGTCGGGCCAACGCCCGGAATACGTGCGGCGACCACATGGCGTCGTTCAGCCGCGGGCTGAATCCATCCAGATAAAAAGCATGAAACGGCGCTTGCAGTTGCTTTAACGCCCAGTCGACATCACCAAAAACCAGGGTCAGAACCACGCGCCCGTGAGACAAAAATCGCCGGTGGAATCCCAGCAAAGGATCAGGCCATTGTTCGGCCAGTTCGACCGCGAGCGCTGCCAATTCAGGCCATTGCGTGGCCATTTTCAGGAAATCGGCACGGGACCACGGATGCTTTTCAATCGAATAGAAGAACAAGTCGGGCTTGAATCCAGGGGTTGGATTCGGTTCAGGTGCGTGTTGCAGAAAGGCGGCCCAAGTTGTGAGAAAACTCAAACCGGTGCCAAAACCCAGTTCCAGTACATGCGTGGGTGTTCCGGCAGCGAATCGCGCGGGCAAGGCACACCCTTCCAGAAACACGGCCTTCTTCTCCGCCAATCCACCTGCCGCCGAGTAATAGATATCGCCATAGTCGGGCGAGTACGGGCTGCCATCGGCTCGCCATTGCACGTCGGCCCATGAAATAGCGCAGGAAGGAATCGTCATAAAATCAAACCAAACAGTGTGTTGAGCATTCATACGGTCCGCCACGAGACCAAAGACGGTGAACATTGGACCAATTGACGAGCCGAAAAACGGAACAGAAAGTGACCGGGCTGCTAAAATTCGCCCATCTTAAATGACTCTGGTTAGATTAACCGAAGGATAAACGCATGTGCGGAATCTGTGGCTGGCTGGCCGCGCCCGGCTCGCGCCCTGACCTGGGGGCCGTGCGGCGCATGATGGATCGTCTGGAGCGACGTGGCCCCGACCATGAGGGCAGCTTTTCCGATGGCCCGCTGGCGCTGGGGCATCGCCGTCTTTCCATTCTGGATTTGAGCTTTCACGGCGCGCAACCGATGATCGACCGTGAAAACGGGCTGGCGTTGGCTTTTAACGGCACCATCTACAATCACCCCGAATTACGTCAGGAACTGCGCGCACTGGGGCACCGCTTCACATCCACCGGCGATACCGAGGTCATTCTCAAGGCATTTGCGCAATGGGGCACCGATTGCGTCAGCCATCTGACCGGCATGTTCGCTTTCGCTATCTGGAATCTGAAGTCCGACGCCCTGTTTCTGGCGCGCGACCGTTTGGGCATCAAACCGCTGTATTACACCGAAGACCCGACCAATCCCACTGCCCCGCTTCGCTTCGCATCCAGCCTGCCCGCCCTGCTCGCGGGTGGTTCGGTCAATACCGAATTCGACCCGATCGCATTGCACCATCAGTTCACCCTGCACGGGTCGGTGCCCGCGCCCCACACCATTCTCAAGGGCGTGCGTAAATTGCCACCCGGCCACAGCCTGCTGATCGATGCGGCGGGAAAGAAAACACTGACACGTTACTGGCAGATCGACGCGACCGAACGCCACGATCTTAACGCGCAACAATGGCAGGAGCAGATTCACGCGGGCCTGCTCAGGGCCGTTAAACGACGTCTGGACATCAGCGATGTCCCGGTGGGTGTGTTGCTCTCCGGTGGCTTGGATTCCTCGCTGATCGTGGCCTTGGCGCATGAAGCGGGCATTGCGCCCCAAACCTTCACCATCGGTTTTGAAGATCAGCCAGAAGAAAAAGGTAGCGAATTCGAATTCTCGGACCCGGTTGCCGAACGCTATCAAACCAAACACCACCGCTTTCATATTCCAAACAGTCAGGTACTGGATCGACTGCCCGAAGCGGTTGCGCAGATGAGCGAGCCGATGTTCGCGCAGGATGCGGTGGCGTTTTATCTGCTGTCGGAACAGGTTTCCCGCGAGGTGAAAGTCGTCTTGAGCGGTCAGGGCGCCGATGAAGTCTTCGGCGGCTATTTCTGGTATCCGCAAATGAATGCCGCCGTCGGCGACGATCTGTCCCGATTCGCACCCTATTATTTCGACCGCGATCACGAAGAACTGATGTCGATGATCACCGCGCCCTTCCGTGGTGAAGACCACACTAGCCGCCGCATCCGCGAAGAACTCGCGCGCATTCGCGGGAGCAACTATATCAACCGTGTTCTGGGCCTGGATGTCAGCACGCTGATTGTCGATGACCCGGTCAAACGCGTCGATAACATGACGATGGCCTGGGGTCTTGAGGCCCGTGTGCCATTTCTCGACCACGAGCTGGTCGAGCTCGCCATGCAAATGCCGGCGGCACACAAACTCGATCTGGAGGGCAAAGGCATGCTCAAACGCATTGCGCGTGGCCGGATCCCGGATGCGGTCATCGACCGACCCAAAGGCTACTTCCCGGTTCCGGCCCTGAAATTTGTCCGCGGCCTGTTTCTTGAGTTCATGCGCGATATTTTAAGTTCGCCCCCGGCGCAGGCCCGGGGGCTCTTCGAACCGGCCTATGTGAACCGACTGTTGGCCGAGCCGGACCAGCATTTCACCCGTCTTCAGGGGGCGAAACTCTGGCATCTGGCCGTGTTTGAACTGTGGTTGCAGCAGAACGGGCTTTAGCGCTGCATCGGTGAATCAGTCCGACAGTTCGATCTTGGCCGGCAATCCCGCGATCCAGTCCTTCTGTGGTTTTATCTGCACTTGTAGTCGGTAATTGATCGCTGCGTTCTGATTGTTCTGTGGCTCGCTGACGATACCGACGAGCTTTCCCTGTACCTTGGCCTGAACACTGGCCTGATCACTGGCTTGTGCACTGGCCTGCCCGACCAATACATTCATTTTCTGCCCGAGGGACAGTTGTGATGCCACATCGGGAGACGCATTTGCCACGACCAGCATTTGATCCGCTCGGGCAATGCGCAACAGGACAGGCGCATTCAGTTCGCTGGAAACCGTTTCACCCACCGCCGTATCAACACTCAAAATCCGGGCCGGATAGGGTGCCGTCAGTGTCGTTTTACCCAATTCCCACTGCCGCAAATCAGCTTTGGCGCGGGCTTCATTCAAGCGCGCCACGGCTTGTTCCTGCTTGATCAGCGCTTCCTGTCGCTCGGATTCTGAGGCTACGGTGCGATCATAAAGCTGCTGAGTTCGTTCCGCGTCCCGCTTGGCCTCGGCCGCTGCGCGCACCAGTCCCAATCGTATCGCCACGGCGGCGGCCAATCTGTCTGCAAGCGGTTTGCGATCCAATCGGAGCAATACGGTACCTTTTTCGACCTGTTGCCCCGGTTGAACCGGAATTTCGGTCACAACACCGGATACCGGCGTGGAAAGTCGGGTTACCTCGGCCCAGGCCAGGTGACCATCCAGAGTCTGCGGTTCATCCGCAGCAAAAGCGGGGCTAACCGCTCCAATAAGTGACAACCCCAAGATCAGGACAGAGATTGCTTTTCCCACGGCCCGACCTGTTTTCTCGCTCGACAAGTAATGCAAGTTCATTTTTTTTGCTCCGCTGAGGCAGATGGCGACGAGGTTAAAATCGAATCGATGGATTGACCTTGCATGCTTGCCAGCTCGGCCCAGTACGTTGCCAGCGCAAAGGTTGTCCGCATCCGTTCCAACTGCGCGGCAGATTCTTCAACCATTGCATCGCCAAGATCGGTCGCTTTCTCCATCTGGTACAAGGTTTGTTTGCGGGTGAAGTTGAGATCGGAATAATTCTCCAAGGCCTTGACGCGACTGATGGCGGCTTTGCGATAGACGTCAATCATTTCAAGCACTTTGGTCACCTGATCACGCAGGTCGGCCTCACGTGCTGCAATCTGCGCGGCAAGCCGCATTCTGTCGGCCTGTGCCCTGCCGATTTTCGAGTCGCGCAAACGCCCGTCGTACAGTGGAAAGTCGATATACACCCCCGCCTGGAACGGGTCGCGCGAACCCAGTTCCCGCTGGTAGTAATCGCCATTGACCTGCGCGTAGATGGTCGGTGCATTGTGATCTCGCGCGGCCCGTAATGATTGTTCGGCCGCCTCGAAACGGGCATGCAACGCCTGAAGCCCGGGGTCATCGGCCAATGCCCGCTTCATGGCCAGATCCACTTCGGGTGGCGTTCGTGCAAACAGGGAATTGAACTTGGGCGCGACCAGTTTGGAGAGAATCTGCTGCGGCGTACCCATCAGCTCAGCCAGTTTTCTACGACTGATTCTCCGCTCGGCATCTGCCTTGGCACGCGCAAGGAGAACGTCCTCATATTCCCGCTGCAAGCTTGCCAGATCGTAATCGGACGCCATGCCCAGCTCTTTTCGATCCCTGGCCTGGTCAAAGCGTACATACACAATCGCCATGCGCTCATTGGCGACCGTGTAGGTTTGGTCGGCCAGCAATACGCCGAAGAACGCTTTGAGAATGGCGAGGCGCTGTGCCTGCTCGACACTGAAAAGTTGCAACTGTGCACCGGTCACGCCCGATTTGGCCGCGTCAGCGCGCAGGGACTGAAGACCGAAGTCGAACAAACGCTGGCGGGCACTGATACCCAGTGCGTTGTCGTATTGTACATTTTGATCGGTTGCCGCATTGCTGGGCTGAATGTAACGCAACCGCCCCTCGACAGAGATGGTCGGGTCATACCAACTCTGCACTTCCTGCTGATCTGCCTTGGCACCGAGCAGATCAGCCTCTGCGCCCATCACACCATATTGCTGCTGCAACGGCACACTCAAGGCGGCCTGTAAAGTCAGGGGCGTTGCGGCACCGTCGTCGGCATGTGCGCCGCCACACATTATCCCTAAGCAAACCGCCGCCCAAATCGCTGTAGCGGGTCGAAAAATCATAGCAATCCATCCTTGCAATTCA
>NZ_DAIESY010000012.1:0-4928 GCF_027346185.1 Halothiobacillus sp.
GATTTGGCGGCCCATTTACCGATTCCCGTGGCGGTCGAAGCCAGATGCCTGCCCCGAGTGGCCCGCCAGGCGATACGGATAATGATCACTATGGCCAACAAAATGCCAAGCGAAATATGCAGGTACTGGAGTTCTTTTCGCAGTGCCGTGCCATGTTCTAAAAGTCCCCAAACCAATGCCAAGCTGAAGAGGGTGATGACAAGCCCCGCTGTCAACCAGTGCAACACAACTGTCGGGCGGTCATATCGAGTCATGACGAGGCCTGTGCCGGGCGGATCAATTTTCATAATTTAATTTCCATCAAGAAAGGCAACAGAGTTACTACCGGGCGGCTTGAAAGGTTATCCAAGGCGTCCTACCGTCTTTCGATCATAAAAAAGATGTTCTGCTTAATTATTTCTCTGGTGTAACAAGATGTTGCAGAGAGTCAAATTCTTAAGGGAATGTCTGCACGAATGCGGCAGCGCCCTCTCCCGCGGCAAGAGTGTGGCGCGATGACCAAAGGAGCACTTGGCTTTGAGCACGCCTTCAGATCAGAGCTGCTTTAAATCCCCCAACCCCCTTTTTCACGGGACGGGGTCAGCCGTTTTTTGAATGAGCCCCCCTTTTTTTGTAAAAGGGAGAACGAGGGGGATTTAGGGTGAGCGGCCGCCCGCCCCACCTGTTCTGACGGTTATTGACACGTATGACAAAGCCCCACGATACGGAGCTTTATCGACGCCATGAGCAGCTTATTTAGCGGCCTCGGTGTATTCGAATGCCCAGCCAGAAGTACCCGGCAGACGTGGCAACTTCTGCTCCGGGAATTCGCCGGTCAGCGCATGCAGGAAAGCCACGATGTCCTTGACCTCGTCGTCGGACAAATCCTTGTTTAGCTGGACCTTGCCCATCACCTTCACAGCCTCATCCAGCGTCTTGACCGAACCGTTGTGGAAGTATGGCGCGGTCAGCTCGATGTTGCGCAGTGTCGCCACCTTGAACATGTGCTTGTCGGACTCGCTCTTGGTCACCTCGAAGCGGCCCATGTCCTTGTCCAGATTGTATTTGCTGACATAGGCACTGTCGCTGAAGGTCGGGAACTTCATCTGAAATGGCTTACCATTATTGGACAGCATCGGGCCGCTGAACGCGGCACCGGAATGGCATGACGCGCAGCCGACGCGAGCAAAGGTTTCCATGCCTTTGACCTGCTGTTTAGTCATGGCCTGCTTCTCGCCCTTCACATAGCGATCATAAGGGCTGTTCGGTGTGATTAGCGTGCGCTCGAAAGCCGCGACGGCCTTAGCGGCGTTGTCGGCCGTCATCGCATCCTTACCGAAGGCTTTTTCGAAGTAGGGCTTGTAACCGGCAATTGCGCGCACGCGGTCAATAGCTGACTTGAGTTCGCTCATGCCCATTTCCACCGGGTTGACCACCGGACCCTTGGCCTGTTCTTCCAGGCTGGCGGCACGGCCATCCCAGAATTGCGCTGAGCTAAACGCAGCATTCCAGACCGTCGGCGCGCTGCGCCCACCCATCTGACCATGTACACCCATAGCAACCGGTCGGTTGTCATCCCCACCTAGCATCACGTTGTGGCAGGAATTGCAGGACACCGTCCCGGTCGAGGAAAAGCGCGGGTCCATGTACAGGATGCGCCCCAGTTCCACCTTCTCCGGAGTTGTCGGATTGTCGGCAGGCTCCGGCGCTTTCTCCGGCAAAGCCTGCCACTGTGCGGCATGTGCCGAAGCAGTGGATAGCGTGAGCGCAAGAGCTATGCCCGGCAGCAGCTTCAAATGACTTTTGTACATGTTCATCTTTGTCCCCATTAAATAGAATGGCTATGGAATGTGTTCACGATTTTGCACGAAAGTTACGCGCTGCAGAAAATGTAAGAAAGATGTTTGACCTAACTATTTCACGCGTGTTACCAAATGTAACAGTTACGCAGTGAAATTCATGCGAGCCCGGGTTTTCTGGAAATGAAAGGATTTTGGTCATTCAATTGGCATATCGACATTTTCAAAGGGTACAGAAAGTAAAAAACACCCTTCGGCGGTTTATGTGGCATTGGCGTCAGACTCGATTGATTTGCAAGAGGTCACCTCAAAAAATCCCAAGGACGGGGGGTTTCTAGGTACCAAAGATAAATTCGGCGGGCGACCGTGTCGTTGTCACAATGAACGGCAAATTCCTTCCCTACAAATCCCAGTAAATCGATTATCCACACGCGCTGGTTGCAGCGCGCATTCGCACTCAAAGGCCGATTAGCATATCGGCTTTTTTGTATCGTCGATTATTCGATCCGCCTTCTCATCTCCAAGAAAAACTCTGAATAATTCCATCCCAGATTTCTCAGCGCGCGAAAATCAAAAAATGTGATTTTTGATTTTCTTCATGAGCGATCACATATGCGATCGCTCATGGCGGCACATCCCTCTGCTGCACGGAACCTCTAATTTAATTAGATTCCCAAGCAATACACTTGGTAAAAATGTGGCATTTCACGCGGCTATGCGGTAAATACCCCATTTATTTCAAAAACAGACATCAATAATTAATTTTAATATCAATTGGTTACATGTTGGCAACAAACTTGCTCATGGGTCTGGCTTCCTTTTTAACCAGCTCATAAAAACCAACAGTAGAAGTCACGATGAAATTCAAATTAAAACCGCTCGCGATTCTGATTGCCGCCGCACCATTGACAGCGTTTGCCACAACCGAACTGCCGCCGGTTGAGGTCGCCTCGACCAAAACGGCGACCGTACCTGCCGGAGCCCAGGAACTCACGCCAGAACAAATCAAGGCTGCGCGGGCCGCGACCAGCGATTCGGCCCGCTTGCTGGCCGATTTCCCCGGTGTGAGCCTGTTCAGCGCGGGCGGGGTGTCTGCCCTGCCGATCATTCATGGTCTCGCCGATGATCGCCTGCGCACGCAGGTCGATGGCATGGATCTGATCGCCGCCTGCCCCAATCACATGAACTCACCACTGTCGTACATCGTTCCGACCAACGTCGGTCAGGTGCGCGTGTATAGCGGCGTTGTGCCCGTTTCCGTCGGCGGCGACAGCATCGGCGGCACGATTCAGGTTGACTCGCCCGATCCCGTCTTCGCCAAACCCGGCGAAGGTACCGTGACGCAAGGCGAAATCGGCGGGTTTTACCGCAGCAACGGCAGCGCCTACGGCGGCAATCTGGCCGCGACGCTGGCCACGCGCAATTTCAGCTTGAGCTACCGGGGTTCAACGGCACAATCCGACAACTACAAGGCGGGCGGCGATTTCAAACCGGCGGGCCTCTCTTCCACCGATCCGAAGGATATTTCAACCGGCATCAGCCACTGGCTTGAAGGCGACACCGTCGGTTCTTCGGCCTACAAATCGCAGAATCACGAACTGAGCGCCGCCTATCAGAACGATACGGGCACGCAGATGGTCGAGCTGGGTGTCGGCATCCAGCGCATTCCCTACGAGAACTACCCCAATCAGCGCATGGACATGACGCAGAACAACAGCACGCAGTTCAACCTGCATTACAAGGGGCAGTACGACTGGGGCACGCTGGACGCCCGCGCCTACCATCAGCACGTGCGCCATGAAATGAACTTCGGCGAAGACCGCCAGTTCTGGTACATGACCGCGCCGGGCATGCCGATGAACACCGAAGGCAAAAATACCGGCGCCAAGCTGCAAGCCAATATCGATCTCACAACGCGAGATGTACTGAAGCTCGGCGCGGAATGGCAGAAATACCGTCTGGATGACTGGTGGCCGGCATCCGGCACGGGCGGCATGTCGCCGGGCACGTTCTGGAACATCAACGATGGCCAGCGCGACCGCTTCGACCTGTTCGCCGAATGGGACGCGCACTGGACACCGCAATGGATGACGCAGATCGGTGTTCGCAGCGATATCGTGCGCATGAATGCGGGCCCGGTGCGCGGTTATGCCGATAGCAACACCGGCAAGAGCTACATGATGACGGCCAAGGATGCCGCAGCCTTCAATGCCAGTGATCGTGAACAAACCGATCACAACCTCAATTTCACCGCGCTGGCACGCTACACGCCGGATGCGACCCAATCCTACGAATTCGGCTTTGCGCGTCAGGCCCGCTCGCCCAATCTGTACGAGCGCTACAGCTGGTCGACCTGGGCGATGGCCGCGATCATGAATAACTTCGTCGGCGACGGTAACGGCTATTTGGGCGACATCAACCTCAAGCCGGAAAAAGCCAACACCGTCAGCGCCACCGCCGATTGGCACGACGCGACCGGCCAGCAATGGGGTGTGAAAGTCACACCGTACTATTCCTATGTGCAAGACTACATTGACGCTCGATGCATGCCCGGAAAAGTATGCAAAACAGGCCAGTTCAACGTGCTGCAATACGTGAATCAGAATGCGCGCATCTATGGCGCGGACGTGTCCGGTTATTACCTGCTGGCCGACACTCAACGCTTCGGGCGCTTCACCACCACCGGCATGGTGAGCTACACCCACGGCCGGAACACCACTACCAACGACAGCCTGTATAACGTGATGCCGTTGAACGCCAAGCTGGGACTGGTGCAGAACATCGGCGCATGGCAGAACACTGTGGAAACCGTCCTCGTCGCGGCGAAAACGGATGTCTCCACCGTGCGCGGCGAACAAGAGACCGGCGGCTTTGCCCTCGTCAACCTGCGCACCAGCTACACCTGGAACAAACTGCGCATCGATGTGGGCATCGACAACCTGTTCAACCGCTACTACGCACTGCCTCAAGGCGGTGTTTATCTCGGCCAGGGCAAGACGATGTCGATCAACGGCGTTCCCTTCGGCGTGCCGGTTCCAGGCCCAGGTCGCTCGATCTACACCAGCCTGAATTACGGCTTCTAAGGCCAAATCCAGCCCGCACCCCGGCGGGCGCCAAAACAAAGCCCAGCACAATGTGTCGGGGTTTTTT
>NZ_DAIESY010000013.1:0-3366 GCF_027346185.1 Halothiobacillus sp.
CACCTTCTGCGTGGCCAGGTCGGAACCGTCGTGGAAGAGTTGGACCCTGGTTACGTGGAAGTTGAGTTTCTTGTGGGCGACGACTATATCACCCTAGCGGTTGCGAAGGATCGCCTCATGCCGCTGCACTACGCTCCAAACAAAAGTATTCGCGCGGCGTGATCTAAGGGGTACCACCAGCGGCGGTGCTCGGTATGAGGGCAGTAACAGACCTGGAAGCGGCCATTCGATTTGTCTGTACCGAGTGCCTGTGTAAGATCTCTTGGCGGTCTGTTCTGGTGCTTTCTGCGTGATGTGAGGCGATTCAGTATGTTATAGGTAGCAGAGTCTGAGGCCCATGGGAAAAGAAAACTCAAACAGGCAAGATACCCCATGAATGCAGTAGAAATCGAAGCAGCCATATCAGACCTCGCCTTTCAGCCATTCGACGCGGCGGAGTTCCCGTTCGCGTTCCTGGCCGCTTTCGGCAATAAGGACACGGCCCTCAAGCGCCTGCGCACGGGCAACAATAACGTCTCCGACGTGCCCGGCGGCGTACTCCAGCGCAACAACATCCATATCGCCGCATGCGCAGCAGGCAGCGTGGGCCAAACCCTCAAGGCATTACACGCCAGCCCGGCCACCACAAAGGCCAAAGCCAAGTTCATTCTCGCCACCGACGGGCTGACCCTGGAGGCCGAAGAGCTGACCGGTGGCGAAACCATCGCCTGCGCCTACCCGGACTTCCCCAACCACTTCGGCTTCTTCCTGCCGCTGGCCGGCATCTCCACCATCAAGGAGATCAAGGACAACCCCGTTGACGTGCGCGCCACCGGGCGCCTGAACAAGCTGTACGTCGAGCTGCTGCGCGATAACCCCGAATGGGCCAAGGACGAGCGCCGCGCCGACGTGAATCATTTCATGGCTCGACTGGTGTTCTGTTTCTTTGCCGAAGACACCGACATCTTCAATGACAAGGGGCTTTTCACCCAAACGGTAGAACAAATGAGCGAGCGAGACGGCGCCAACACCCATGAGGTGCTGGAAACCATCTTCCGTGCCATGAACATCAAGACCAACCCTGACGAGCGCACCACAGCCCAACCACGTTTACCGAACTGGGCTAGTGGTTTTCCCTATGTGAATGGCGGCCTCTTTTCCGGCAGCACCGAAGTACCGCGCTTCACCCGCATGGCACGCACCTATCTTTTGCACGCCGGCAACCTGAACTGGAATCAAATCAACCCGGATATTTTCGGCAGCATGATCCAGGCCGTGGCCGACGACGAAGAGCGCGGCGCATTGGGAATGCATTACACCAGCGTGCCTAATATCCTCAAGGTATTGAATCCGCTGTTCCTTGACGAACTGCGCGCGCAACTGACTGAGGCTGGCGATAACGAACGCAAGCTGCTGAACCTGCGCAAGCGCATGGCGCGCATTCGCGTGTTCGACCCGGCCTGCGGCTCCGGCAACTTCCTGGTCATCGCCTACAAGCAGATGCGCGAGATCGAGGCGGAAATCAACCGTCGCCTGGGCAAAGCGCAACTGGGCAGCGAAATACCGCTGACCAATTTCCGGGGCATTGAGTTGCGCGATTTTCCGGCAGAGATTGCGCGTCTGGCGCTGATCATTGCCGAGTTCCAGTGCGATGTACTGTATCGCGGGCAGAAGGATGCGCTGGCGGAGTTTCTGCCGCTGGATGCGCAGAACTGGATCATCTGCGGCAACGCGCTGCGGCTGGATTGGTTGAGCATCTGCCCGCCGACGGGGACGGGGATGAAGATGGTGGCGGATGATTTATTTGGTACGCCGCTGGATCAGACGGAGATTGACTTTCAAAACGAAGGTGGCGAGACGTATATCTGTGGCAATCCCCCATATCTGGGCAGTACATGGCAAAGCGCCGAGCAAAAAGACGACCTAAAGGCAATTTTCGATTGCCGATGTAAAACGTGGAAGTCGCTGGACTATGTGGCGGGCTGGTTCATGAAGGCCGCCGACTACGGTACCAAAACCCAGGTTGCCGCAGCATTTGTATCCACCAATTCCATTTGCCAAGGGCAGCAAGTGCCCATTCTGTGGCCATTAATTTTCAGCGCAGGCAGTCATATCGTATTTGCACACACCTCATTTAAATGGGCCAATCTCGCCAGTCACAACGCTGGGGTAACGGTGGTGATTGTGGGTCTATCGTCGCAAACCAAACCCGTGCGGCGCTTGTATTCAGTCTCTAACAGTGGCAAGAGCGTAGCCGTGGATGTAAAAGAGGTGGAACATATCAACGCCTACTTGGTGCCTAGTGTCGATGTGATGGTAGAAAAACTCCCTCGCCCTTTAGGCGAGCAGGCAGAAATGACCAAAGGCAATCAGCCCACGGATGGCGGCCATCTGCTGCTCTCTCACGACGAAGTCCAAGCACTTGTTCTTACAGCAGATCAATCAAGCAAATTTATCCGCAAAATTTCGGGGTCTGCTGAGTTTATCCGTGGCCTTGAACGTTTCTGTATTTGGGTTGGAGATGAGGATGCAGTCGAAATCAGCTCCCTCGCCTGCATAGCTGGAAGGCTCCAAGCCGTAAAGAAAATGCGCTTGGACAGCACCAAGGCTGCAACGGTAGCGCTTGCAAATGTACCTCACCGATTCGGAGAAATTCGCCAGTCTGGTAATGAGACTGTAATGATTGTTCCCAGCGTTTCTTCTGAGTCACGAGACTACTTGCCTGTTGGTTATATGGAACCTGGGGCCATTGTTAGCAACCTTGCCTTCGCCCTCTACGACGCCCCCCTGTGGAACATGGCACTCATTGCCTCGCGCCTGCATCTGGTCTGGATTGGTACTGTCTGCGGGAAAATGAAAACTGACTTTCGCTACTCCAACACCCTCGGCTGGAATACCTTCCCCGTGCCGCTTCTCACCGAGCAGAACAAGGCTGACCTGACTGCTTGCGCCGAGAACATCCTGCTGGCCCGCGAAGCGCATTTCCCCGCCACCATCGCCGACCTGTACGACCCGGACAATATGCCGGACAACCTGCGCCGCGCCCACGAGCGCAACGACGAAGTGCTGGAGCGCATCTACATCGGCCGCCGCTTCAAGAACGACACCGAGCGGCTGGAAAAGCTGTTCGAGCTGTATACCAAGATGACGGCGGCGGCCAAGGCCAAGCCTGCTTTGAAAACCACCAGGGGGAAGAAAGCGTGAGCGATAAACCTGTCAGCCTGACCCCGTCCCCCGAGGGCTATACCGATTGGCTGGCCGACCTGAAGAGCCGTATCCACACCGCCCAGCAACGCGCCACGCTGGCGGTCAACCGCGAGTTGGTGCTGCTGTATTGGCAGATCGGGCGCGACATTCTGGCACGGCAAGCAAGCCAAGGATGGGGCG